>JAGDXK010000031.1:11423-12018 GCA_023256405.1 Nitrososphaerales archaeon
GACAAGCTTATCCATCTTTTCGATATTCTCGAACACCTTTTCGTAAGCGTTCAGATCTCCTGACAGCTTGAACGCTATCTGAAGAGGCTCCGAAAGGACCTCAGGATGCGAGTTCACATCCTCTCCCTTGAAGACCAGCTGTTCAAGGGCTTTCAGAATTCTCCTGCATCCGAGGTAGGAGTGGGCCAGAGCAACTCCCAAGTTTCTCCTGACGGGGCTATCCGAGAGGTCTCTCTGCATCCTGGTATAAAGGGGCTCGTGAGCAGTTGTCTGGAGAACGGAGCTTGATATTTCGAGCTGTCCCTCGGCGTCCTCCAGGTCCACTGGATTCACCTTATGGGGCATTGTGGAGCTGCCGACTCCAGCTCTTCTGAACTGTATTATACCCAGGGAGTTGTAGAGCCAGAGGTCCTGGGCCAGCTCTCTCATTATATAGTTTATCAGGTCGATTTCCTGAAGGATCCTTGTCGTGTTGTCCCAGAGGGGCGCCTGCTTGGACACCTCTGGAAACTCGAGGCCAAGCCTTTCAATGAACCGTTTTGAAAAGAGCGGCCAGTCTACAGATGGATTTACAAACATAAAGGAGCTGTAAGTT
>JAGDXK010000031.1:12028-34131 GCA_023256405.1 Nitrososphaerales archaeon
GTAAGTTCCAACCGCCCCGCTGAGCTTTCCGTACGGCCTGATCCTTAACAGCCTTTCGGCAGCCTCCGCAAGCCTGTAGGCAAAGTAGGAAATTTCCTTGCCAAAGGTCGTTGGCTCCGCGGGAACTCCATGAGTTCTGCCCATCATGATGCTCGATGCGTGCCTTTTAGAGAGCTCAGAGAGCCTCAGCGTCAGATCCAAGTAGCAACTTAAAATCTTCCTCTTTCCCTTCTCGAGCATCATGCCGTAAGCGTTTGCATTGACGTCCTCGCTTGTGAGGGCCAGATGCACTAGAGGTGCCAGCCCGCTATATCCTAGCTCCATCAGGCGCTTCCTCATGTAGAGCTCAGTGGCCTTGACGTCATGTCTGACCACCTTTTCAATGTCCTTTATCTGCTCGTACCAGTTCGCGTCAAGCTTGTCCATGAACTCTTCTGTGCTGAAGCCTCCGCAGGGCCTTCTGAGGATGCCCTCCCTGCAGAGCATCTCAAGATAAAGCGCTTCGACGAGCAGCCTGTGAAAGAACAGCGATCTTTCCGAGAATACCGAAGCGATATCCTTCACATCCTCGTAGTATCTGTCATCGAGGGGCGAGACGCTCTCATGCAACTCTGACGGTCATCTCCCTCTGTGGGCCCAGAGATACATAGGTCACTGGAACCCCTGCGAGCTCCTCGATGAGCTTAACATAATCTTTCATTTCTCTTGGCGCACATTTCCATCCCTCCTTCACAATTTTCGCTATGTCGCCTGGGCTTAGCTTAGGTATGGGCTCAGCGTTCTGATATACGGGCTCTGCCAAGCTCAGATCAGCGTCGGCGGGCACGCTTTTCCTTTCAGAGCCATCTATCCTGTAAGCAACGGCAACCTTCAGCTCGTTAAGCCCCACCAGCACGTCGAGCTTAGTAAGGAACAGCTCGTCCATGCCGTTTATCTCCTTTGCATATATCAGGAGAGGTATATCCAGCCAACCGACCCTTCTGGGCCTTCCAGTTGTGGAGCCGTATTCTTTTCCCTTCTCCCTTATGTAGTCTGCTATATCCCCCTTGAGCTCAGTCGGCATCGGCCCGGATCCAACCCTTGTTATATATGCCTTGGCCACCCCCAGAACCTTTCCCGCATATTTGTATGAGAGCCCGGTTGACGAGAACGCATGTGTGGCAGTCGTTCCTGACGACGTCACATATGGGTAGGTACCAAAGACAAGATCCAGGAGCGTGCCCTGGGCAGCCTCGAAGAGTACGGAATCACCTCTCTCGAGTGCATCCCTGAGCTCGCTCCTCACGTCCCCGGCAAGACCTCCAAGGGCATCCCTCGAGTCATAGAGCCATTTCTTCCAATCCAGCTTGATTCCGTAAAGCGCTTCATAGATCGAAAAATCAAAATCTTTCCTCAGGACGTCGACAACCCGCGGAGAGATCCTCAGTGCCCTTGAAGAATAAGCAGGCCCAATGCCCCTTAAAGTGGTTCCCACAGCAGACTGGGCTTTCATCATCTCAATTCTTTTGTCCAGCTCCACCTCGGCTGGGGTAATGAGCGACGCCCTGTAATCCACAGCAAGATGTAGAGAGCCAACAAGGCCCCTTATGCCTTCAGCCTCCTCCCGAAGGATCTGAGGATTTATCACAACTCCGGGCCCCACGTACAGGCTCTTTCTGCTCAGCGCCGCAGAGGGCACGTGATGAAACGTGAACCTTTTCTCCCCCACGACCACCGTGTGACCGGCATTTGGCCCTCCGTTGAACCTTACAAAATGCTCGTACTGTGGGGCAAGGAAATCGACGATCTTTCCTTTGCCCTCGTCACCCCACTGTGCCCCAACAACTACGTCTGCTTTCACATTTTGATAAGAACTTCAGTATTTATAAAGATTTTTTCCTTAAAGTCGTCAAAAATTGCACAAACGACGATCAGTTTAAAGCCTCTGAAAACGTCATTTAGATCAAAAGTTGGGAACAATAAGCCGAGCGATAGCTCTCGTGGATTTTGACTATTTCTTCGCTCAGTGCGAGGAGCTTAGACATCCCGAATACAGGGGGCTGCCCATAGCAGTCTGCATGCTAACCGGACCTGAAACGGGAGCCGTTGCGTCAGCAAACTATGTAGCACGCGGGTTTGGCGTGAAGTCCGGAATGCCTGTTTCCAAAGCAAAAGCCCTTGCCCCGAACCTTGTAATTCTGCCCGTTGACATTTCATATTACTCTCAGATCAGCAGTGCTATTATGCAGAGCATCAGGGAAAGATTCAAGAAGGTGGAACAGGCGAGCATAGACGAGGCCTACATAGACCTTGGAGAGATAGATTATGATGTAGCGGAGGATATTGGGAAAGAGATAAAGAATATTGTTAAGAGCGCAGCCAACATCCGATGCACCGTTGGAATAGGGCCAAACAAGCTGATAGCAAAGATGGCATGTGACAGAGCCAAGCCCGACGGCCTCAAGGTGGTGAGGCCGGATGAAGTTGAGTCGTTTCTAGAGTCATCAAGGCTCGATCAAATACCATACATAGGCACTAAAACCGCCGAAAGGCTGGCCTCAATGGGGATCAGAACCGTCAGCGACGCAAGAAGGCTGAGCGTGGACGACCTGATAAGGGTCTTTGGAGAAAAGAAGGGGATAATGATTTTCAACTTTGTTAGGGGAATTGATGAAAGGAAAGTGGAGGTAAAGAAGGAAAGAAAGGAGCTTGAGAAGTTCGTCTCCTTAAAAGGGAGAAGCCCTGAGGAGGCGCTTGAGGAGGCGGCTAGGAGGCTCTTTGAAAGACTGAACGGGATGCTGTTTCAGGAAGTGGGCGTTATAGTGATTTTTGAGGACTTTACGGTGAGGACGAAGTCTAGAACGCTAAAACACGCAACAGCGTCCTTTGATGAGCTGATCAGCAACGCAAGGTCGCTCTTGGGGGCCATTCTGAATGAATCTGAGGGCAAGAAGGTCAGGAGGGTTGCTGTTAAAGTTTCAAGGTTTACAAAAGGGGAGGGCAGCCTGCTGGACTTTATTTGAGGAATTTTGAAAATTAAAGAAAAATCATGAAAAACATTCACAAATTATTTATATGACTACTAAAAATACATTTTTGTGAAGGTCACGGAAGCCGTGAAAAAGGTGGTCGACGAGAACGTCCTTTACCAGATAATGCTCTCGAGCGGTCTTGCAAACCTGAACGCAATGGCGCGTGAGATAAAAGGTGCCGTTGACTCTCTTACGGGGAAGGACGTCAAGCTTAACACCATAGAGAAAGCTCTTACGAAGCTCTCCGCCTCAAAGCCATCTTCGTATTCTGTTTCGACAACTGGGACTGAGGTGCAGCTCGAAACGGGAATAGGCGAGGCGACTTACACGCTGGATGAGTTTCAAAACGTAGACATATCAAAGCTGATAATGGCTGTTTCGGATGAGGGCAGGATAAAGGCAATAATAAAGAACGGGGGCTCGCCTAGCGATCTTGTACTTCTGAAGGTCAAGTTCGCTGGCGCAAAACATGACGTTCCATATCATCCGCTGATCATGATCTTCAACGCGCTTAACATAAATCTGATACATGCATTCAGGTTTGACCGGAACGTCTTCTTTATAATGCCGAGAAAGGACGTTGTGAAGGCGTTGAGCGTAATAGAGAAGCTGAGATAAATGGACGACAGGTTTCAGATACTGGAGAAAATAGGGCTTACGACTTACGATATTAGGGTCTTTCAGACCCTCCTTAATGGGGGAGTTATGAGCGCTCAGGAAGTATCAAGAGCTTCTCGGGTTCCATATCCAAAGGTCTATATTTCGCTGAAAAAGCTGATCGATATGAAGTGGGTAAAGGAGGAAAAGGGGTGGCCCTCTAGGTACTATCTGGCATCTCCCGATGAGATCCTCATGAGGTATAAGGAGGAGATGGAGAAGCGGCTAAGCGAGTTCGAGGCGTTTCTTGAAAGGGTAGTACGACCCATATACAGCTCCAAGGGCATGACCGAAAGGTTTGACGTGTGGCTGGTTAATGGGCTCAAGGCCGTCATGGACACATTTATCGAGGCGATAAAGCTGGCAAAAAGGGAGGTTAAGATCGCAATACCGTTTGAGCCTGCGCAGAGCTTCATAGACCAGATAAAGGCCGTGGTTGTGAAGAACCCTGATCTGTCAGTCAAGGTGCTCACCTCCGAAAGCGCTGCAGCTGCGGTAAAAAGAGCAATACCAAAGGCCGAAGTGAGGTTCAGAGATGCTATGTTCGGTGGGGGAGTAATTTCGGATTCGAAGATGGTGGTCCTAATGCTTTCTATGGCTCAGGGGGACTACACCGCAATAGCATCGAATCATCCATACCTTGCTATGCTTGCTGAAAGCTACTTTAGCTATCTGTGGGAGGGAGCCCAGAGCCAGATATAGATTCTATGGCGTGAAGACGAGGACTATTTCAGTCCCAGGCTTAATATCCGGAACTCTCCCCTCTAATGCTCCGACGTAGTTAGCTCTTCCGGCATACATGGATCTCTTTTTGAACAGAAGAAGCCAGCCACCCATGAAGTCGAACGCCAGGTCGCCCTCTTTATACGCGCTCTCTGGCTTCTCTGCGCCAACCCTTACCGGAACCCTGAACATATAGTAATCCCCCCTTAGCACCGCTATTGTCTTGACGGTTCTAGCTCTGAGCAGCTCGTTTACTGTCTTTGGATGGTTCGCTATATCCAAGCTTCCTGAGAAAACCTCAGTGCCATTTACAATAGCCCTGATTCTAGGCAAAGGAGAACGACCTCCGAATATGATGTTTGGAAGCTGTCCAGACCATTCAATCAAGACCTAATCCCTGTTCTTAATTTAAAAAGCTTATTGAGCGCCGTTTTTCAAGAGAGGAGCCCTCATCTGTCAGTGCTTATGTCTCAGAGCCCCCAGCTCTCGCATAAAGGCAGGAGGCTCAGAAGAAATTAAACGTGATCCTTATCTTCTCTGGGTCATAGCTCTTTATGAGGTCCTGAATAAACTCAACGTCATAGATTATTTCCAGCGGGTAAAGGACGGTCTTCTTTCCCTCATATGCCTTTAATATCCTGAAGTCAGGAGAGATAAGAAAAGCCTTCCTCTTGAAGTTAAGAGGTTTTCTGGTTTTAATCGCACCGTACAGGCCGGCCATTTTACCTTCTGAGTCTGAGGCCAGCTCAAACTTTATCCCCTTTGATACAGCAAACTCAAAGTGCTTCTCAAGGGGGTCAGGGCTGATTCCCACAAGCTCTAGGCCAAGCCTCTCAATGTGCTCCATGTTGTTAAGTAGAGTTCCTATGTCAAGGTCGCATCCAGGCGCGAAGTCCCTGTGATAGAAAAAAAGGAGCGTCCACCTTCCCTTATATCTCGATTCATCAAGGTGGCCGAAAGTCGATGGAAGGTGCACAAATACCGGCACATCGCCTTCTTTAAGCCTTTTCATTACTGCCTTAACATAATGCTAGGTCGTTTTTAATATTGCCGCAGCTTTCGCGGCTGAGCGCATTGTGGCAAAACTTTTTTAGACTCTGCAGCTGATTCTTTAGGTATCATGAAAGTTATCAGGCCGAGGCTGTCCTTCGGAACAGCAGTGGTAGTTCTAGCTTTCGGGCTCCTAACAGTCTTGAACATCTACGTTAGACTGATGCCAGCGAGGTACGGTTTTTATCTTAACGAGTTCGATCCATATTATCATTATTATGTTACAAATCTTGTTTACCAGGATCTTACAAAGTATGGGCTAGAAGGCATAAACAAGTACATGCACACTATTGACTATAACTTCTGGTACCCGTGGGGGAGAAACATACCGGCCACCTCTCCTTCTGGCCTTTACTTTTTGGTAGCTGTCCTTTACATTATACTGAAAGGGCTCGGCATGAAGATATCTCTGTATGACTTCGTTGCAATAGTTCCGATCTTCACGGGTGTTCTGATATCCATCCCGGCATATTTTATCTCATTGAAGATAACAGGGAACAAATACGTAGGCCTTTTGGGCGTTCTGCTTCTCTCATCAGCTCCAGGCCTTATAATCAGGACCGACTTTGGATGGTACAAGGGAACGCCATTCGCTTTTCTCTTTATGCCTCTTTCGCTTCTGTTCTTGGTATATGCTTTTGAGTCAGGCAAGGCCCAGGGCGCTATTTCAGTTAAACAGGGCATCTACGCTCTGATAGCCGGGCTTCTGGTTGGGTATGCGCAGACTATGTGGGGCGGAACCGAAAACATGAACGGTGTAGTTGGACTGGCGTTTCTATTCGCCCCGCTCTATCTGAGGCCAGGAAAGACGGGGTACTACATCACTGAGCAGACGATTCTGAATGAGCTTCTTTATACTGCAGGGGCGTTAGTAGCGGTTATATATCCTGATCCAGGCAGATCATGGATTTACTCTCCAACAATGCTGCTGCTTTACCTCGCGATAGTAGTAAACGCTCTATACTACGCTAACGAAAGACTTAAGATAGTTAGCAGGAACGTCTTCTTTGGTATTCTCGTAGCGATAGTACTGGCAGGACTCGGAGCCGTTGCTTACCTCCTTCCCCACCTTATAAATCTCAGATACCTCTCAGCGCTAAATCCGCTCTTAAGGACTAAACCGTCGATAGTCAGCACCGTGGCTGAGCAGCTGCCAACTTCAGGCGTTGAAACTCTGTTTACCTACGGCCTCAGCAGCCTGCTGGTCATCATAGCAGGTTATTTTCTCCTCAAAAAGAGAACCCTTGCTTCAGTAACGCTCTCGATTTTCCTCTTCTGGAGCTTTTACGTTGGAACCTCTTTTGGCGAGCTCATGGACTTTATGGGACTGGCCGTTGTAATAGGAGCGCCTCTCGGGCTCTACTACGCGGTTTCGGAAATTAGGTTTGAGCATCCAGCTGTAAAGAAGGTTAAAAAGGCTCAGCCCCAGGGCCCAGAGTTCAAGTACGAAAAAATAGCGGCTGCGGCCGTCCTTATTGGTCTTACAGCATTCCCTGTCTATACATGGATACCTCAGAACAACATTCCGGTCTCTATAGTTAACTCCGCGACGATAATCAATCAGCCAGTTCCAGCTTGGATCGACGCGCTTAAGTGGATGTCAAATTCATCAAACATGCCACCTCACTCAGTAGTAGTGGCGTGGTGGGACTATGGCTACTGGATAACCGTAATGGGCAACCAGACCACCGTTATAGATAACGCCACTCTAAACGGAACCCAGATAGGGCTTGTGGCCAAGATGTTCCTTTCGCCTCCAGATCAGGCTATAAGAATACTGCAGGAGCTGCACGGCAAATACGTTGTCGTTTTCGCGACAGGAGCCGATGCTGCCGCAATAACAAGGGACTATTACCTGTACGGATATGAGCTCTCAGGAGAGCTATACGGAATAGGTGGAGATGAAAGCAAGGTGCCCGCTATGATAGTGTGGGCTGGTTGGACGAACAACCAGTCGCTCTTCATAAATCCGCAGACGCACCTGCTGACATGGTACTTCTGGAACAACACTCTGCTCGGAAGGCTTGAGCCGCTACAGTATCAGGGATGGGGAGTTATAGACCCGTCAACTGGTCAAGTAATCACAATAATACCTCACTATGAGGTCAACTACAGCAACATGGGTTACTATCTTATTCCTCTGTGGACATACAGGATATACTACGGCACCAATTCAACGCCCTTCAGGCTGGTCTACGCCTCTCCATTCCATGTCCTTTCAAACGGCATGTGGGCTCAGGTCCTGATATATGAGTACGTCGGAAACTCAACGTCTGCAACCGGTTAAGAGGTTCTTCAGATGGTACTACTTTAATTTCTCCGAGAGGATAAGCGCACCCGATGAAATAGAGCAGAGGGAGTTCGGATATATGAACTTTGAAGGGGGTATGGTCAGGCACCTCAGCTTTAAAAGCCCAGGAGAGTACAGAGCCTTTCTAGTAAAGAGCTCTCCTCTTGCAGTGTACTACTCAGTCGCCTTATATCATGACCCCACAGCTCCCATGGAATCAAAGGGGTGGATAAAGGCAGATCTCGCCTTTGATATAGACATCAAGGATGCAAGTCCTCGGATAAAGGAAAACAGCTTCTGGATTTGCAGAAGCTGTCATTCATACGGCCCTCTTCCTAAGCCAGATAAGTGTCCAAGATGCGGATCCAGGGACGTCGATGAGGTTGAATGGGTGTGCGATGAATGCATGGAAGAAGTAAAGGAAGCCGCTACAGCCCTGATGCGCCTGCTGATGGAGGACTTTGGGCTCAGCAGGAAGAACATAAAAATCTACTTCTCTGGCAACAATGGATATCACTTTCACGTTATTGATGAAAGGATGAGAAAACTTGGCCAGCCAGAGAGAATAGAGCTGGTAGATTACATATTAATGAACGGATACGATGAGAAGATCTTTCAGAGGAACTCCCCTGAAGGAGCCGTAATAAAGCAGAGAAGGAAGATACCCATAGATCCAAACGTCACCATAGACGTCAGAAGGATATTCAGGGCCCCCGAATCTCTGCACAACGAAAGCGGTCTTTCAAAGAGGGAGGTAGAAAGGCTTGAGTCCTTTGATCCATTTACGGATGCGGTGGTTCTGCCAGATGAGGAGGTCGAGATTAAAGTCTATTACATGCCTAAAGTTAAATTTAAGGAACAGACTTACGGTCCTTTCAAGGAGGAAAGATTGAAGCTGCCAGCTTTTCTTGCTGTATATCTGCATCTAAAGGGGCTGGGCGAGATCATCGAGCTAGGACGCTAGCTCTGACCTCCTCTCCGCTACTAACGGCGAATCTTTCACTGGCTCTAAGCGGTCAGAAATAAGCGGAATAGTTAAGCGACCTTATTCTTTCTATTCCAAACCTGTACAGCTGGTGAAAGCGCGGGTTTTCTGAATAGTACTTTAGAAGCGCGAGGTTCAGGAGGTTTACGTTAACAAGCCTCTTTCCAGCAAGCGGATCATAGTATGTATAGTTCTTTACTAAGCTCACAAGATAGGTGTAGGGAATATGACAGCTCTCGTTCAGCACCTTAACCTGCTGCATCGCATAACTTTCAGTCACAATTGGGCTCATGTAGTAGGTTGCGCTTGCGTTAAAAAATCCAGTGGATGATATATTTATATAAACGTATTTGTATCCCACAAGAGTGCCGTTATAATACAGGGGATCGCCCTTTGCCTGATTGGGGAAAGCCAGGAGGGAAATGTAATAAAGCGAAATTGGAAGCGCAACGCTCACTATTATAAACGAAACCAGAACGACAAAAACTGCATGCGCTACGTTAATCCTCAACTAACGCATCAAGAACTGCTGACCCTGCCTTCATTATAAGCTTTTCGAGCTCTTCCTCATCGGTCCACGTCCTGTCCCTGCCCCGTACTATGTTATCTACTATCAGAAGCGCGCACGCGGATCTCATCCTCTTTATCTGAGAAAGAGCCATTAGGGAAGCGCACTCCATTTCAGCGCACAGAAAACCATGTTTTGTTAATATTTTTATTTCGTCGCTGTAGTACTTTGAATAGAAAAGATCGTTGGAAAAGGTAGGACCGTAATGTACTCTCAGCCCAGCTCTGCTCAAGCTATCGAGCACCTTCTTCGTCAGGACCAGATCCGGAACCGCAGCCAGAACGAAGAATCCCTCAGTTACGTACTCTCCAATAGTTCCTCCAGGTAAGTAAGAGGCGCCCGTCGAGACAACGAAGTCGCCAACGTTTATTTCATCTCTCAAGGCGCCGGAGGTTCCTAACCGGACTATTTTCTTAACCCCAACCTGAGATAGCTCATCAAATACTAGCGTAGCCGAGGCAGCGCCTATGCCATGGGCTACAATGCTAACAGGAACACCCTTATAAAGCCCCGTATAGACGTAAAACTCTCTGTTCGTGTTTACTAACCTTGGGTTTTCGATAAGGGCGCTGAGAAGCTTAGCCCTTTCAGGGTTTCCCACCGTGAGAACGTTCTTGGCGATGTCCTTTGCGTCGGCTTTTATATGCATGGGCATACATTATATTGATAGTGGAGCAATTTTTATAAATTTTACCAGTTTAAACAAAATAAAGTTAAAAATCAAGAATTTTTTTGTAAAATTTGGAAGGAAATCTCCAGCGAATATCGCAATTAAAAATAAAAAAGCTATAGCTTATATTAGCGGCACAGAGAATTTTAAACTATGCAAATTTGTTGTCTTAATTATATCAGTTTTGTTATTTTTTATCGAAAATTTACTAAAATTTTTGAATAAACTTTCAAAACGGATAAGGTTAAATAAATGGACGTTTAATTTATTCTCGATGACCTTTTTGTCTCAGAGACGCATCAAACCGTCTCTTTTCTCGGGTGATGCAAAATGGAGAGCATAAGCAGAGGCCTTGAGGACGTAAACATAAAGTGGACAAGGCTGACGACAATAGACGGCGAGAAGGGAATACTCTGGTATGCCGGATACAGAATTGAGGACATAATCAACGCGAAGGCTAAGGCCGAGGAGATTCAGTATCTGTTTCTCTACGGCAACCTTCCAAACAGATCCCAGCTTGACGACTTCGAGAAAAAGGTTCAGCAAGGATACAAGATCCCTGACTATTCCATTAAGGCGATAACAGCCCTACCAAGGACCTCAGACGCAGTAGCTCTTCAGATGAACGCGATGGCCACTTTTGCGGCCACTGAAAAGTTCGCGTGGAACAAGGCAACGGACAGGGATACGGCAGCAAGGATAATAGGACAGATGGCCTCGGTTACGGCAGTAGCTATAAGGCACGCGATGGGAAAGGAGCCAAGGCTTCTGGAGCCATCCTCGAGCCTAGCTGAAAGCTTCTTGAAGGCAGTTTTTGACAGGTCGCCAAACGAAAAAGAGATAGAAGCGATGAACGACGCGCTGATACTTTACCTCGATCACGAGGTTCCAGCTTCAACCACTGCAGGGCTTGTGGTAGTATCAACGCTTTCTGACATGTATTCGGGAATAGTCGGAGCGCTTGCAGCCCTTAAGGGACCTCTGCATGGTGGAGCAGAGGAGGCGGCCGCAATGCAGTTCCAGGAGATCGGCGATCCATCAAAGGTTGATTCATGGTTCCAGGAGAACATCAAGTCTGGCAAAAAGAGACTGATGGGCTTCGGGCACAGGGTATATAAAACGTATGACCCACGGGCCAAGATCTTCAAGAGGCTGGCTCAGGAGCTTAACCTCAAGGGAGCTCCAAAGACCCTCTATGAAATAGCCGAGAGGCTTGAAGAGCTGGGAATCAAGGAGCTTGGTGCAAAGGGCATCTATCCTAACACCGATTTCTACTCGGGAATAGTCTACATGGGCCTTGGCTTCCCGCTGCAGAACAACATCTACACGGCACTCTTCGCGCTGTCAAGGGTTACCGGCTGGATGGCGCACTTTATTGAGTATGTTGAGGAGCAGCACAGGCTCATAAGGCCAAGAGCAGTTTACGTTGGCCCGTCGGAAAGACCGTTTGTGCCATTAGATAAAAGGTAAGCTTTTATTAAAGCTGATTCATTTATTTTTTGGCCATGATGAAAAAGGAGCTATGATTATAAACATGATTAAGATCTTGAGCTCTGAGCCGTAAATTAGGTGGTTTGCATGCTGGAGGATGTGCTCGATATAAAGGTTGAAAGGGGAAAGGCGACAGCCCTGTGCGGAGATAAACATCTGAACATATTAGGGGTCGTTCACGGCGGTTTTATTGCCACGCTTCTTGACGTAGCAATGGGATCTCTTATAAACGAAAGGGCCGTAACTGTCAGCCTAAACATCGACTATATAGAGCCTGCGTTCAGGGGCGAGATAGTAGCTGAAGGAAAAATAACGAAATATGGACAGGACCTCGTCTTCACAACGGGCACAGCAAGGCAGGGGGACAGGATCGTTGCAATGGCCAGTGGAATCTACTTTCTTCTAAAGAGCAGACAGCTGGTCAACGATTCGAAAAAGTTTTTCTAAAAGCGAGTAATATGTTCAACAATGCAGGATATTCTTAATCTTCTATCACAGGCTGTTAACAGCGAAATTAGTGATCCGGATAACCTTGCTCCTCTGCCTGCCGGCTTCTATGGCATAATTTCCCTAAGACTTAAGCAGCTTAAAATTATGGAGTTTACGGCCTCGACGGAGGAGGCCAAGCTGGCAGCAAAGGAGCTCAGAAAGACCGTATCAGAGCTCGTAAGCGAGCTAATAGATATCAGAGTTAAGAAGATGGTTGAAAACCTCCTAAAGGGAAGGCCGATAGAGGTCGACGAATACGAGAAATCATCCCTGTGGAAGCTGATAGGCTTCATCGATGACATAAATCTGCTTAAAACGTGCATAAGCGAGGGCAAGACCAAGGAGCTTGAAAACATAGAGAAGAACGCTCCTACCGTTTACTATCTCGTGCAGTTTAACCAGCCCCTTGACAAGTTCATGGGCTCGGATCTTGTTGAATATGGTCCCTTTGAAGCTGGCGATCTGGCCACAATACCTCAGGAAAATGCAAAAATTTTAATAGAGAAGAACATAGTGAAGAAGGTGGGAGAGATATGAAAATCCCTTCGGTAATAGTCACTTACTGTCCGAGGTGCAAAAAGCATACCGAACATGAAGTATCGATCTACAAGAAGGGCAAGGAGAGAAGCATGAGCTATGGAGCTAGGTATCACGAGGAGGTCAAGCATGGCTATGGAGGTCAGAAGTACCCAGAGCTCAAAAGGACCGCAAAGACCACTAAAAAGGTAACCCTGAAGCTAAAATGCAAGGAATGCGGTTTCACTATTATGAAGGAAGGGATAAGGCTTAGGAAGGCTGAAATAGTCGAACAGATAAAGAAAGGGTGATCTAGATGCCTCAGATAAAGCAGCTCGTGCTAACTCCTAGGAGCTCCTTTCTCAGAATAAAATGTCCAAAGTGTGGAATGGAGAGGATAGTCTTCTCGAACTCAAAGCGCAAGATATACTGTGAAGGATGTGGCGAGCTGTTGGTCATACCTACTGGCGGGAAGGCAATAATAAACAGCCAGGAGATCAAAAAGGTAGATTGAGCGTCCCACAGGACTTTCCTGAAGTTGGAGAGATAGTTCTTGCAACGGTCGAGAGCGTATCCCCTTCAGGGGCATGGGTCACCCTAGATGAGTATAACAACCTAAGAGCATTTCTTCCAGAGAGCGAGCTGTCCAGGAACGTGGTTAAGAACATAGAGAAGGCCCTGAAGCCTAAACAGAAAATTCTGGTGAAGATCATCAGGGCAGACAGGCAGAAGCTTGACATAGATGTTTCAATGAAGCAGGTAACTCTGGAGGAGCAGAAGCTCAAGAGAATAGAAATAAAGAAATCCAGATGGGCCGAAAGCGTCTTTAACATAGTTGCAAAGAAGCTGGGCAAGCCGAACCCCGAGAAGGAGATGAAGCTTGTATCACAGAAGTACGACAGCCTCTACGAGGGACTTGAGGACCTTGTGGAAAAGGGCCCTGAAGTATTTGTGAAGGTCGGAATAGATGAAAACTTTGCGAAGGAGCTGTACAAGCTCGCATCAGAGAAGATAAGGCCGTCGGAGGTATCAATCACTAAGATCTTTGAGATCTACAGCCCCGAGCCAGACGGCATAGAAGTGGTCAAAAGGGCTCTCAAGGAGTCAATCGACGAGATCAAGGAAGGCAACGTGAGTATAAAGTACATAAGCGCTCCGAGGTACAGAGTGACCTTCTATTCTCAGAATTACAAGGATGCGGAGAAGGGCATAAAGAAGCTTGCGGCAGCTATAAGCAAGAGGCTAGAGGGCAAAGGATTTCTCAGAGTTGTTGAGTAATGGGAAAGCTCATAAGGAAATGTCCATCATGCGGAACTTATACCCTTAGGGAGACATGCCCTAAATGCGGGCAGAAGACTCGTCTCGCTCATCCCCCTCCGTTCTCAATGGAGGACAAATACATGGATCTCAAGCTTTCTGAATCCTGACGAAAGTCCTATCTGGAAAAGAGTTATTAGCAGGAATTATATAAATGGAGTCTGTGAGCTCTGAGGAAGTTGAAAAGCTAGCAGAGCTTAGGTCTAAGATAGAGGAAAAACTGGAGGAGCTCAGGGAGCAGGAGCAGCTCTACACGGACCTTCTTAACGTTATAGACAGCATACTGAAGAAGGAGTCTTTCGTAAAGGCCGTCCAGATGCCAACGGAGGGCAAGAAAGAGGAGCAGGCAGAGGTCAGAGAGCTCAGGAGGCCAAAGGATGGACAGCTTCTAGGTCAGGTTATAATAACAAAGGACAGCGCGGTTATAAAGCCTCTGCCAGAGCTAAGGCTGCGGGCCGACGTACCTCCCTTTAGATCTTTCTTCATAAACAAAATACTCGAGGCGATGAAGCAGAAGGACAAATCTGAAGCAGAAGCAGGGACCCTCGAGGGCGAGGAGCTCTTTGACTACACAGTTGAAATAAAGGACGGAGAGATCCAGCAGATAGTTATAAAGAACTACAGAACACAGGCAAGGCTTAATGAGATCATTCATGCAGCTATATGGACCTTCTCCAGGATGCTTGAAAAGACGCCTCAGTCCTAAAGCCTCTTTATTTTCTGCAGAAGCTCATCAAGATACTCATAAAGGGTTCTGAGCTTGTCTTCATCAAGCTCGTATAGCTTTTCATAGATGACGTTTTTTATGTTGTAGAGCTGCTCAATGACCTTTACCCTTTCATTCGGCTGTATTTTCTTGTTGAGGAAGGAAGTAAGAACGTTTAGACCATCATCTCTGACCATCTTCCCCTTTTCTGTCAAATAATATACCCTTTTTCCGTTCTCGATCTTCTCCCCAATGAGCTCTTGGTCAAGCAGAAGCTCAAGCGTTGGATATATTATACCTGGGCTTGGCTCGTATATGCCCTTGAACTTGGAGCTTATCTTCTTAATAATTTCGTAGCCATGTGCCTCCTTATCGTAAAGGGCATCGAGTATGAGCAGTTTTATTATTCCCTTGTTGAGAAAGTTCTTCCCGCTCTTAACCATCCTAAATACATTATGGCTAAACGCACCTATAAATTAATTTATTCCAATTTTTCAGCTTATGAGACCTTCGTACCGGGTGGCATTTCCTTGTCGGTGGTCAAAAGGGATAAGTCTGTATCCGTGAATGCTGCGAGGAGCATGACCTCCGAGGTGTATCCCATTATGGACTTGGGTTCCAGATTGGTGACAACTATGACCGTCTTCCCCAACAGCTTCTCAGGCTCATAAAACTTGCTTATTCCGGCAACCGCCTGTTTTGTCTCTCCGTTTGCTAGCTCAACAACAACTCTTAGAAGCTTCTTAGATCCCTCTATTTTGTATGCTTCCTTTATCCTGCCAACCCTTATATCGAGCTTCTGAAACTCCTCAAATGGAACCCTTTCCATGGGAGATAGAGAACCATCCCCCTCTTAAATCCTTATCTTAGCTTTAGCCTTCTCCAGGAGGAGCAAGCCGGCAGCATAGGCGCCTCTTTCCGAGTCGATCTCGTTGTCTCCCCACGCAACAATAACCACATCGTCATCGTGAAGCTCCCCGGCAGCCTTCCTTATGCTGCTATCTATCTCAGGGTATTTGTCAGTGACGCAGTCCAGGGATGGAAAACAGAGCTTATCGTTCTGATACGTCAGTATCATTGCACCGGCAGCTCCATACCTTATAGCCTCATCCCTTTCCTCCAGACCCTTAACGACTTTATCGGCAGCCTTCCTTACAACTATCCCAAAGGCCCCCTTGTAGTCAGCAAGCTGTATTCTTCCAAGCGGCCTTATGACATTCCTCAGCTCATTCAGTAGCTCCCTGCCCTTCTCGCTTAAAGAAGTCCCCATCCTTGAGGTTCTGATGTATTTTCTTTCCTCCAGCTTTCTAATTATCTTTCTTATGTATCCCTCTCCGACACCCAGCTTATTGGACAGAGTTTTTCTGCCCATGCTTTTAGATTCGAGGATAAAGAGAGCTCTAAGGGTATCTACGAGCTCCACTTTTTCTTCAAACGTTTTCGTTCGAGCTGACAACGTTCCTATTTTTATTTTAGTTATATTTAGATTTTAAATTTATTAAGCTAACAAATGACCGTCAAAAATTCTTCCAACCTTCTCGGCTACGGTTGGGCTCTTCATGTAGATTCCCATAATGAACTCCTTTTCCTCACGGGGGCTTCTGATCTCAAAAAGGACATCCTCGAAGTCTATGAGCGCAAACGTCCGCGGAACTCTGCCGGTCTTAAGCGAGCCAGCCGATCGAAGGATCGAAATCTCCTCCACTAGAGACATTTCTCCTAATCTGTTCACGTCCTTCTCAAGGGCGCCCATGACGCTTTCATCCACAACGGCCCTGACTACGACCCCGTTCTTTGAAGAGTCAACAATCTGATGCAGAAGGTCCAGATCATCAAAGGACAGGGCTACCCCTACATAAGCCTTGGCGCTCCTTATGCTTTCCAACAGGTATTTTTTAAATGAGGTCCTGTCAGGAAATATCCTGACTGGCTGAATGTTTGAAAGACCCACCATGCTCTCCAAGCTCCTCAGAAGGAACGCGTTAAGCTTTACGTTTTCTGAGTTCTTAATCAGCTCATCCAGCCTTATAATTTCATCCAGATTGCTCATCCATTCCTTCGTTCTTTCAACTGCGTTGAGGACAAAGTATCCTGTGAACGTGAGCCTGTATTTTCCATCCTCACCAAGGATAAGTCCTTCCTTTTTCAGCTCTCTGAGGATATAATAATAAGTTCTTCTCTTGATGCCCAGCCTTGAGGCTATTACAGAGGCGCTTTCGCTGCTTCTTGAGAGCTCTTGAAGAAACTCTATAACCTTCGGTTTAGAAAGCAGACGATGAATGGTTCTGAGCTTGTACCTGAGAAGCTCCTCCATTACACATGGATTTACGAACAGGCGCTAATTTAACCTTTATTATCCAAGATAGCAGTTTGGGTTAACTCAAAACGAGCGCTTCAGAAGTCAAACTCACCAATGACCTCAGAGGAGCCGCTCATGAGCTCTATTCTTTTTCTTCCCTTTCCAATTTCGTACACGCGCACCAGCCCGAGGATCTCGAGGTCAAGCAGCTCGTTAAAAAGCTTCTTGGTCGTTATGTCTGGGTACTTCGGCTGTAGCTTCTGTATCAGCTCGTCATCAGTTACGACCTTCTCCTTTTTGAGAAGCTCCACTATTGCGTTCCTCAGGGGAAGCATGTTTTTTCTATGCTGTGCTTAGTATAAAGCTATTTTTCAAAAAGCAAAAGTCGATAAAGATTTTTATATTTAGAAATCGATAACGATTTCGATGTGGAGCCTGCTGTTTTACAAGTACAGGTTCAGGAAGCTGGGAGGCCTGCGATTTCTGATACTCCTTATACTAGCGCATGGAGAGAGGACCGGATCTGAAATAATGAAAGAGATCGAAAGGCTCTCGCTTGGATTCTGGAGGCCATCCCCAGGAACCCTCTATCCAGCACTTTATAAGCTCATGAAGGATGGATACATAAAGAGGCTTGATGATGGAAGGTACACACTTACAGAAAAAGGAAAGGAGGAGCTAAAGGGCATTGAGCCGTTAACAGCTGAAAGCTTTAGCGTTGAACACGTGCTGGATATCTTTGAGAGTTATATCTACTATCTTAAGGACGTTGATAAGAAGGAGCTTGAGAAGCACAAGGATAAAATCATACGTATTTCAGAGGAGCTTAGGGGTCTTATCTCATGAGCGAGAGCGTTATAATTGTAAATAATCTGACCAAGGTTTATCCAGGAGGAGTGCTGGCCGTCGATCACATAAGCTTTGAAGTAAAGGAGGGCGAGATATTTGCCCTGCTGGGCCCGAATGGGGCCGGCAAGAGCACTACCATCGGAATGCTGACAACAGCGCTCAGGCCAACTGAAGGGGAAGCATACGTTGGGGGCTTCAGCGTGACACGGGAGCCCGCTAAGGTCAGGTCTATAATAGGAGTTGTGCCGCAGGAGTTCTCAGCTGATGAAGATCTAACAGCATGGGAGAATATAACTCTAATAGGCTATCTATACGGTCTCCCGCGCGATGAAGTGAAGCGGAGAGCGGAGGAACTCCTGCAGATGGTAGGCCTATATGGGGTTAAGGACAAGAAGGTGGAGACCTTCTCGGGTGGCATGAGAAGAAGGCTCGAGATAGCAATGGGGTTAATTAACAGACCGCGAGTCCTTTTCCTGGACGAGCCAACTCTCGGCCTTGACGTTCAGACAAGGGCCGCCATATGGGAGTATGTGCTGAAGCTGAAAAAGGACTACAACATGACAATATTTTTAACGACCCACTATCTCGAGGAGGCTGACTCATATGGAGACAGGGTTGCTATAATTGACAGGGGCAGGATACTGGTTATTGGGCGACCTGATGAGCTAAAGAAGAGCGTAACCTGGGATACTGTGGAAGTTGAAGTTACGGGCCCTGAGGATACAATAAGGAAGGCGCTCAGCGGCATTCGACAGATCAAGGAGTTCACTTTCGTAGATGGGAGGCTTGTGGTGAAGGTCTCTGATGGCCCATTGGCGATACCCCAGATAGTAAACGCTTTGAGCTCCATGGGGCTTGAGGTCAGGAAGCTTTCAATGAGCAGGCCTACCCTAGATGAAGTTTACATGCACTACACTGGGAGGAGCATGAGGGAGGAGTTCATATCAAAGGAGGAGGCATTTGCCATGAGAAGAACACTCAGGAGGGCGAGATCATGAGCAAAATTAAGACCCCTCATCTTCATGGGCTATGGGCTCTAACCAACAGGGAGCTGAAGAAGTGGTACAAGGAGCCAGTAATTCTAATTCTCAGTCTGATTCAGCCAATACTCTGGATAGGCATCTTTGGAAAGGCTATGAACTTGGCTAACATGTTCCAGGGGGCCTCTATTTCGATACCGGGGCTCACAATCCCGAGGCAGATCATAGACCAGATAGGAAACCTTGTGTTAAAGGAGACCTTCGGAACCACCGATTACTTTTCATTCCTCGCTGTCGGCATGCTGAGCTTCATAGTCCTGTTCACTTCAATGAGCAGCGGCATGACAATCGTATGGGACAGAAGGCTTGGCTTTCTTGGAAAGCTTCTTACCACGCCGGTGCCCCGCGGATCGATAATAATATCCAAGGTGCTTGCTTCAATAATCAAATCTCTGGCTCAAGCAACGATAGTGCTTCTAATAGGGGTTCTCCTGGGTCTAAGGTTCAGCTTTTCCATAGCCATGCCTGCCGCATTTCTTCTAATGTACCTCACGTTGTTCCTGCTCTCATTTGGGTTCTCATCACTGTTTCTTATGCTGGCGCTCAGGTCCACCAGGTGGGAGACCCAGATGGCCATAATGAACTTGCTGAACATGCCTCTGCTGTTTTCAAGCAACTCCTTCTATCCAATATCCTATATGCCGTGGTGGCTTAAGCCCATAGCTCTTGCAAATCCATTGACCTATGCTAACGCAATAACCAGATGGGCACTTATTGGAGTAACCCCCGGCGTCAGCATTATGGTCGCTTTTGCCTACCTTGTTGCGTTCGCTATGTTATTCGCGGCCCTAGGCATAACGCTCTCATGGAGGTTTCTTTCCCTCTGATGCAATATATCAAATTTAATATTATAGAGTCTTAGGATAGTAAATGCCCTTTAGATAGTTCTTGATGGCTTCAAAGTAGATGTCTTCGTTATAACTAACAGAAAGGTCAACCTCTAAGTCTTCCTCCACTACAAGGTCGTCCAGTCCCCTTATCAGAACTATGGGCCTGCTTTCGCCGGCCTCACCCATAAGCGGCTGAGCCATTGTGGCGAGCTGATCGGCTATGGCCCTCCTAGTGACCTTCAGCTTTTTACCAAAGAGATCCACCGAGCCCCTTTCATCTATCAGAGGAATGATGCCGCTGTAACCAATAGCTATTCCAGTTGTGCCCTTTCTTGTTGGGTAAATTCTGCTGTCGCTGATTATGACCCCCACCCTTGCTCCGTACATGTCAAGAATTCCAAGCCTTATCCTTAGAGCAGACCTGTTTGGGTCTTGAGGATACAGGACCACATAGCCTTCCCTGATGTTTGACTTGTCTATTCCGGCATTTGGCTGAAGAATCCCCCTTACGCTCGCCATAAATATTCCGGCAAAGCTAGGCGCAACGAACTCGCTCTCCCTTAATACAAGCTCTGCTATTCTGGGATCTCCGCCGTTGGCCTTGGCCAGCTCAATAGCCTCGTCAGATGGAACGACCCTGTCCAGCCTGTAGATCCTGCCCTCGGAGATAGCAACGTACTTCCCGGAAATCACCAGTATATCGCCGTTCTTTGGCCTTCTGTCAATCCTCCTGTAAAAACTAGCAACTGCGGAAAGGATGTCAAACCTTCTGCTAGCTCTTTTCATTCTGCACGAGAGAAGCTCCACCTTTAGCATAGAATGAAGAGAGCTCAAAGGCTTAAATACTTAAAGCCTATCATATTCTGTGCATGTATTTAAATATGTCTTCGTGCTGTGCAACAACCTGAACTCCAAGCTCCTCAGCCTTCTCCTTCAGTGCCTCCTGAAGCTTAACGAGTGGCGTTCTTGAGGAATCTATTTCTGCTAAAAGTACCATTACGAAAAGGTCCCTCATCTGCGTTGATGAAAGATCCACGATGTTTGCGCCCATAGAAGCCAGCAGCGACGAGATCCCTGCAACTATGCCTATCCTATCCTTCCCGATGACCGTTATTACTATCCGTTCAAGCCCGCCTTGGCTCATACGACAATCAAGGTTCGGACCCGAACTGATTTATAGGTTTTCGCTAAAGCGGAAGGAGATCATCTCAGTTTACGAAAATAGCGCTCAGGGGCCTCAATAGAGCTCTCATTAATGCTTATATTGAATATTTGCATTGCACTTTCGGCATCAGAAAAGCATCCGTAGCAAAAACTTCACAAATTGTGGAAAAATGTTTAGTAATGCTTAAAAAAATTTACATTTATCAAAAATTATGCCTTCTTTTGATGATGAAGAGCTCATAAAAGAGCGGATTTTAAAAAAGCTTTATTCACAGGCTCTAAGGAAGGCGCAGTATCCTGACTCTCCCGTTGAGGTATCTGATGAAAACTTCCACGAATTTATATCGAAGTACGAGAACGTGGTCATCGACTGCTGGGCTGTATGGTGTTATCCATGCAGAGTTGTCTCTCCCATAGTTGAGGAGCTAGCTAAGAAGTATGCTGGAAAGATAGTATTTGGAAAGCTCAACGTGGACGAGAACCAGATGACTGCCATGGAATATGGAATAATGAGCATACCCACGCTTCTCGTGTTCAAGAAAGGAGAGCTTGTGGATAGGATTGTTGGAGCCCTTCCTAAAAAGTTGATAGAAGTTAATATATTACGGGCCCTTGGGATAGAGCATGAGCCTGATATCTGAAGAGGACCAGGCGGTCCTAAAGGAAGTCTTTTCAAAGAGACTGCAGGGACATGTAACTATAGCCGTTTTCACGAAGAAGAGCGATTGTGAGTACTGTAACGAGCTCGTGGAGCTCGCCAAGGAGGTCACCTCACTAGATCCAAGGTTATCATATGAGGTCTATGATTTTGATGAGAATAGGGATAAGGCAAACGAGTACAACGTTGAGATGGCGCCAGCCATTGGGTTTGCGAACGGCACAAAGTACAACTTTCACTTTTATGGGATACCTGCTGGCTACGAGTTTAACGCCTTCATAGACGATATCATAGACATAAGCAGAAATACTACAAGGCTGGCCCCCACCACTATAAACAGGCTGAAGACGATACAGCAGGACGTGAGGATCCAAGTATTTGTGACGCCTTCCTGTCCCTACTGTCCACGGGCCGTAAGGCTTGCTCATCAGTTCTCTATGGCTAACCCACGGATCAGGGGTGACATGATAGAGGCCCTCGAGTTTGAGGACCTAGCAAACGAGTACGGGGTCATGTCAGTGCCTCACATAGTCATAAACAACAGCTACGTGTTCATAGGAGCTGTTCCGGAGGCGCAGTTCCTGAACTACCTCTTCGACGCGCTGGAGGGCAAAGGAAGCGAAGGGCCTATAGAGGGTGGAGAAGTTTCACAGGTCTGAAAGCATAACCCTAAACACTCTTCGCGAACGCTGAGAATGATTTTCATACGATTACCATCAGTAGTTACAAAAGCGTAAAGCTTTATCATTCACGGCGCAGATGGAAATGATGTCCGTGCACGTCATGCCCG
>JAGDXK010000014.1 GCA_023256405.1 Nitrososphaerales archaeon
ACCGACGACCTGCCGGTTAACAGCCGGCCGCTCTACCAAACTGAGCTACGGCGGCTCAATAATCCAAATAGAGGATCAATATAAAAACTTTAGGTTAAAAGCCATAATTCATGCCCCTACATAAAAACGTTTTAATATGTTATATTTCTAAAAAATAACAATGATAAATAAGATTGTTGTTGGATACGATGGTTCCGAGCATGCGAAGGCTGCCATAGAGTTCCTTAAGAAGCTAAAAGAGTTTAACGAGGCAGAAATTCATATAGTCACAGTTATAGACCTAGCTCAGCTTTATTCATATGGTGTGGAAATTCCGCAGTCGGTCTTTGAGAACATAAAAAAGCACAGCGAGGATGAGCTCAAGAAGGTTGTGGAAGAAATAAAGTCAGCAGGCGGAAAGGCAGTAGCCGTCCTTATAGAGGGCTCTCCAGCTGACGCAATCCTTGATTATGCACAGAAGATACAGGCCGATATGATAGTTGTTGGCTCAAGGGGGCTTTCGACCTTTAAGGGGCTTCTGCTTGGAAGCGTATCCGCAAAGCTCGTCAGAGAGAGCAAGCTCCCGGTTCTGGTCGTTAAGAAGTCCTAGGTTAAAATGTCATCAGCCCAGAAAAGCGAGAAGGTTGCTATTAAGGTTGGAAATATTTCGTTAGGGCATTTTTTGATTGAAAGAGCCTCCTTAGAGTCGATCTTAAAGGAGGGATACGCACAGCTGGAAAACAATGTGCTGAGCTTCAGCAACCCCTATGAGGTTCTCTTTCTCATACTGCAGGGTAAGATATCAAATGCCGATGGATCAGCGATAGGCCTTTCTGACATGTTCAAGCGTCTCGAAGATCGCGTCGAGCTTACAAGGTATCTGGTGTACAAGGAGCTCAGACTTAGAGGCTATGCTGTTGAGCCCAGCCCTATGGATCTCTTCGATCTTTTGGCAAATAAGGCCTCTGAGGGCTATTATATAAAGATACTCAGAGAAGGTGAGAACTACAGTGTGGAGGACCTGATAGGCTTCGTGAAGCTCTCCATCAGGCATAAGAAGGAGGCGCTTGTAGCGATAGTAGAGAGAAACGGAGACGTTTATTTTTACAGGCTCTTTCAGATAAGTGGGGTTTCAATTGAAGGAAGTAATTGAGCTGATTAGGCTGCCCAATTGCGTTCTGAGCGGATTCGGCGTAATTGTTGGGGCTTTTCTGGTTCGCTACTTCAACTATTACAATTTAACTCTTGGCTTTCTAGTTGGTTTCCTTATAACTGCGTATTCGATGATTATAAATGACTACTTTGATATCGAAGTTGACAGGATAAACTCCCCGCAGAGGCCCTTTGCCTCTGGAAGGGTTTCGGTTCGTGCAGGCCTTGGCCTAGCTCTCCTGCTATTTTTGCTCGGGATAATTGCCTCGGCGTTCATAAACCTGATAGCTCTGCTCGTAGCTCTGTTTTTTGCGTTGATCTCTTTTTTGTACAGCTGGAGGGTTAAGAGGATGGGTCTTCTGGGAAACTCGCTGGTTGCCCTCTCCATGGCGATACCATTTGTTTATGGCAGTATTATAGCGGAAAGATACAGGCCGCTGCCGTTCCTTCTTGCGGGGATAGCATTCTTCGCGGGCCTCAGCAGGGAGGTCATAAAGGGCATTAGCGATGTGGAGGGAGATTCAAGGAGGGGCATCAGAACCGTTGCAATAGAAAAGGGCTCTAAAAGGGCATCTGAGCTTGCTTTTGCGTTCATGGCATCGGCCGTAGCTTTATCGTTGATATCGGCGAGATACTTTGTAGCATGGTATGTATATCTGCCCATGATATTAGTGGTGGATTATTTCATGCTTGAGAGGACTTGGTCGCTCATTAAGGATCCAACCGCAAAGAAGTCCCTGAAGGTGAAGAACGATGTCCTAAAGTTAATGTTTTTAGCGTTGATTGTATTCTTGATATCAGGGGCACTGGCTTATGTGGGCTGAAAAATACAGGCCAAGGTCAATATTTCAAATGCTGGGCAATGAGGAGAACAGAGCGCTGATTGTGAAATGGCTCAAGAACTGGAAGAAGGGCTCAAAGCCGCTTCTCATAGTTGGTCCTCCAGGAACAGGAAAGACTACGGCTGTCAGAGCCCTTAGCAACGACTTTAACGTATATGTGATGGAGCTCAACGCAAGCGATGTAAGAACGAGGGAGAAGCTGGAAGCAGCTCTTGGACACATATCCCCGGTAAACCTTTATGGTCAGAGGGTTATAGTTTTTCTTGATGAAGTCGATGGAATGTACAGCAAAGGAGACGCGGGTGGAATAAGTTTCCTCGAGGAATGGATACCAAAGGCTAACGTTCCTGTTATAATGGCCTCCAACACGATGAAGGATTTCATGAAGAACCTTGAAAAAATGAGCGAGGTTATAAAATGGAAACGAGTCCCAGGCAGGGAGATGTTTATGTGGCTTAAGAACATAGCGCTCAAGGAAAACGTCAACGTAAATGATGATGTAATTAAAAACATCATTTACGAGTCAGAAGGTGACATCAGATACGCCATTAATCAGCTACAGGCCGCTCAGGAAAACATAGTTTTCAAGGATGTTAAGTACACAGCGGAGGAGGCTGTTAAGGGGGCTATGTATGCCAGAAGCTTTCAGGAGGCTTTCACATATATAGCGAACTGGCAGGACGATCCTGAAACAAAGCTGAAGATAACAGCTGCAACCCTTTTTTATAATCAGCCAATTGATATTGATCAAAGGGCTAGATGGCTTTCGGAGGCAGACATCATTCTGGGCAGGATAACAAGAACCCAGGAGTGGCGCCTTTTAAGATACTTTAACATGTTCATCACGAGCGCCATTTACAACGTCAGAGGTAACTTCAATCAGTATCTTATACCATTCACGGTCGTTCAGGAAAGCGATAGGCGGGAGTATTACAGGAAACTGCTCGAGGAGCTTAAGAAGAGCCTTCATTTCGATAATGGCTTCATTATAGCATACGTAATACCTCTGTATGAAATGCTGGTTAAGGCTGGAAAAATCAAGGATCTTGTCCTTCAGGCCTCACTTCAGGAAAAGGGAAGGACCAAAACATAAATAACTCGGGCTCGATGGATGTTTCTTTTATGAACTATGACGTTCTGAGGGATTACGTTATAGCTCTGAAATCACGCGCTTCGATTCATTATATAATGGAAACGGATTCACTTGCTGTTGATAGACGTATTGATGGGTGTGGATGCAGACAGGACGCGATTTCGCTCAAGCTGAACGGATTTGACGTTCTCCTTGACCTCGATGATACAGTACTTCATAATGACTTTGCGGATGAAATATTCCCAGAATATCTCTTCGAGCCATCAATAGATCCGTTTGAGGCCAAATCGCGGATACTGAGCGCCCACTATAGATATCTTTCTGAGTTCTCCTGGCTTTCTTTTGATTGGGAGAAACTATACCTTGAACATGTAAGGCCAAAGCTCAGCTTTGAGCTTGGCGGTTTGGAGAAGAAATACTACAGATGGCCGTTCGTTTACAGGTTCAGAGGCGCTCTTAAGCTGCTCAGGACCTTGAGAGGGCTAGGCTGCAGAATATATGCATATACGAACGGGTATTACAAGTATCAGTCAAAGCTTTTGGAAATTTTGGGCATGAGACAGTATTTTGATGACATATACTCGCCAGACAGGCTAGGAGTTTCAAAGATGCACATGTTTGAAAAGTTGAACGTTCATAAGGATAAAACTATAGTCATAGGTGATGACTTCTTTTTTGATGTAGAAGTTCCTAGCCATTATGGGGTCAGAACCATTTTACTGTACAGGTTCAGAAAGGGGCCTCATGGATCCCCGTCATCACTGCCAACTTATTCTTTCTACGATTTGAGATCGCTCATTGAACACATAGAGGTCTTTTAACGGTCAGGTTCAAAAATTCGTTGACCTTCGAGTAAAATTAAAATACGATTCAGAGCATTATTAACAAAATGTCAGCCAAAGATCCTCTCTATGAGCTCATATCAAAGCTTCCAAAGGCCGAGCTTCACCTTCACCTGGAGGGAACGC
>JAGDXK010000016.1:0-1444 GCA_023256405.1 Nitrososphaerales archaeon
TGTTCTGCAGCCTCAGGTCCTTGCTGCCGCACTTCCTGCACCTGACCGCGCTAATGGGGTTCTTGGCTCCACACTTCATGCATATCTTATGCATCAGCCTTCTCTGAACCGCTATCTGCTTCTTGGCAGGGTCAGCTATTGGCATATTAACGTTCAACAAAATGACGTTTATAAACTTTTTAGAGCTTCCTCCATCGGTAGGTTTAATATTCACCTTTAACTTTATAGCTTCATGCTTAGGGAGCCTGTAAGGGACATCTGGCTGGATGAAAGGGATTCTCCATATTCTATAATGAAAAAGATGCAGGAAGCCGGAGGGTTCACGGGCAGGGAAATGGGAGAGGCAGTAGAGTACCTGAGGGAGCTGTTCGGCAGAGACTACGGAAGAATACTGACTTTCCCCGCCGACATAATAGCCACAGGGCTCAGAGGAATCATAGCCCAGCTTCTCAAGATGAAGATGTTTGATCTGGTTATAACTACGTGCGGCGCGCTTGACCACGATATAGCAAGAAGCTTCTCAAACTACTATAAGGGATCGTATTTTGAGGACGACGTGAAGCTAAGAAGAAAGGGCATACACAGGCTTGGAAACGTGTTTGTTCCGCTGGAGAGCTATGGGCCGTTGATTGAAAGGAAGATGCAGGAGCTCCTGAACAGCGAATATTCGAAGGAGGAAAGCGTTCCCACCTACAGGCTCTCCTGGAGCATAGGCAAGATGATAAACAACGAATCCTCGTTTCTCTACTGGGCATATAAAAATCAAATACCCGTAGTGGTTCCCGGAATAACGGACGGAGCTGTGGGCTATCAGCTGTGGCTCTTCAGGCAGTCGCACAGGGGCTTTAAGGTGGACGTGCTTGAAGATGAGCAGCTCATCTCCGATTTCGTCTATTCACATAAAAAGCTTGGAGCACTGATCATTGGTGGAGGCATCTCAAAGCATCACGCAATATGGTGGGCGCAGTTCAGGGATGGTCTGGATATAGCTGTTTATGTCACGACGGCGTATGAGTATGACGGTAGCCTGAGCGGTGCACTTACAAGGGAGGCCATATCGTGGGGAAAGATAAGGCCATCAGGGAAACATGTAACGGTTCACTGCGATGCAACCGCAGTTCTTCCTTTCCTGATTCACGGGGCGCTTTTTGCTAAGGAATGACTTCAGTAGAATCGAGAACCGGATCGTACATCAGGGCGCTGGGTTCAAGCCTTCCGCTTTTGATCAGGCTCTCAAGCTCTGGTACAGCCGAAAGCACTGCTTCTATCGTTTTCCTTGTTACATCATCAAGCGCATCAAAGCTTTCGCCCCAGAGGTCTGCTCCTTCAATAATAGAATAGAGGCACCTCCCGCCGCAGTATTTTAAATAGGGGCACTTTATACATCTTTCAGGAAACGAAGGTTTCATCAGAGAAAACCCTGTATCGATGCTGCCAAGCACGG
>JAGDXK010000016.1:1454-15300 GCA_023256405.1 Nitrososphaerales archaeon
GTCCGTGCTTATGGAGATGGATCTGTAGCCGGCGCCGCATGGAGGACCTGTATACCCTCCAAAGAAATGAGCGGAGAGTATGCCCAGGAAGGGAACGATGCCAAGCACTCTGCCGGCCCTAGCTTCATCCAGAAATAGCTCAACCAGTCTTTTAATCCCGGGCAGATAAGACCTCTCCGCCCATGAGGCTATGTCCCATTTCCTGCTCCAGACAGCGTTAATCTGCCAGTGAACGTAGTCAAAGCCCAGACCAAACAGGTGAGTTACGTCCCTGTATATATCAGTGTCGGACGTGGCGGTCATCCTCGCAATAACCCTGTTGAGGCCCAGGCCCTTAAGCCTCTGCAGCGCGTTTAAGACCTTATCATACGCACCTTTTCCCCTGTACTTGTCAGTAACCTGTCTTATGCCATCTATAGAGAGAAGAACGACACCCATCCTTTGCCAGTATTCGTCCGGAAGCCGTTCAATAAGAGTGCCATTGGTCTGTACCCCGAACCTTTTCGCTCTTATGTTGTCCATAACCTTCATAATAAAGTCTGGATTGAGAAGGGGCTCGCCACCGTAGAAAATAATCACCGCTTCATCGTCCTTCTCTATAAGGCTCTTAAGGCGCTCAATGCTGTAGCTTACTGACCAGGGAACAACAGATGGGCTAAAGGAGCCCCCGCAGTATGAGCATTTGAGGTTACACTCGCCTGTAGTGTAAATCAACCATAGCATCTAGCTCCAAAAATATGTGATGATAAAAAATAAAAATGTAGGCAGAGTTTTACAGCTTTCCGATGTCGTCCGGTATTCTTATCTTTATTACTGGCATCCCTTCCTCCCAGTTTGCCGGTATTATGTCGAACTCCTCAGGCTTAGCTGGATGCTCGTATATGTACTTGAGGCCCTTGAGGGCGTTGAGGACGTGCTTTACGTCCTTGCCAAGCCTGTCGTTGAACACGGAAATGTACTGGACGTTTCCGTCAGGGTCCACTATGACGGTTCCCCTTCTCGTCATGCCGGTCTCCGCGTTCAGGAATCCGTAGGTGCTTGCTATCTGCTTTGTCATGTCCTCAACCAGCGGATAGGTCACCTTCTTTACCCTTGGGCTTGTCTCCCACCAGACCTTGTGAGAGTAGATCGAGTCCTCGCTTATTGCAAGGATCTCAGCGTTCAGTGCCTTGAACTTGTCGTAGTATGCCTGAAACGCTTCCAGATCGGTTGCGCACACGAAAGTAAAGTCACCTGGGTGGAAGGTCAGCACTACCCACTTGCCCCTGTAATCGCTCAGGCTTATCGTCTTTATCTTCTTTTCAGCAGGGAAGAAGGCCTTTGCAGTGAAGTTTGGAGCAGGTTTTCCTATTTCTATCATTTTATTTTAAAATGGTTTTGAGAAACTTATAATGTTTGTTGAAGAATTTGTTCTAAACCCGCAGCTAACTCAACGATTTTAATTTTCTGTACGCGTTTAGCATGAAATAAATGTAAATTATCATAAATATAAGAAAGATCGCTAGAGCAACAATAAACACGGCGGTGACAAGGTACTCCGGCCTGCCTCCCACAAAAATCACGGGGAACGGAAATATGAAGAACGAGAAGGCGAAACCGCTTGAGTTGGTGTAGTATGTTTGATAGTAAGCCCCAGCTACAGCAAACAGTATAAATCCAAGGACTATCAGAGCAAATCCAAAAAATATCAGATACTCCGGCTTCTCCATCTGAATATTCTGATGGTTCTTCTCTTATTAATTTAGCTTGCTTTTCAGTAGCCCTTTGACATTTCCCTTATCATTAGCTTTACGTCGTCGCTAAGCGGGTACATTACCGGACAGGTGGCTCCAGAGTCTATGTATTCCCTTATCTTCTTCCTCACCTGATCCGGAGTTCCGGTTGCAGTTAGCATCTTAACCACGTTGTCCGGGACTATTGCCTTAGCCCTTTCCAGTCCACCGGGCTCGGCAGGCCAGCCACCCAGTGCCTTTTTTACATCTTCTATGAGGCTTTCTGGCACCCCGCTTGCCTTCATTATGTGGGGCTGCTGACCTAGATACATGGAGACGAGCGTTTTTGCCCTGTCGATCGCCTTATCCTCGTCGTAGTCCATGGAAACCACGACGAGCTGTGGCCTGTCAATCTCCTCTAGCTTTCTTCCGGCCTTCTGAGCTCCCTTCTTTATGCTTTCGATTGCCTTCCTGTTGTACTCCGGTGAAACAAGATAATTGAGGAGCACTCCGTCTCCAATCTCTCCTGCAAGCTCAAGCATCTCAAAGCCAGTGGCACCTATGTATATTGGTATCTTTCTCGGCGTTCTTGGACCGTAGACCACGTCGAGCTCTATATCAGTTACGTTGACGAACTCTCCATGGAAGGTGACCCTTTCCATGTTGAAGAGCTTTTTGAGCACAGTGACGTACTCCCTCATCGCCTTCAGGGGCTTCTCCCTTTTAACCCCAACCTTTGAAGCAAGGGGCTCCCACCATGCGCCTATGCCGAGGATTACTCTTTCTGGGGCCAGCTCGTAGAGCGTGCTGAAGGTGGCAGCCATGAGCCCTACGTTTCTAGTCCAGTTGTTCACTACCCCGCTGGCAACCTTGATCTTGGTCGTATTGGCTGCTACGGCTGCCATCGGTACTATTGCATCCCTCGCCAACCTTGATTCGGCAAACCAAACTGCCTCAAATCCGTGCTCCTCAGCGTATTTTGCGTATTCTATTTCGTCCCTTATGGGATGTTTGTCCTGCATATAAAGCGCGAGCCTTACGCTCATCAGCAAAGCTATAATGCTTTAATATATAAGCGTTAGTATGTTAAGAGCGTGCCCGAGGACGACATTAAGGAGCTCGTAAGGACGGCTCTAAATGAGGGGTTTCAGCTTCATCCGGATCTGGTAAGAGCGGTTGAGGAGCAGCCAGAGCTGATCCCAAAGGTCCTGGAGGTAATAAAAAAGAAGAAGGAGTACGGGGGAGGCTTCATAATTGGGCTGAAGGATCTAGAAAGCTTTGGGCTTAATCTTGAAATAGATAGAGTAAACCTTGTCATAAGCTCGGAGCTCTCCCTGAGTGATGGTCTTCAGGCTTCAAGCTTTGAGGAGCTCAACATCATGCTCAATGACAGATTCAGAAGAATGAAGGACCTCTGGATGCAGAGACCAAACAAGATACCGCTTCTGAGGATCGAATACATACTTAGCAAGGGCAAGGAGGAGCTATGGAGCTTCGTGCTGGTACTCAAAAAGGTGGCGAATGCCAAGTTTGAGATATATGTGGATGATGGAAAAGGGACGTACGTTCTAAGCGCTGCCAGCAGGAAGATCTTTGACGAGCTCGTGCCTGGATCTTGCGTTGCGGTCAAGGTGAACCCGCAGAACAAGAGCATTACAGCTTATGAGGACGTTGAGTTTCCCGAGGTTAAGAGAAAACCCCTGAAGGGCAAGATTGCGGTGATCAGCGATATAATGATAGGCCGTAACAGGGTAGATGATCTGATAAATTCAGTAAGATCCTCTAGGCCAGACGCGCTTGTGCTTCTTGGAAACATCGTGAGCTCAAGGTCGTACGTAAGTTCTGGACTTTCTCCAGTTGAGGGCTATAGGAGGGTGGCCGAGCTTCTCTCGGAGATGCCAAAGAGGGTGCTGAAGATAGTGATTCCAGGGCACGAGGACCTGACAGGAATAGGGCTGCCTCAGAGACCGCCCAGCTACAGGGTCGCGAAGGACCTGTACTCGCTTCAGAACACGAGGCTGCTGAGCAACCCTGCTTATGTTATCCTCAACGGCTCCACGTTCTTTATTTATCACGCATCCCATTACCTCAGAGCCATTAATGCAGATGAGCAGGAGGCGCTGAGAAAGATGTTGAAGATGAGGCATGCAGCCCCCATGTTAGGAGCTCTGCCGGTTGTTCCATCCTCATCTGACAGGATGATAATCGATCCGGTTCCCGAAAGGGTAATAGCGGGCGGGGGGTCTGAAAGGGTTGACTTCGTCTACAGAGGCGTCTGGACCGTTGGAGTCCCGTCCTATTCCACATGCGGCTGCTATGGGCTATTGAATCTTGAAAAGGAGACCATAGAGTGGGTTCGCGTTTAGTTGTGAAAAGCTGGCTATAAGTTACGTAGCTGGGAAAAGATTAAATACAAGAAAGGATATTATAAACTCACGAGGTGAAGACGATGGCCAAGAAGAAGAAGGCTGAGGAGAAGAAAGAGGGCCAGCAGTCTTCCTCATAAAACACAATACTTAGCGGTTCTCTTCACTTAAATTTATGTTCAATATATTTTTTATTGCCAACTTCACATCAGATGCCTTTACCGTTTTTCTTCCCGCGTGAGCTGCCAGCTCTGCCGCCTGAGCTGCTATCTTTTCTCCATACATTTCAAAGAACTCGGCCAGCTCTTTGATGGCTTCATCACTTACCCTTTCCGCACCTCCTTTCTTGAAGATCCTGTAAATCTGCGCGTATGAAAATTCCACTTCCATAAATACTAGATGCTATCGCCATAATTTAAGGTTTAAAATTACTTGGACTTCTTGGAGGCTGAGACTAGGTGTAGCACGTCCCTGTCCTTTATCTTGTACGTTGGAGGCAGCCTCAGCCCAGTTCTTAGGTCTATTGCGTACAATAGGCCCTTTGCAAGGTCGGTGTGTATCATTTCTGCAAGATCCTTAACGGTGCTTCCGTCCGGCACCAAGTATGCATCAGGAAGGACGTTCCCCTTTTTGTCTGACAGCCTCTTGGGATCGGCAACCGGGTAAACTACGTTCATCCTTAGCAGCTTAAAGACGGCAACGTTGAGGGCGAACTGCATTCCAGCCCTCATCATCTCCCTTATCAGGAACTTATTGAAGAAGTCTATGGCCTTCTTCTCCTCCTGAGTAAGCTTTGAGCTGTCGACAACGACGTAGTTCTCCTCAGCTGGGTTGTACCTTACGGCTCCTTTTTCCTCGGCCCTGCGAAGCGCAAGCTCAAGGCTCGCGCTTGTAGGAACTATAATCTTGTCCTTGATCTTCTCCTTTAAGCTCCTGAACCCAGTATCGGCTGTTGGAAGATCGAGCTTGTTGGCCACAATAAGCGTTGGCTTTGATATATCCCTTATAATGGCTGCAAACTGCCAGAGCTTCTGGTCGGTCATGTTCTTGAAGTCAAAGGCGCTCATGTTCGTCTCTTCGAGAGCCTGCATGACGTGCAGCCTTGTTATTTTCAGACCGGACAGCGACTCGTAAATCCCAGAAATGGCCTCCTGCTCGGTTTTGGCGTACTCGACCCTTTTGGCTATTCTGTCAAGGTTGTTCTCTATAAGGCTCTTAAGCCACTGGACTATCTCGCCCTCTATTTCCTGATAGTCCCTGAATGGATCTCCCGTTCCGGGTTCAGCTATCCTTCCATCCTCGTCTATGCTACCCGATGCATCAACCACATGCAGGAAAGCATCTGCCTTCATCGCCTCTGATAGAAACCTAGTGCCAAGACCCCTTCCATAGCTGGCTCCTTTGATTAGCCCTGGCAGGTCAACTATCTCTATTGGGATGTATCTCCAGCCATCTATACACTTAGAGTTAACCGGGTTATCAACGACCCTGAACTCCTTATGAACACAGGGGGAGGTAACATAAGTAACGGCGGTAACAGGAGACTGGGTTGTGAACATGTAGTTTCCTATGGGCTCATTCCTCCCCGTCACCGTGTTAAATATGGTGGTCTTTCCGGCGTTAGTTTTGCCAATAATAGCCAACCTAACTGCCATTTTCGGTTATTTTATTAGAAAAAGCTAGGCTAAATAGATTTGCCTTTCTTCGGCGACAATCTGCATGGCTTTGACGCTTTCTTAAGGACAGAGCGCTTTGTTTGCCCCTTAACCTGCCAGTTTTCTAGCTAAAGCGTGCCGATTCAAAGAGTCAGGCTTTTTATACAGGCATGCAATCTATTAATTGCGATGGAGAGGAAATTAGGGCTGAAGTTCAGCATTATCACGGTCAGCACGTCTAGGTTCTATGACGAGCAGAAGCCAGACGAAAGCGGTCTGCTTGCTTCTGCAATGATAAGGAACTATGGATTTAAAGTATGCTGCAGGTTCTTAGTACCTGACGATAGAACTGCAATAGCGGGTGCTCTGGGTCAGTCTGTTTTCAACTTCAAGGCAGACGTTGCAGTGCTCATAGGCGGGACAGGGCCCTCAAGGACAGATTACACCGATGAGGTCGTCAGAAAGCTTTCGGACAAGATTATAGAGGGGCCCGGAGAGGAGTTCAGGAGGAGGAGCTATGAACGGCTGGGTGCTAGAGGCCTTCTTGGAAACATGACCGTGGCGCTTCTTGGGGATTCCGTGATAGTTTCGCTCCCCGGATCGCGCGATGCGGTAGAGGAAGGGCTAAAGATATTTATGGAGAGCATTGAACATATAATTAGCGTAAGAAGGGGAAGCGGACATGATGCGTGAATTAATGTGGGTTGAAAAGTACAGGCCTCAGAGGCTTGATGAAGTGGAAAACCAGGAGGAAATCGTGGAGAGGCTAAAGGGATTTCTTAAGAAACCCGAGGACATGCCTCACCTTCTTTTCGCAGGACCGCCAGGGACAGGAAAGACCACAATAGCATTCTGCCTAGCACGGGAGATACTCGGGGAAAACTGGAGAAACTACACCCTTGAGCTTAACGCCTCGGACACAAGGGGTATAGACACCGTAAGAACTACAATAAAGAACTTTACTAGGTTCGTTGATAAATCCGCTGGCATCCCGTACAGGATCATAATACTGGATGAGGCCGACGAGATGACCGCTGATGCCCAGACCGCGCTCAGAAGGATAATGGAGGAGTCTTCAGCAAATGCAAGGTTCATAATTATAGCAAACGTCTCGAGCAACATAATAGAGCCCATCCAGAGCAGGTGTGCTATATTCAGGTTCAAGAGGCTCAGTGAGGATGCCGTGATAAAAAGGCTGCAGTTCATATGTAACAACGAAAAGGTGAAGTGCGCCGTGGACGCTCTTAAGATGATATACAACCTCAGCGAGGGGGATATGAGGAAGGCGATCAACTACCTGCAGCAGGCAGCAGCTCTTGGCGAAGTGAACGTTGAGAACGTGAAGGCCATAATGACCGTTACCCGTGAGAGCGACATTAACCAGATGATAGATGCTGCTTTATCGGGCGACTTTAAAAAGGCCAGAGAAATACTCTACAGGCTTATCGTGGTTTACGGGCTACCGGAATCCGACATACTTAAGATGATGTTTTCCGCCATAAGTGGAAGAAAGGATCTCAATCAGGCTCAGGTGGCCAAGCTGTTTGCTGAGTACGATTACAGGCTGATACAGGGAGCCCATCCAGATATACAGCTCAGCGCGCTGCTTGCAGAACTGGGTTCGCTTGGACAGGCCTCGCAGAAGGCTTAAGAGAACGGAATTTTGGTAGCCATAGTTTATATCTCTGCAATAAAGTAAGTATGTGAACGCCAATGAGAGTTCCTCGCGGATTGAGGGATTATGATCCCGATACATACGAAAGGATGGAGCTTATCAGAGAGAACTTCGTCAAACTGGCCAGAGTATATAACGTAAGGCTGATGGAGCCGTCATCCATAGAGCTCCTCGAAACGCTGGAGGCCAAAGGAGGCGAGGAGATAGTAAATGAAATATACGCGTTTAAGGACAAGTCTGGCAGAGATCTTGGGCTGCGTTTTGATCTTACTGTTGGAATAACAAGATACGTCTGCGAGAGAAGAGACCTGCCGCTTCCTGTTAAGCTTGGATCGTTTGCCAGCATGTGGAGGTACGATGAGCCGCAGAGAGGAAGATATCGATGGTTCTATCAGTGGGACGTTGAAGTGTATGGCGATAAAAGCCCGGAGGCCTACGCTGAGGTTCTGGCCTTTACTTACCGGATGCTAGCTGAGTCTGGCGTCAATAATCCTCTGATATATATAAGCGACAGAAGAACCGTTGAGGACGCAATAAAGAGCATCGCTGGAAACAAGTTCAGCATGGACCTCATGAGGGCCCTTGACAAGCTCGGGAAGAAAAGCAGAGATGAAATAATATCCGAATACGTCGAAAGGGGATTTGATGAAAACATAGTCTCGAGCGTTCTTGACATCTCATCTGCTAATGAGGGCTCCGACGCAGTAAGAGGCTTCATAAGGGAGGATCTTCTGCGCTTAAGAGATCTCCTGAGGGACATGGGGGTGCCTGCAGAGGTGAGCTTCAGAATAGTAAGGGGTCTGGACTACTACACAGATATTGTATATGAAGCTTACGCGGCCGGACAGCAGGATCTAGGTGCTGTAGCAGGCGGAGGAGGCTATGATGTGCTCCCTGCAGTTTTTGGGAGGCCCGACCTCAAGGCGCTGGGCGTTGCAGGAGGCGTTGACAGACTTCTTCTCGCAAGCACCAAGGCGCCAGTAAGACCTCGCGTTGTTTATGTGGTTTATACAGGAGACATGCGAGCTCAGGCACTGAAGGTTACGGAAACGCTTAGGTCATCTGGAGTTACGGCTGAGCTGGCCAGAAAGTCGAGGCTTAATGAGCAGCTCGCTGAGGCGGAGAGGAACGGAGCTGAAGTTGCCGTTCTGGTCCTCCCGCGCGAGCTTTCAGAAGGAAAGCTCAAGATGAAAATCATGAGGACCAGGGAAGAAAAGGAGCTGCCACTCAGCTCGATTTTGCAAGAGGTTCAAAACGTTTTAAGATCCTAGATGTTTCCGCCAGTAACTAGCGCAACGGCGGTTGCATCACGCGGCAGATCGTATGTAAGAAGACCGGCATAGGCTGCAGCACCTCCAAGCTCTGCACATACCTGCGCATCCTTGTAGATTCTCTTAACCGCTGAGAATATCTCCTTCTCACCAACGGTTATAACATCACCTCCCGTGCCCTTCACGGCCTCTATTGCCTGATCCGCATACGTTGGCAGTCCAACTGCTATTGCGTCTGCTTTGGTTTTTACGCTGACCTTTCTGAGTACACCGGTTCTGAAGTACCTGTATATTGGATCTGCGCCTCTTGCCTGAACCGCTATGATCTTTGGGTACCTGTCAATCAGGCCGGCTAGCTTGTATTCATAGACGCCTTTGAACGTAGCCGATATCAGCGTCCCGTTGCCCACGGGGACAAAAATGTAGTCGGGGACGTTGTATGAAAGCTGGTCTATGACTTCGAAGATTACGCCCTTCTGGCCCTCCTTTCTGTAAAGGTAATCTCCCACAAGAAAGGCTCCGGACTTCTTTGCGAACTTCTCAGCTTCAACAAGCGCATCGTTGAAGTCTCCCTCAACCTCAACAATCTTTCCTCCCTTGTTTTTTATCATATCTATCTTGTTCCTGTTTGCGCCGGATCCTACGAACGTTATCGCTTCTATTCCAGCGATCTCTGAGTACGCTGATACTGAGAGGGCCATGTTCCCAGTTGATGCCACTACGACTCTGCTGAAGCCCAGCTCCAGAGCCCTAGTTATTTCCACGGTTGAGCCACGATCCTTAAATGACTTAGTGGGGTTGTCGAGCTCTATCTTGAGGTATATATCTGGCGATGAGCTCACCTTCTTAAGTCTCGTGCCCCCCTCTCCAGCTGTGACAGGTCTTTTCCTTGTGATCGGCATAAATGGCCTGTACTTCCACTGCTTCACAAACTGCATCCTGTAGTCTGAAGGAAGATCCAGCGTGTTATAATCGTATGAAACCTCCAGGATCCCTCCGCAGCTTGTGCATCGAGGCCAGGTGAAGTCAGGCGGATATTCTTTGCCGCACTTGGTGCACTTTAGGACAAATTTCATATCTATAGATTGCAAAGGGTTGGTAAAAAGCTTAACGAATTTAGAGCTTAACGTATATTTTCTTCTCGTCCAGATCAAACTCCAGAAAGCCCTGGACCTTGGGCTTTCCGACGTTTATGCTGAAGCTCTTTACCCGTGTCAGATAGGATAGCTCCTGCACATTCCTTGAGACCGCTTCAGCAACTTCCGGATCCTCAATGTAAAGCTCAGCGTTTTCAAGAATCTGGGTTGGATTGTACCCCTTCTGTTTTCTTGCGTACTGGATCCTTCTTGCCACGTCCTTCAGATATCCCTCCTCTATAAGGTCCTTCTCCCTGCGTAGGTTGAGAACCACGACTACGCCTCTCCTCCAAGAAACTTCATAGCCCTCCTTTGCTGAAATCTGGATTTCAATTGTCTGATATGGGATCCTGAACCCTTCGAGCTCCACATATCCGGATTCCATTATCTGTTTTGCCACACTGATTGGATCGCTTCTCTGGACGAGTGTCATGACTCGCGGAGAGTCCTTCCTGAAGGCTTTGCCGATCTCCCCCATTATGGGCCTTATTGAAACGTTTATGGGCAAATCGTCCAGACCTGTTACCTGTCTTACGCTTTTAACGTTGGCCAGAGCGGAAACAAGCTCCAGAACTCCTGGCTCAAGCTTCTCAGAAGTGTACACTAACACCTCGCTTAGAGGCCAGCGTCTCTTTATCTTTGCCTTCATTCTGGCGTTGTTTATGAGTGAGATTATCTCCCACACTTCATCGTACTTCCTTATCAGGGCTTCATCTATCAGGCCCTCGTCGACTTCTGGCAACCTCTCTAGAAGCACCGAGTCTTTATGGCCAAAAACATCCTCATAAAGATAATCCGTGATATATGGGGAAAGTGGGTGCAGAATTATGTCCAGCTCCCTAAGAATCTTTCCTATCGTCCAGTATATTCCTGACCTTCTGCTTGCCGTCTCAGGGCTGTCATTCCATAGCTCGTTTCTGATGGAGGGTATGTATCTCTGGCTCAGCTGCTCTATTATAAAGTTCTCGAGGATCCTAGCCATCTCGTTCAGCCTTTTCTTCTCATAGGCATCGTAGTAATCTCTCTTTGTCCTCTCAAACAGAGCCAGAATCCAGCGCTCCTTCTCCGTGAGCTCTCCTCTCGCTTCATTGCTCCATACATAGCCATCGTATCCTGCGTTTATCTTGTAGTAAACGTGAAGGTTGTACAGCGTGTTAAGGACCTGGAATGGTCTCTCCATCATCTCCTTTCTGTCAAAGCTCAGAACGTCTATTGGGCTGGCCTTCCACATAAGGTAAAATCTGATGAGGTCGGCCGGATACGTGTTGAATAGCTCCCTGGCGTAGACCACGTTTCCCTTGCTCTTGCTCATCTTTTCGCCTTTTTCGTCAACTACGTGTCCAGTAAAAAGGAAGGCCCTGTACGGGGAACGGCCATTAAGTATAACGCCCTCCATAAGAAGCGTGTAGGCCCATCCTCTTGTCTGATCTATGCCCTCCGTAAGGAATGTGACAGGAACAATCTTGCTGTACTCCTCATCCGTTAGAGAGGCATATGGCGCTGCACCGCTGTTGTGCCATGTATCGAGCACGAACGGCTCCCTGTACGCCTCTCCACCGCACTTCGGACACTTCACAACAACCCTGTCTATCCATGGCTTGTGTAGCTCAAAGTTCTCTCCATCGGGAAGCCTTAAGGCGCTCTTTACGATTTCCTCCCTGCTGAAGAGGTATATCTTGCTGCCGCATTTTCTGCAGACCCAGACAGGAAGAGGCGTTCCCCAAACTCTCTCCCTGCTTATGCACCAGGGCTTCTTCTCCTTTATTATTTCGAGGAATCTGTTACGTGGCTGCTCGTAGTAGTACTGAACCTTAGAGGCCTCCTCATATGCCTGATCCGCTATCTTGGGAATGTCATAGAAGTACTCCCTTCTCGCAACAAAGACAAGCTTATGCCCTGACCTCCAGCAGGTGGGATACATGTGCTTTATTTTGCCGTACTTAACAAGCAGGCCCTTGCTCTGAAGATCCTTTGCTATAACATCGTCGGCATCTCTGACGAACATTCCGGCGTACTTTCCGGCCTGTTCCGTGAACCTAACCTGATCATCTATCGGGTTAAATATAGGCAGACCTCTCCTCTTTCCCACTTCAAAGTCCTCCTCTCCGTTAGCTGGGCTGAGATGCACTATCCCGGTTCCTGTTGTTACATCTACGAAGTCCTCGGCAAACACGTAGTGCGCAAGTTTTTTCTCAAACATATGCTCCTGTTCAGGTATGAACTCCTTGAGCGGAGGTATGTACCTCCTGCCCTCAAGCTCCGAACCGGATACATGCCCTATCACCTCCCCCTTGATTCCTGTCTCCTTTGTGAACTGGCTTAAGGAGGTTGATCCAACTATCCACTTTTCTCCGTTAACGCTCAGAATTACGTAGTCCTCCTTAGGATTTACGGCAACAGCTTCGTCCGTAACAATGGTAAAAGGCATCGTGGTCCAAACTATGAGATAAACGTCCTCGTCGACCAGCTTAACCTTGTAATAGAGACTGGGATCTGTTTCCTCTTTGTAACCGAGGGCCACCTCGCTGTTGCTCAGGCTCGTCTGACAGCTAGGGCAGTAGGCAACAACCCTGTAATCCTCATAGAGGAGACCCTTCTCATAGGCTGCCTTTATTATCTTCCACTCCCTCTCTATGTACTCGTCCCTGTAGGTCCAGTATGCCTTTTCGTAATCAAACATAAGCCCGAGATCCCTGTCCGCCTTTCTCCAGAGCTCGTTGTACTTATGTATCAGCTCCTTGCACTTCTGCACGAGCTTCTCCTCGCCGATTCTGCTGAGCACCTGATACTTGTTTCCAGTTATTCCTAGCTCCTTTTCGGCCTCAAGCTCAACCGGCAGTCCCTGAGTATCCCATCCTGCTCTGAAGAAAACCTTGTTCCCCTTAAGAACCTCCATCCTGTAAAACAGATCCTTAATTACCCTTCCCCTTACATGCCCAATGTGGGGTTCCCCGTTCATGGTCGGGGGGCCCTCGATAAAGGTAACCATGGGCCTGTCCTGAGATTCTATCAGCTTTCTTGCCCTCTCCCATTTATCCCACTGTGTGCTCTGAAGGGTCTTAAAGTCGGCAAGCGGGCTTTTAGCCTCCATGATTCACAATACTATCCTCTTTACTATATAAAAGCTTGATGACTGAGCGTCAACTGCTGATCGTCTTTTTAATTCCAGCTCTCCTTTTAATTTTCGTTTTATTTTTTAAAGTTTATTAACAACCGCTCTATATTATTAACAAGCTTGACTAAATATTGTCCAAAGTGCGGCGAACCAAATCCAGATGACGCATTATATTGTATCAAATGCGGCGCACCATTCACGCAGGCAGCTGGAGCACAGCAGCAACAGGCCCAAGCGCAGGCCCAGTCAAGGATCTTTCTCTTCTTAGCATACATCTTGACTCTGATAACCGGATTTATATTCTACCTGATCGCGAAGGATGATAAGGAGCTGAAGAAGCATTCGCTTCAGGCAATACTTCTAGGAGTTGTTCAGATAATAGTGGCGGTTATACTTGCTTTTATTCCGTTTATCGGGTTCCTGGGCGGGATAATAAACTTTCTGATCTGGGTTTACGGCCTATACGTGGGGTATGAAGCATATAGCGGCAGGGAGGTCAGGATACCGGTAATATCGGATTTCGCCGACACGCACGTTTAAAACAAAAAACAAAGGCTTATTTTTATTGGTTTAAAATTAATTTAATAAAAAACGAAACTTTGGCCTTGCGCTTCCTATGCCTGAACACCCAGGATTCTCAGTGCCATCAACTTTATGTTGTCGTTGACTATGACCGCAAAGATAAAAGACAGAATAAGCACCAGGAATGCTGCCTGCCATGAAATAGGCTGAAGTCCAGGTATTCCTATGACCGAGATGACGAAGGCAACTGCGATATCAGCTATTATTGACAGCAGAAGTATGTTGCTCGGCCTCGAGCTCCAGAACCTTCCTCTTTCCCTTACAACGAATATCGTGAACATTCCGAAGAACATCAAAATGTCAAATCCATATGTGTGAAGCTCCCCAATGTTTG
>JAGDXK010000016.1:15310-31390 GCA_023256405.1 Nitrososphaerales archaeon
AAAGCCTTGCGCCTAAGTATGTTATGAAGAGAGATTCAAGGACGGTTGCAACACCTATTAGCACTGATACCTTGACCAGCCAGTTCACGTTCCATTTGTCAGGCCTCTTGGACCATCTGACGTTGTCGGTTGAGATCGATATTGTGACGAAGTCGATGAGGAAGAGTAGAAGGAGGACGTCGAACGCGCCCACCACGAACTTGCCCCATATAAAGTAAGCTAGAACCACGAAGACGACTATCTGGAACGTCTTTACGACCTTGTTAAAGATCCACGTAGTTATCCTCTGGAATATCATCCTGCCGGTCTTAACTAGGTCCACGATGTTTATCAGACCCTCCTTCGTTAGCACCACGCTAGCTGCGGCCTTTGCTACATCGGTAGCGTTGCTTACAGCTATGCCCACCTCTGCCTGCTTAAGGGCTGGAGCGTCGTTAACTCCATCGCCCGTCATTCCCACTACGTGCTTCTTTGACTGAAGCGCCTTCACTATTTTGTACTTATCCTCAGGATAGATCTCGGCAAACACGTCAGCGCTCTCAACTTTTTCGGCAAGAAGTCTCTCGTCCTGTATCTTCATGACTTCCCTCGCATCTGCAACGGAAGTTCCAAGACCAACCCTCTTTGCGGTCTCCAGAGCTATAGGTGCAGCATCCCCGGTAAGCATCTTAACCGATATTCCTAGGTTCTTGAGCTCGCTTATCAGCTGTGGCGAATCTGGTCTTGGCTTATCGTACAGGGCAGCTATCCCAACAAGCTCGGCAGCGCCGTCCACCTTGATGCCTACGGCTATGCTTCTGTAGCCCTTTGAAGCAAAGTCACGCATCACCTCGTCAACTTTAGCCCTTGTCTCGGAGGGAAGCTGACACATTTTCACGATCACGTCAACGGCCCCTTTCATTATTGTAACGAGCTTTCCATCAAGCTGAGCCTGCGCTTCGGTCCTCCTGGTCGAAGGGTCAAACGGGACGAACTTGATCACCTTGTACTTTGAGGTGTCTATGGAGCTTTCCTTCGCGGCCCTTATGAAGGCCATGTCTATAGGATCCTGATTGGCCTCCTGAGATGCGAGCGCGCCGTAAAGCAATACTTCCTGCTCGCTGTGACCGTTTAACGCGGCAACCTCTACTACAGAGAGCCGGTTCATCGTTATTGTGCCTGTTTTATCAACACAAAGCGTATCCATGCTGGCGGCGTCCTCGGAGGCGCTGAGCCTAGTTACCAGAACCCCCTTCTTCGCGAGCTCCATTGATCCGAGGGCCATTGTGACCGTGAACATCGCAGGAAGAGCCACTGGTATAGCTGAAACAAGAAGCACAAGCGCCAGCGGTAGGAGATAGAACAGTTTAGCCCCGTACGCTCCCTGGAGCGCTGAAAGACCAAGGGCCGCACCGAGCAGAAGTATCACCATCACAAGCAGCCACTTGACAACCTGTGAAATGACCTCCTCCATATGCAGCTTTGGCTTCGCAACTTTGACGAGCTCAGTGGTCCTTCCGAAGTAAGTTTTTGGGCCCGTTGCGACCACTATGCCCGTTGCTTCACCTCTTCTTATTATTGACCCGGAATACACCTGTTCGTCCTTTGCTCTGGTTACCGTCAGCGATTCTCCTGTCAGAGCTGACTGGTCGACCTCCACCTCGCCCTCGTAGATCACGAGATCTGCTGGGACGAAATCCCCAGCCCTTACCCTTACGACGTCTCCCGGCACAAGCTCCCTTGCGGGCACAACGTTCCATTTGCCATCCCTCAGAACCCTTGAGTTAACGTGAAGCCTCTGCTTGAGCGCCTCAAGCGCTCTGTTGGCCCTTTCCTCCTGCATGAAGCCAAGTAATACGTTGACCAGGAGAAGCGCGGTAACGAGATAAAAGTCAAGGAACCTTCTTAACACGAGCGTTAATATCATAGTTACTTCGAGCATCCACGAAGTAAGGCCCCAGAACTTCCTGAGCAGCCTTATTACTGCAGGCTGCCTTTTTTCTACGACCTCATTGAAGCCGTACTTGGCCTGCCTCCTCCTAACCTCATCGGAGCTGAGTCCACTTGAGAGGTCCGTCCCAAGCTCCCTTAAGTACTCCTCAGCTCCTTTCGGTTTCCCACTCATATGAGGCCTTTCAGCTGGGCATTTAAACGCATTTCCGTCAAAGCCAATCCCGAGAGAAAGTATTTATCGAAATGTGAACCGAAATCATGCATGGAGGCCAGCATCAATGAAATAAGGGTTCTGCTCCTGAAAGGCGACATAACCGATGCTGAATGCGATGCTATAGTGAATGCTGCAAATGCCTTTCTAAAGCACGGAGGAGGAGTTGCTCTGGCTATAGTAAGAAAGGGAGGAAGCATAATACAGAAAGAGAGCGACGAATTCGTTAAGAAGCACGGACCGCTTAAAAAAGGGGAGGTGGCCGTAACTACTGCCGGAAGGCTGAGGGCCAGACACGTAATTCACGCCGTTGGCCCGATATATGGAGAGGGAAGTATAGAGGACCTTGTTGCGGCCTATCTGGCTTCTCTGAGAAAGGCCGATGAATTAGGAGATGCCTGCATAGCGTTCCCGGCCATCTCAACAGGAGCCTATGGATTCCCCATGGAGGACTCCGCTTTAGCTTTTCTTGAAGCGCTGAAAAGCTTCAGGGGAAACAGCGTTAGGGAGGTCAGAGTGTATCTTTATGGCGATGAAGCCTACAGAGCATTTGTCGATGCGTTTACCCGGGCCCTCGAAACAAAGCATTAAAATAATCTTCAGATCTAATAGAATGACGTGAGGCCTATAAAGGTACAGGGGGAAGAAGTTCTTGTTCTTGATCAGCGGCTTCTTCCCACACGCGAGAAATGGGTCAGGATAAGCTCAGCTGAGGATGCCTACACTGCCATAAAAACGATGATCGTGAGGGGGGCCCCACTTATAGGGGTCGTGGCGGCATACGGCCTTGCCCTCTCAGCCAAGAAGGTAAGCGACATTGAGGAGTACAGAAAGATGGGAGAATGGCTTAAAACGGCGAGGCCCACGGCAATTAACCTTATGTGGGCCGTTGACCGGGTTCTCAGAGCCACCGGCAGCGCACCAAGCTTCGAGAGGAGCTGGGAGGAGGCAAACAAGATCTTCAGTGAGGAGCTCGAGAACGCAAGAAAGATAGGCGAGAACGGGGAGCCACTTTTTGAGGATGGGGATGTTGTGCTGACGCACTGCAACGCAGGAGCTCTTGCCACGGTGGATTATGGAACGGCCCTCGCTCCGCTTAGAGTAGCGAAGGAGAAGGGCAAGAACATAAAAGTGTTCGCAACAGAAACGAGACCTGTTCTTCAGGGGGCGAGGCTCACTGCATACGAGCTTGTCAAGGATGGCTTCGACGTGACGCTGATTGCCGATACTGCGGTGGGCCTTACGATGATGAAAGGATATATAAAGAAGGTTATTGTTGGCGCAGACCGCGTTCTCAGGGATGGAACCACAATAAACAAAATAGGCACTTTTCAGGTGGCTACCTTCGCAAAGAGGTTCAACATACCCTTCTACGTGGCTCTTCCTAGCTCCACGCTGGACCTAAAGAGCAGGGTGGAGGAGGTCGTGATAGAGGAGAGATCACCTGAGGAGCTCTTCTATATAAAGGGAAGAAGGATAGCGCCGCGCGGAGTCAAGGCCTTTAACCCGGCTTTCGACATAACCCCGCCGGAGCTCATTACAGCTATAATAACTGAGAAGGGCGTATATTATCCGCCGTTCAACTTTGGTCAGGGCCCGTAGCTCAGCCAGGACAGAGCGCCGGCCTTCGGAGCCGGAGGCCGCGGGTTCGAATCCCGCCGGGCCCGTAAAAGCTTATTTGTGAAAGTGATTAACAATTACTCAGGTTGAGCTTGGAAATAATTGCAATATCAAACTCTATATCAATAGTTTCGGTAGCCATAATATCAGCCACAAGCCTTTATGGTTACTTTAAGATAGAAAGCAAAACGCTCCTGTTTCAGGGGATAGCCTTTATTCTGGTGGCCGTCGGGCTTGTGAGCAGCTTCTTCACCCCTTACACTGGGTACTACTTTGAAGGCATTGGATTCCTGATATTCGGGCTAGAGCACATCAAGACGATTAAGGAGGAAATCGCCCCACTGATAATAATACCATACGTGGCAGGAGGAACGATCGCCATATTCTTTGCCCTGTACGCTGGCATAGAGACGCTACTGTTCTATCAGAGAACAAAGAGAGGTGTTAACCTGATAGTAGGTACTGGGCTCATTCTGGTTGCAATTTCCATACTCCTTCAGATGACGCCCCAGTTCTCGTCTGCCGGATACGTGATACAGGCACTGGGGTATCTTGTAATGCTTAGCTCGTTGGTGCGCTAGCATGAGGTCAAGAATAAGGATCATAGCGGACATCCTTAGGATCCTCGGTGATTCAGATGTGGGGCTTAAGGTAAGCGAGCTGGTGAGAAAGTCAAACGTTCCATACGTGAGGCTCACCGATATACTGGATGAGCTTATAAAAAAGGGCATGATAAAACAGATGGACTCTGAGGAGGGCCAGATCTATATTATAACTGAGAAGGGCATTAAGTTCCTAAAAGAGTACGAGAAGTTTTCAAAGTTTGCAGAAAGCTTTGGTATAGAAGTTTAAGAGGTGCTCAGCACATCTAGAACTATCCTGCCTATCCTGAGCGCAAACTCCTTCAGCTCATCGGCTGTGTACATTTTGGTCTTCTTAACAACGCTATCACTTACCATAAGGACACATGCAGCGCTAACGCCGCTCATCTGAGACAGCGAAAGCAGGGTTGAGCACTCCATCTCAAGGGATACGATGCCGTACTTCTTGTAGACCTCGAGCGCGCTTTCAAGGGTGTAAAACGCATTCTTGGAGAAGACCTGTCCGAGAAATGTTCTGACGCCCCCGTCCTTAAGGGCCTTGTAGAGCCTGTACGTTAGCTCGAGATCTGGCGAAGGGGATATCACGAGCCCGTCAGATATTTCGTGCATGACGCCTCCCGGGGAGTAGCTGGCCCCAGTGGCAACAACCGCGTCCCCAATCTCCATATCCTCTAGGAGAGCCCCCGTGGTTCCAAATCTAATAAATCTTCTGGCTCCCAGCTCTCTTAGCTCCTCAAAAACTATCGAGATTGAAGGCCCACCTATACCATGAGCTACTAGCGTAACTGGATGACCCCTGTATTCCCCGGTATATGTCACGTAGCTCCTGTGCGCGTTAACCAGCCTTGAACTGTTTAGCAGAGAGGAGAGCTGTCTCACCCTCTCAGGATCGCCTGACATTACCACGTCCTCAGCTATTTCGCCTCTTTGGGCTCTGATATGCACTGGCATGTGAAAGATTTTCCAACAGGAACGATATAAGCTTTAGACGAACTGAGGCCTCTGTGAAATGTACCTGCTGAGCGTGAGCCTTCTTTTCGGCATTCCTGCCTGAAGCTTTTCAAGAAGCTCAGCCAGCTCCTCAGGAGTCATCTCCTGGCTTGGCTCCTTGCCTATTTTGGCCCCTATCCTGTTAACCACGCTTACTTTTCTCTCCTCCACCTCCTTCGACCCAACTATGACCAGAACAGGCACCCATTCGCTCTTAGCCTCGGCTACCTTCTTTCCAAGGGTTAGATCTCTATCATCAACAGACACCCTGAAGCCCTTCTTCTCTATTTCATCGGCAATGCTTTTGGCGTAATCAAGGTGAGCTGATGAGACCGGTATCACCCTCACCTGATCAGGCGAGAGCCAGAACGGCAGGAGCGGAACTCTTCCCTCCTTTTCATTCCATGCCGCTGACTCAAGCATGGACGCAAGAGCCCTTTCAATGCTACCAAAGCTTGACGCGTGAATTATTATGGGAACGCTTACTCTCTTTCCCTCCTCGTTGATGTACGTTATCCCAAACCTTTCCCCATTCTTGACGTCCCATTGGACTGTTGAGATTTGAAGATTGTTTCCATCGGGAAATATCGCCTGAAACTCGTTCTTGAAGGCGTAATAGTGCGTCATTCTGTTCATCAGCTTGAAGAACGCCGGCTTCTTTATCTCCCTGAGTATCTGCTTGAAGAATTCCTTGTACTTTTCGTAATACTCGTCAACTATTTCAAATCCCAAAACCCAGTGCTCGCCTGATATTATATCGTTCATGAGCTTCGCAAAAAGCTTTGACAGCTCAAAGTACTCCTTTTTAGCAATTTCCTCGTTCTGGCAGAAAGCATGATGATCGGTCATCAGGAAGCTCCTCACCCTCATAAGACCAACGACTTCTCCGCTCTGCTCCTTTCTAAAGCACTGAGCCTCCTCATAGACCTTGAACGGCATCTGCCTATAGCTCAGGGTGACCTTCTGAACAAATGGAAAGGCTCCGGGATCGCTCGCGAACCTCAGGACCATGTTCTCGCCCTCTATCTTGTAGTCCCTTTCATGAAACTCCCCCTGAAGCAGGGAGATGGCCTCGACGTCTGTCCTGTAGATGAGGGGGTTCTGCATCTTTATTGCTCCCCAGCCCATGGCAAGCTGTTCAGCATAGTCCAGTATTAGGTCCCTTATTACAACGCCCTTTGGATACCACTTCAGGTGCCCTACATCGCTTTCTGGGCAGTAATCCACCAGCTCCAGCTTCCTCATATATTTAACATGAGCTGGCTCCTCCTTATGCTCCCTCTTGCCGATGAGCTCGTTGACCACGAACGTCTTAAGAGCTGGGTTCTTCTTCAGGACCTCGTATTCATCTATTCTGTCCTTGAATATTTCGTATTCGTTTCCTTCCTCATCAATAACGAAGAACCTGTAGAACTTCTCCTTTGGCGTGTATCCTGGTGTCCTTCCCTTCTTAGCCCTGTAGGTTCTCAGGCTTTCAGCCAGCGGGTGACCCTTTATCCTTATGCTGTAGCTCTTGTTCCATCCAAAGGGAGCCTTGCTTACGTTAAGCCCACCATTCCTGAGGTAATCGTAAAGGCCATTGTATATTTTTATGGCCTGAGATGGAGGCATGAGATCCTCGCTAAGATGAGCGTAGGGATAAAGGACGATCGCCCTTCCTCCAAGGTTTGAAACATAATCCTTTAAGTCAGAAAGCACGTCTTCGAACACAGACTCTGAATCCCCCTTTTCGATGGCAACAAAGCCCACAAGGATGTCCTTGAACGATTCTCCTTTGCCTCTTTCATATTCATCATGAGAAGAGCTCTCGGGCTCCAAAGCAGTGAACTCAAAGCTCTCGGCGTCAAGCAGGAGAATTTTCATTCTAAATAACCACGCAAGTTAACTAATTTAAACTTTTGCCCAGAAGCCCTCAGGATAAAAATAGTGGGCCCAGCTCAAAGACCTAGCTTCTGCTTTATAAGTACCGGGATTTCAGATGGCCTGCTTGCAACACTTACTCCCGCTTCCTGGAATGCCTGTATCTTGCTCTGGGCCGTCCCCCTGTTTCCCGTTATGATGGCTCCTGCGTGACCCATCCTCTTTCCAGGCGGAGCAAACCTTCCTGCTATGAAAGCGACAACTGGCTTGCTGACCTCCTTCTTTATGATTTCAGCCGTTTCCTCCTCTGCCGTTCCCCCTATCTCCCCAACCACAACTATGGCCTTGGTCTCATCGTCCTTCTCGAACATCCTCACTGCCTCCTGCATGGTCGTTCCGACTATCTGATCGCCCCCTATGCCGATCACTGTTGTCTCTCCAAGGCCTGATTCAGAAATAGTGTTTACTATCTCGTATGTAAGCGTGCCGCTTCTCGAAACAACTCCTACTGGGCCCTTTCTGAATATCGAATTAGGCATTATGCCAAGCTTCGCAATCCCAACCGACGTTATTCCAGGACCGTTTGGACCTACTATTCTTGCGCCCATCAGCTTCGCATAGAGCTTAAGCTTTGTCATGTCGTGAAACGGTATGTGCTCCGTTATAATTACCACTAGCTGTATGCCTGCATCTATGGCCTCTATTACAGCATCCGGAGCGTACGGGGCAGGAACGAAGACCACCGAGGCCCTAGCACCAGTTTTATTAACCGCCTGCTTTACTGAGTCGAAAACCGGAATACCACCTACGTCTGTGCCTCCTTTGCCTGGTGTCACACCTCCTACTACGTTCGTCCCAAAGGCCTTCATCTGCATAGCGTGGAAGCTGCCCTGATGACCGGTAATTCCCTGAACGATAACAGGGAGGTCCTTTTCAGTTACTAATATCGCCATCTTCACTCACCTGCCAGCTCAACAACCCTGCGAACAGCCTCATCAAGATTTAGTATGGAGTCTATACCGTTTTCGTTCAGTATCCTTCTTCCCTCCTCTTCGTTAGCTCCCCTGATTCTCACTACAAGCTTGAACTTCGGATTCAGCTGCTTTATGGCCTGGACTATACCGTTTGCAACCGTATCACACCTTGTTACTCCGCCGAATATGTTCACAAATAGAACCTTATTGGTGACCTTGGAGGCCAGCTCTATTGCCTGTATGACCTTCTGTGGGTCATCGGTGCCTCCTAGATCGAAGAAGTTAGCAGGCTTCCCTCCTGCCTGCGCTATAAGATCTATAGTTGCCATGTTAAGCCCTGCCCCGTTTGCTATTATGCCTATGTCGCCCTCTAACCTCACAAAGGAAAGGCCCTTCTTTTTCGCCTCCACTTCTATCTTGTCCATCCCGAAGTACCTGACCGGCACGTCTGGATGCCTGAATAGCGCGTCGTCCTCAATTGAAATTTTTGAGTCGAGGGCCACAAGGCCTTCTGAGGTCAGCGCCAGTGGGTTTATCTCTGCAAGGGAAGCGTCAAGCTCATCATAAATCCTGTAAAGCCCTGAAATTATTTTCCCAAGGGTCTTTGCGTTTTCACCATCAAGCCCAAGAAATGCTGCTGCCTCACGTTTCATGTAATCGGTTACCCCAATGAAGGGATTAATGGGCTTCTTCAGTATCTTTTCGGCCGGAACCGAGTTTATGTCGACACCACCTTCGGCGGATGCGAGTAGAACTGGCAGCTCTACGCTTCGGTCAAGGGTAATGCTCACATACAGCTCCTTTTTAATATCGTACGCCTTTTCAAGAATAAATCTTCTGGCCCTGTATCCGTTAAAGTCTATCTGCCTGATCTCCTGAATTGCCCTTATTGCCTCCTCTCTGTTGTTAACTATTTTTACTCCCCCTTTCTTCCCTCTTCCGCCTGTTGGCACCTGCGCCTTTATCACCATCTTTTCATTAAAATCTGGGACCTCCTTCTCGCTTCTTATAACCCTGAAGACAGGAACGGGAATTCCATATTTCCTGAAGATCCTTTTGCCCTCGTGCTCAAGAAGGTCCACCATAGCTTAACTCTTGGACTGAGCGATTAAAAAATTTAATGATTCTTGCTGTTTATAAAACTATAAGCGTATATGTGCCAAGCGCTAGGAGCACTGCAATAAGAACTACGATAAGCAGGTTCACTGCCCACTGGTACCTCCTCACGTGAAGCCATTCTATTAGTACTATCCTGAGGCCGTTCATTCCATGAATAACAGCGGCGTAAAGGAGAATCCCGAACACTATTCTGTAGTAGGTGAGATTGTGCAGAACAAAGGAGTAGGTGAGGGTTTCATCAAACGTTCTTCCGGTGAGAGGGCTCACGAGGAGAAGGTGGAAGGTGAGCACGAATATCATTATCAGTGCCAGCGCGTACATCAGGACCATGTTCCATGACTCCTTTAACAGGCTATACTGGCCCGGCATCTTTTACCACCTCACACTATGCCAAGTCCCTCCAGCAGGTAAAGCCCAGCCCATATCCACAGGATCACGACTATCGCGGTTAAGATGTATATAGCTATCTTCTGGCTTCTGCTGAGCGACGTAGGCATATATGGATACTCCGGAAGAACGGGCTTCCCCAGGAGCATTCCAAACGCCTCGTTTAGTATCAGCCTTAGCCCATTTGCTCCATGATACAGTGCAGATCCTGCTATTATCCATAGCCCTATCTTTTCAAATATGCCGAGGCTGCCGAGCTCCTGCAACGTCTGCTGCCAGGCTGCTGGTCCAAGTGCCACGTGGAAGATCTCAAATACGTGGGCGATCAGGTAAAGTGCCAGAATTACACCAGTTATCCTGTGCAGAGTGTAGGTATATCTCTCTATGTTAAAGCCGTGTGGCCAGAGGCTCCTCAGAATTCCTGCCTTATACCTCTTGTTCTCCTCCACCATCACTCAACACCTCCCTCAAACTTAAAGTCAAATGGTGGCGGCTTTGGAGCGTTCGGCGGTGGCTCCTTCTGAACTATTTCAGCAGGAGGCACTGCCTTCTTCCTCTTACGTAGAAGCCTGAACTTTAGTATCTCCTTCTTGAGGTACTGGATGGCTTTAGCAGGATCGACGCCCTTTGGGCATACGTAGCTGCATGCTCCTGCAAAGTGGCATCTCCAGACTCCATGCGAATCATCAAGCACGTCTATCCTCTCCTCGAACCCTTCGTCTCTCGGATCAGCTATGTATCTGTAGGCCTGCGCAAGAGCCTGCGGACCAATGAACAGAGGATCTATCGCAACGGTAGGACATGCGGCAAGGCAAACTCCGCACATGATGCAGTAGTCGAACTGTATGAAAGTTAAGTTCTGCTGTGGGGTGACCTTAAATTCGCTGGGCGCCTCTTCTAGCTCCTGGGGATTCTTCCTTATCATCCACGGCTTCACCGATCTGTGCTTATTGACGAAGTCCGTAAGATCGACCACCAGATCCCTTATTACCCTGTAGTTGTACAGGGGCTCGATCCTCAGAGTGTCAGTCTTAAGTTCTCCAACTCTTGTCTGACATGCAAGGGCTGGCTTTCCGTTTATAACGACCCCGCATGAGCCGCATGAGCCCATCTGGCATGAATGCCGGTATGCAAGCGTGTGATCAAGGTTCTCCCTTATGTAGTTTAAAATATCAAGGATTGTTGTGAAGGGCTTTGCCTCAACCTCGTAATCCTGCCACCATTCCTTTTGTCCGTCGAACCTCCTTATTCTGACCTTCATTTTAATACACCCTTGCCACAGGCTTCCACATGGTAATCCTCACAGGTATGTACGAAAAGCTTGGCTCGCCGTCTGATCTGAGCGCTATTGTGTGCTTGAGCCAGTGCTCATCATCCCTGTTCGGATAGTCAAGCCTTGCATGAGCCCCCCTGCTCTCAGTTCTGAGCAGAGCCCCCTGCGCTATAACGTGAGCTATATCTAGCATGAAGCCCAGCTCAAGCGCATGCTGGAGGTTGTAGTTAAACGTCCTGCTTCTGTCCGTAAGCCTTATGTTCTTGTACCTCTCCTTTAGCTCCTTTATCTTGACGACCGCCTTTTCAAGCTCAGAACCGGTTCTGTACACGTGAACGTATCTTTCCATGGTGTCCTTCAGCTCGTTTCTCAGCTGGTACACGTCCTCTCCGCCGCTCTCTCTTCCCAGTATCCTACCAAAGATCCTGTCCTCCTCTGCTGAAAGCGCTGTCCTGGGCTGATCTGGGTACTGGGGTCTTTCCCTTTCAATATAGTTATAAACATCGTTGCCAACTATGTAGCCATATACTAGGCAATCGTTAGTTCCGTTTGACCCTAGTCTGTTCGCTCCGTGTATGCTGACGCAGGCCGCTTCTCCAGCTGCCCAAAGACCTCTAACAGGGGTTCCATTGGCCATGAGTACCTTACCGTCTATATCCGTGTGAATTCCGCCCATATTATAGTGGACCGTAGGCCTTATTGGAAGAGGCTGGTCAACTATGTCTATGCCAAGATACTTTAGGCCTATCTCTCTTATGAACGGAAGCTTTTCCTCGATCCTCTCCTTTCCCAAATGCCTCATGTCGAGCCAAACATGATAGAGTCCGCTGTGTTCATCATATATGCCTCTTCCCTCCATGATCTCCTTCATTATTGCCCGTGACACTATGTCCCTGGGAGCGAGCTCCATCTTGCTCGGTGCATATCTCTTCATGAACCTCTCGCCGTCCTTGTTTATGAGATAAGCACCTTCGCCTCTCGCTGCTTCAGTGATCAGCAGGCCCCTCGGGACAAGCCCCGTTGGGTGAAACTGAACGAACTCCATGTCCTTGAGCGGAAGGCCTGCGTTGTAAGCTATTCCGTACCCGTCTCCGGTTGAGCTTGCGGCCATCGAGGTTATTCTGTAAAGCTGGCCAGCTCCTCCAGTTGCTATTACACCAGCCTTGGCCCTGAAGTACCTGAAGTTGCCTGTCCTGAGGTCTATTGCCGTGAACCCCTTGAACTGACCGTTCTCTATTACAACTGAGGTTACAAAGTTCTCATCAAATCTGTCCCAGTTATCATACTTGAGCAGGGTGTCATATAGGGCCCTCATCTCGAAGAACCCGGTTTTGTCCTGAGCGTACGTAGCTCTCGGAAAGCTCAGACCCCCAAACCACCTCTGCTCGATCCTTCCATCCTCTCTTCTGTTCCATGGGACGCCCCACCTCTCAATGAGCCTTATCTCCTGTGTCGCAAGATGAACGAACCTCCACACGGCATCCTGATCGGCCAGAAAGTCGCTTCCCTTTATCGTATCCCATGCCATCAGCTCAAAGCTGTCCCCCTCCTCAGGATAAAGGACTGCTGAGGTTCCACCCTCAGCCGAAACCGAGTGGCTCCTCATGAGATAGATCTTTGAAATTACGGCAACCTTAACCCCAAGCCTGCCTTTATCCTTTCTCAGAATTTCTATAGCCGTCCTGAGTCCCGCGAGCCCTGTGCCCACAATAGCCACGTCGTAATCCAGGGTCTCCATACGCAATACCTTTGCAGGCCCATGCTTTTATTTGTTATTCTCACGTTAAAATTAAAAAATGTTATAATATTTGATAAGCTGCTACTGATATGTTATGCGAAGCGTGGATATATCTCAGAAGAAGCTCAGCGAAAGGATTGCGGTGGCAAGAGGTTTCATAAAACTTTCTAAAGAGTCGATATTTAGAATAAAAAATAAAAATGTAGAAAAAGGCGATCCGCTTGCAATTGCTGAAGTTAAAGCGATAGAAGCCGTTAAGGACACTCCACACGCGATCGCCTTCTGTCACCCGATACCAATAGAGTACGTGGAAGCCAAGTGCGATCTTGCCGAGGATGGTGTGATTGTCACTGTAACCGTAAAGGCAAACGCGAAGACGGGGGTCGAGATGGAGGCGCTCTATGGGGTGGCGGTGGCGCTGCTGAACATATGGGATATGGTCAAAAAGTATGAAAAGGATGAAAAAGGGCAGTATCCTAACACCGCAATAACGGAGATCAGGGTTATCTCAAAAGAAAAGAGGCCTCTTGGCTCCCCATAAGAGCAGCCTGCAGACAAAACCGGCCGAAAATTCTCAAAAATAAAGGGCAGAAACGCTTAAAAATCATATCTGTTTTAAATGGTTGGATTGGCTCAGAGAGGTTTACCAGTCTGCACAAGCTGTCACAAGCCAATATCTCCTAACGAGAAGTTTACAAGATTCATCTGCCCCGACTGTGGGAAGGTTACGATCTGGAGATGCGAAAAGTGCAGGGTCTTTGTGAGAACCTATAAATGTGAGAACTGCGGATTTGAGGGGCCTTAGGTGATTAGTGATGCCAAATAAGGTTCTTGTAAGAATAAAGATACTTCCAAACGATATAGAGACCAAGCCCGAGGACATAATTAACAGCATCAAGAAGTTCAAGGTTGTAAGATACACCGTAGAGCCCATAGCCTTTGGGCTCAACGCGATAATTGCAGATATAGAAATGGATGAGGCTGAGGGCGGGACTGACCCCCTCGAGGAGGAACTGAAGAACAACCCGCTTGTTAGCGAAGTGGAAGTCATCGCCGTCAGCTACGCCAGGACAAAGCTCTGAAGAACGTCAAGATATATCTCAAGAACTATTACCGGGTTTTTGATCTTCAGCTTTTCGAGAAGCTCGGGATTTACTTCGAAGGTCTCACCAGCTTCCTTTTCAGAGTATCTGATCTCGAATGCTCTAAGCGCATAATTTCTTTTTATGGGAACATAGGACGCTTTTGTTGGATCAAGAGCCATGACTCTGAGAATGGCATCAAAGTACGATTTTGCTTCGGTTAAGCTCGCCTTGTCCCTTTCCTCGATCAGGCACAGCCTTCTCTGTTGTACAGGGGCTCCATCCTTTAGAAACACCACGTCTCCCGTCTCAAACATTCTCCTAGGCATAGGCTCGTTCTGATTTATCGAGATCACCTTCACGCACCCCGGGAAGAGCGCCGTCCTAAGAGCATTGTGCTCCGAGCTCTTAGAGAACTCCGTCATTACCACGTTGTCTTGAACTGAAAACATCCTGAGAAGCTCATCTGAAACAAGCATTGGATTTAGTACTTCGGTAAAGCCCATCCCTATAGCTGTGCTTTTAACGAGCTCCAATAGTCTTGTCTCCCTCATCAGCCCACCTTTAGAAAACGATATATTGAGATCTGGCTCCACGTTAAAGAGGCCGTATCCGATGAGCACCTCCTCGGCTATATCAACTGGATGCAGTATATCTCCCCTGTAATGTGGGACTGTAACCAGAAGGTCTCCGTTATCATAGATCGCGTCAAGACCTGACCTTTTGATTGCCTCGATGGCCTTATCGGGGCTCAGGCTTAGGCCAAGCAATGAGCTCACCATGCTCAGGCTGACCCTAACTGTTTTCTCTGAAACATCAGGACTTACGATGGTCCTTTTATCAGGATATATGGTTACTCCCTCAACTATAGTTGAGCCCATCTCATGGAGCGTCTCTGCCAGAACCGATGCAGCAAGCTTTACCGCCCTTTCGTCCGTGCCTGTTATATCAACCAGCATGTTCCTTGTGTTAACCGTGAGCCTTGTGTAATTTCCATTTATGATAGGCGGGACTGAAAGCGTCATTCCAGAGCTGTCCAGTATAACTGGGTATGAGCCACTCAGGAGGCTCCCATACTTACGGCCCTGCTCCGTGCTCTCCAGCATTTCTTTTATGGTCATTTCTCTGTCAGAGTTTAGAGGAATGAACCTGTGCTCTGGACCTGTGGCCCTGTAGGTTAGAGGGAACCTTACTGGCGAAAGATCGTGCAGCCCGATAGCCACCTTTTTCCTTCCCCTTCCTACTCCCTGATGTAGATCCTCCTGCAAAGAAATCAGCTGCCTTATGGATTCATCATCTAGACTCAGCCCCCTGGCTGCAAAAACTGCTATAAAGGGCCTAACGCTCTCCACGCTTTTGTCCACGAAGACGCTGATGTTGCCCTTTTCTGGGCTCCATTTCCTTATTCCTAGTTCGTCTCCAAGTATTCCCCTCAAGGCCCTCGCAACCATATAGTCCGTTCCAAAGTCCGGCCTGTTTGGCGAATACTCTATTCTGACATAATCGTTTGTCTGCTCCTCTATGTCAACGCCTATGTATGGTAGAACTTTGATTATCTCTTCATATGTATGGCCAGGGACAAGCCTCTCCAGCCTCTCCCTATATATCTGTATTACTGGCATTACGGCTAAATATTAAGAGGTTCGGCTTTAAGCTTTTTATATCGCTAAGCCGAGCTCCTCGGCCAGCTCCAAAAAGATAGTTAGCGTTTTTATATTCACAATTTTCATAAATTTCCGTATGCAGTCAAGGCTGGCGCTTGACAGAGAGACGCAGGAGGCCCTTAGAAGGGCACACTATGGAATTTATGGACACTCTGCGGTTGAGATATGCCACTGGACAAAGGAGGCAGTAAAAAGGAAGAGCGGCTGTTACAAGAACAAGTTCTACGGGATTCAGACGCACCAGTGCATGGAGTTCACGCCAACTGCGGTTTTCTGCGAGAACAGGTGCATCTACTGCTGGAGGCCCAACGAATTCTACAGGATGCTGAAGATGCCAGAGGAGTGGATAGACGACCCTGAGAACATAATAAAGAACCTGACGGAGGAAAGAAAAAAGCTGCTGATAGGCTTCATGGGCGATCCCCGCATAGATAAGGGGTGGCTGAACGAGGCCCTAACCCCCTCCCATTACTCAATATCTCTTTCGGGAGAGCCCACGATGTATCCAAAGCTTCCAGAGATGATAAAGTACCTCAGGTCTCTCCCCAACACGAAGAGCATATTTCTTGTAACAAACGGTCAGGAGCCTGAGATGCTCGAAAGGCTGATCAGGGAGGATGCTCTGCCC
>JAGDXK010000016.1:31400-32812 GCA_023256405.1 Nitrososphaerales archaeon
CTCAGGTTTACCTTTCGATGAACGCGTATGATGAGGAGGATTTCATGAGGGTTAACAGACCAATGTACCGGGATGCGTGGCAGAGGTGGCTGAGATCCCTGGAGCTTTTAAGGGAGATGAAGACGAGAACCGTTATTAGAATCACGCTCATAAGAGGCTATAACGACTCGATTGATAAAATACCCCGGGCAGCAGAGCTTATTATGAAAGGCTATCCTCACTTTGTTGAGGTCAAGTCGTACATGCACATAGGATATTCGCAAAGCAGGTTAACTGCAGGGCATATGCTGACTTTTGAGGAAATAAAGTCATTCACTCTTGAGCTCCTGAAGCACCTGCCCGACTATGTTTACATGGACGATATGCCTAGATCACTCATATCAGTAATACAGAACACAAAAAGATACGTAGACAGATGGATTATAAAGGGAGGATCTTACACGAAGTAGGGGCGTGCGGCTCGTAGCCCTCCTTCTGTTTAGGCTGGATTCGACTCTGCGGCCTACCTGGGCCTGGCCCACGGGTGCGTCATGGGCCCTTTCCGGCCTTGCTCCGTCCGGGTTGGCCGTTTCACCCCCTTACCAGGAGTCCTCCAGCAGCCATCGGCTGCTATCATGGCCATCTTCCTGCGAGGTCTCGTTTCTGCTCCAGAGCCGGCGGTCTCCCGCCGCGCGTCGCCGCGCCGGACCCCGTGGACGGAGGGAGGAGCTTCCTCGGGAGCTCCCCGTGACCAGCCCGGCCGCTCGCCCCAAAATCAATTATGCAACAATCAAATAATAAATTTAATGCGCAAAACGCTTATTCCACAACAGGACCTATAACTGTTCTGCCGACCATTCTGTTTATTCTGTCCACTTCCATATCAACCTCCTTCTGTATGGCCTCTATGTCCTCGTCGGTGAGATGGCTGAATCTGCCCTGCATTCTGAAGTAGTGCCTTACGTGTTTTCTCCTTGGAACGGGAACTGTAACTCTGAACTGTCCCTCCTCCTGCTCCCAGTTTATCCAGAGGCCGGTCTCGGTGGCAAGCCTTGAAATGACAATGCCATACCTTGGATCGAACTTCCAGCCCGTAGTGCATGGCTGTATAACATGAATAAACGAGGGCCCGTTCACCTCAAGGCCCTTCTTGAACTTGTTCATCATGTCGGTAAAGTATCCCGGGTTTGCAGTCGCAACGTACGGTATTCTGTGGGCTGCGACGATGTCAGCGATCGGCTTCTTCTGCTGAACCTTTCCCCTGAAGACCCTTCCGACCGGCGTAGTGGTTGTCCATGCAAGGGCTGGGGTCCCTCCGCTTCTCTGTATACCTGTGTTCATATACGCCTCGTTATCATAAAGCACGTACATCACTTTGTGTCCCCTTTCAAGCATGCCACTCAATGCTTGGAACCCAATATCATAAGTGCCTC
>JAGDXK010000017.1:0-8709 GCA_023256405.1 Nitrososphaerales archaeon
GAAAATACTTGAGGTTGATGAAAGACAGAAGCTCATCAGGATCAGGGTTGACAACGAGGATGATCTCTGGGAGCTCTACAACCTGCTTTACTCTGGGGACATAGTGATAGGAAGGACGACAAGGGAGGTAAAGACCCAGACTTCCAGCTGGAGAAGACCAGTTACGCTGAGCCTGAAGGTGGAATGGGCGGAAATGCAGCCCATGACCAACAGGCTGAGGATACACGGAATAGTCTTGGAGTCGCCGGAGGATCTTGAAATAAAGGGAAAACATCACACCATCGTCCTGGAGCCCGGCAGCGTTATAACTGTTCTGAAGCCAGAGAGCTGGAACGAGCTTGATCTTAAGAGACTGAAGACAGCCGAGCAGAGGACAGTTTACAACGCCTTGATAGCGTCAATTGACAGCGAGGACTTTGCGGTCGCAAGGATAACCAACTCTGGCGTTCAGCTACTGTACCAGGAGAAAGTGGAGCTCAGAACTAAGAACAAGGAGGGATCCCAGGACATCGAGACCCGGGAGCTTAAAAGGATAGGCGAATCCCTGAAGGGGCTCGTGCAGGAGATCAGGCCGCAGGTTCTTATAATTTCTGGGCCATCCATTTACCTGGAGAAGCTGAGGAAGGCCGTGAAGGAGAGGATCGGCGAAATTCGTATGATAGGGGTTGAGACATCCTACGGAGGTTATCCTGGCATTAGAGAGGCTCTGAGCAAGGAGGCGCTGAGGGATGCGCTGAAGGAGAGCGAAGCGTATCAGGAGCAGGAGCTCATGGAGGAGTTCCTCGCCAGAATTGGAAGGGATGAGCCCGTGGCATATGGCCTAGAACCTGTGGAGCGGGCGTCTGAGATTGGTGCCGTGGAAACCCTTTTGATTGAGCGGGATCTGATGGCGGATCCTGTGATACGCGAAAGGGTAGTTAAAGTAGTCGAAAGGGTTCTCAGCTCCAGGGGCAGAGTAAAGGTTTTCACAAGCAACGATGAGGCAAGGATTTGGCTGAAAAACATGGGAGGAATAGCTGCACTTCTCAGATACAGAGTTGATCTGAGCCGCCCTCAATTTTAATAAGTGGGCCCTCGAAAGGAAGCTTAAAGCTTGAGGGCGCTGGCCGTAATTAACAGGAGAGCCGGCGGATTTGCGGAGGATAAGCTAAGGGCCATTGAAAAAGCCCTGACTCTGCGGAGGATATACCTTGATAAGCCAGAATCTGAAAGGATTGTTGATAAATATCTAGTTGAAAGCGAGCTGGTTCTCAGCTGCGGCGGTGACGGCACGTTCAACTATCTTGCGGAGAGGGTTCTCAGGACAAACGCCAGCGTGCCGCTTGCGTACTGCCCTTTCGGGACAGGAAACGATCTGGGAAGGTCGATAGGAATAAGGAGCCTGGATCAACTGCTGAGCTCAATAAAGAAGTTCGACCTAAAAAGAATAGATGTTATACGGCTTTCACAGGGCAGCAGAGCCAGATACGTTGTTAACGCGCTAGATTTTGGGGTTGGACCTGAAATAAGCAGGTTCCTTGAAGAGCACAGGGGGCTGGGCTGGATTTCTATACTTATCGCGCTTCCTCTCAAGCTGCTCCCTGCATCCAGCTTTTTCGTGAACATAAAGTGCGATGGTGAATACTACAGATGGAGAACTATTGAAACCATCGTGGGCAATGGCAGGTATCTTGGAAGGGGAATAAAGGTGGCCCCACATTCTTATCTGAACGATGGCTTCATGGACATCTACGTCATTAACCCCTACACCGGGCCCTCGGCCTTTATGAAGCTGAAAACGATATACGATGGCAGCTTTGTGAAAAAAGGGCACGCGTTTTTCAGATCGTGCAGAACAGCTGAGATCCATGCAGATAGGGATATGTTCGAAATGGACGGAGAGCTTGAGAGCGGGAACCACATCGTTCTGGAGGTTTATGAGAGAAGGCTCGGCGTGCTGGTTGGTGATCATCCTGAAGCGGTCCTGTGAGGGCCGCTGGCTGCGAGATAAAGGCTAAGGTCAACGTATGGAAGCTTTCTTGCAAAGACCCTTACGAGCGATTCGTTAATCTGCCCGATTGATGCATCCTTAATGGTTCTGTAGTTCTCGAGGACCTCGTCAAGATCCCTTCCAGAAAGGCCCTCGTTTTTGAGCACTGTCGTGCCCACAGCCGCTAAGCTGGCTGCCCTGAAAGCGGTTTCAACCCCAGTCGAAGTCTTGAGCGAACATGATGGCTTTGCGCCATCGCAGAAAACTCCTCCTAATGATATAATATGATTTATGGCAGCTCTCATGGCTGCGCTCATGTCCCCTCCGGAGAGCATGTACGCTAGTCCAGCTGCCAGACCAGCTCCGCCCTTGAGCCCAGCACTGCAGAAGGGTGATATATATCCAAGGTACCCCGTCGCGTAGATGGTCGTGAGCCAGCTCACCATAACCGATACGGATATTGTTTCATCGTCGTATCCCATTTCCTTTCCGTACACGTATATCGGAAGGGTTGAAGTTATCCCCTGATTTCCAGAGCCGGCCACCGCCATTGCTGGAAGGAGAGAGCCTGACATCCTTGCCTCCACGGCTGCGGAAACTAGCTTGATAGCCCTCTCTCGCGGAGACCCTTCTGGCAGGCTCCCAGAGTAGCCTCTGTACTTGTTCCTTAGGCCGTCCTCAGCCAGCGCCATGTCAATTCTTGAGGATTCCTGAACGAGCTCCATGAACCTGCGTGATGAGCTGAGGCTCTCGACATACGCGAGAACCTCTTCAAACCCAATGATCGGCCTTCCATTCTGAAAGAGCCTCTCCAGGGGTATGCCGTCCCCCTTCTGCTTGGTATAGTCTATGGCCTCCCTTAAGGAGCTGAAGGGAGGACCAACGTATGCCACTTTGTCGTGCTTAGATGATATCAGCGAGGCTTCTCTGTTAGTTGTTACGTAGATGAATATATCGTCCATCTTAAGAGGATAAACTACTAGATCAAGCGGACCTCTGTAGCGTTCTCTGCTGAAGGCAAGCGTCTGCAGGCCTTTGGGCTCCGAATTTATAGCCCTCCTTACTGCCTCCTCTATGCCTGAGCCGCCACCGGGAACGCCAGCTGATACGGCGTTTTTGAACGTTCCCTCGTCCACATAGATCCTCACGCGGTAAGGCTCATCTGATCCACTAGCTGCTAGCGCCACCCCGAGAGCTATAGATGCTACCTCCGTGCAGCCAGCTGAAGGAATCACCTCGCTGGAGACTATTTCGCTTAAACATTCCTCGCACTCCATAAGTGCACTCGCTTTCTGAAGTTTATAACGTTTGCCTTGCTTATTTTTCAAAAGGCTTAAAGGATCGAACGCACGGAAAATCTTGAATGAGCGATAACGTGGTAGTTATAAAGCACAACATGGCACAGGCTATACTGACAAGGCTAAGGGACAGAAACACAGGGCAGGTTGAGTTCAGAAGCGGACTTATCGCTCTGGGAAGGATAATCGGGTATGAAATAGTAAACGAGCTGGAGGCTGAGCCGATTGAGGTCGAGACTCCGCTCGGTGTCAGGGCTATGGGCATCAGAATACCTGACCTCGATCACGTGGTGATAGTTCAGATTTTGAGGGCTGCAATGCCACTAGCCCAGGGCCTCGTTGAAATATTCAGCAACGCAAGGGTTGGCGTCGTAAGCGCAAAGAGGGTTGAGAGCTCGCACGTTCCGGGATCTCTGGAATTTGAAGTGGATGTGGACTATGTAAGGGTGCCAAAGATAAGAAGCGAGGACGTCCTGATAGTAGCCGATCCGATGCTGGCCACCGGCTCAACTATAGTGGCCGTTCTGGACAAAATCCTTACTTATGGCTCGCCTAAGAGAACCATAATAGCGTCAGTAATAGGCACGGAGTATGGCATAAGAAAGGTAAGGGAGAGGTTTCCAGACGTGAAGATATACGCTGTAGCGCTGGATCCGGCACTTAATGAAATGGGATACATAGTGCCTGGGCTTGGAGACGCTGGAGATAGAGCCTTTGGAAGCGGATAAACAAAAAAATTGATAGCAGTTAGTTCCTTTTACTGCTTCTGCTGTTGCTGCTGTGGCTGAACTGGTGGCAGCAGATATATCTTGTTTCCTATGATGGAGCTGCTCGGGATGAGCACCTTAGTTGTTCCATCCATCTTCTTCAAAGTTGTGAAGAGGATTCCCACGTCCTCCACGATTCCCTCCTCGCCCACTATGTTGACGTGATCGTTTATCCTGAAGGCCCTGATTATCAGCAGAAAGACCCCGGCAACAGCCTGACCCATTACTTGCTGCGTTGCAAAGCCTATGACTATTCCGAGGAAGCCGCCCACGCTAACTCCAGCAAGGCCTCCCCCAATTGCCCCAGCTATAGCCGTGATAAGGGCACCTATTCCAATCAGAAGGAACACGTTCCTGAAGGCCCTTGCAACGTCGTGGGGGTACTTGATCCTCATGAAGTGGTATATTGTATCGGCAAAGGCTACCACTATTAAGTAGCCAAAGATAAGAGTAAGGCCGACGTTTAAGTAGATCTGGTATGGTTTAAGTACTGGAATTACGTTGAGCATGAGCCACTGAATTGCTGCCATAACCAGGGCGTAGATTAAGATGTAGACGATGAGCTTTGTGAGCGCCCTCACGTATCCGGCCCTGAGTATTGCCGGCGTCGTTGCAGATTGTGTGCTTTCTTTAACGTTTTGATTAACAGAAGACATTTCTCAGTTATAATTTTAAAACAACCCCTTTAAAAAACTTACGTTATTTATGTCATGTCCGTCGTTTTATGATGGAGCAGCTCCAGCCAAGGTAACCCTCAAGACCTCGGAGCCCTAGCCCTTTTAGGACGATGAGGAGGTCGGAAACTAATAATAATCCACCAGGTTGAAGATCCTGTGGCCCTTGAGCCTCTCTCTTCCGTTAAGATAGTTCAGCACCACTATGTATGCTAGACCAGCAACCTTTCCTCCCAGCTGGCCGATCAGATCTATTGCGGCAAGCGTGGTGCCCCCGGTTGCCAGCAGGTCATCAACTATGAGCACGCTCTCCCCATGCTTAATCGCGTCCTCATGGGCCTCTATTGTCTCCCTCCCGTACTCAAGCTCGTATGTTACGCTTTTCTTCCTCCATGGAAGCTTTCCTGCCTTTCTGATTGGGACAAAGCCAACGCCCAGCATCTTCGCAAGGGGCGCGCCAACTATAAACCCCCTAGCTTCTATGGCCGCAACCTTGTCAATCCTGAGCCCCTTGACCATTAAATAGAGCGAATCAATAGTATACTGAAAGGCCTCCGAGCTCGCAAAGAGCGGGGTTAGATCCCTGAATATAACCCCCTTAACAGGATAATCAGGTATGTCCCTTATGTACCTTTTTAGCTCTTCCGGGCTCTTTATCACTCCTAAATTTATGTGCTGTTTTTATTTAAAGTTTAGTTTCAAGCGCTTCCTTAAGCTTATCAACCGTTGCGTTTATGCTCTTCCAGTGAGAGCCATACCAGTAGATCTTTCCGCATGATGTGCAGACGTAGAACTCACGGTATCTCCTTTTGGTGCTTGACGGAATGAGATTGCTCGAAACCACCTCATCCCTGCTCATCCTCCGCAGAGGGCCGTTGCAAACTGTGCATCGCACTGCAATGGCCTTAGGCCTCATGCCCAGCTCGGAGAAGACCCTTCTAAGGGCTTCAATTTCATCATCTGCCCTCTCTATGAATATGACCCTTCTGTTGCGAAGGACCGACTTCCTGTAAAGCTCCCTGTCGCAGGTCAGGAGTATCCTTTCCTGAAAATTGTGGAGAAGGCCCTCATCATCACCTGCCCTGTAGTATAGGGTATCAAAGCCGAAGAGTCTCAGCTTCCTGGCGAGGTTGCCAAGCATTGAGTCGGTGATAAAGGAAATCCTAGGCCTCCCTGGCAAGAAGCCCTCCTACACCTTTCCGTAAAGCTCCTCCCTACACTCTTCACAGAGAAACCTTCCATCTATCTCAAGAAGGAAATCGGACCACTGCCCGCAGTTGTCGCAGTATCCTGATATGAACCTCCTTGTTCCTCCTCCCCTGTAGCTCTTAAGCTGAACCTTTTCTGAGGCTATGTCCATGAGCTCTGGGAACACGCTGATTATGTCGGTCATGGAGATTATCCCGACCAGCTCATCCTTATAAACAACACCAAGCCTCTTGACACCGTATTTGTTCATAAGCCTTGCGGCGTCCATAAGAGAGCTCTCCGCCTTAACAGTTATAAGGGGGGATGACATCACCTCGGAAACCTTCACTGAGCTTGGAATAAGATCCTTGCTCACCACCTTCTTTATTATATCGCCTTCCGTAAGTATACCTATTGGCTGGCCTCTCTCCATGACCACGGCGCTACCTACCCTTGCCTCGCTCATCTTCTTTGCGGCATCGAGGACCGTGTCGCTCGGGCTCACACTTATAACGGGTGAGCTCATGACCTCTCTGACTTTGACGCTCAGCGAAATCCCGTGCTCAAACGCCATTACATTCAACTTTAAAACCGCGCCCCTTTTATATTTTACCTCGATAGATCGTGTTTCTAGGCAGCTATCTTCAGTGCAAAGCCTTTTAAACTTTGAGGAATTCTATCCGCACGTTAATTTGATAAGCTGTCAACTTATATCTCTAGGAACACAATCTTCAGAGATGTTTATTATTTAATATTTATTATAAATAACATGTGAGCTTGGAAGAAGTTGCTGAAATACTAGCAAGAAGCAGGTGCACTGTAGCGTTAACTGGTGCCGGAATCAGCACGGCAAGCGGCATAAGAGATTTTAGAGGCCCTCAGGGGATATGGAGAATTATAGATCCTGAGAAGTTTGAGATAAGCTACTTTCTGGATCACCCAGATGAAGTCTGGGAGCTTTTCGTCAGGTATTTCAACCTTGGCTCTGAAGTGTCACCCAACCCGGCTCACAATTCTTTGGCCGAGCTGGAAAGGCTCGGAAAGCTCTGCGCCGTTATCACGCAGAACATAGATGGACTTCACCAGAAGGCCGGCTCCAAAAAGGTCATAGAGCTGCACGGCAACCTTGAAAGCGCGGTCTGTCTCAGCTGCAGAAGGACGTACAGCCTGCGCCAAGTCCTTCACGGGTACTCTGGAGGGGCTCCAAGATGCAAGATGTGTGGGGGAATTTTAAAGCCTGACGTCATATTCTTTGGCGAGCCGCTTAAAAGCGAAGTTCTCGAAAAAGCCGCTGAGATCGCACGCATGTCGGACGTGTTTCTTGCCATAGGAACTTCTCTCGCCGTATCTCCGGCAAATCAGCTTCCAGTTTTGGCTAAGATGAGAGGCGCAAAGCTGGTTATCATAAACGAAGGAGCGACGGAGGAGGACGATCTGGGTGATTACATAATAAGGGAAAGGGTCGAAATTGCCCTTCCGTTGATTGTAGGAAAGGTTAAGGAGAGGCTGGGAATCAACCAGTAGCTTCGTCTTCAGGCTCAGACCCCCTTCAGAATTGGCTTCCAAGATCCCGTGCATTATCTCCAGAATGGACTTGCTCTTATGTGAAGCACCAGTCACTAAATGGACCTCTTAATTGCTCTGAAGCAACAGAACAGCTTGTCCAGAGCCAGTTAATCAATTTTTAAAATAAACCCCGATAGAAATCACTTAATATCAAATTGTCCGTTTAAATTTTAAGTTTTTTATAAAACTATGTAGATTTTTAATATTTTTAAAAAACCAGCGCTTAAATATAAAAAGATTTATTAATAAAGCGGTTGAAACAATAATGAGGGAACAATGAAGATATCGTGGTGCTTGGAGGGGGCGTTGGCGGGTACGTTTCTGCAAAGCAGATAAAAACGCTTGCACAGGACATGGGCTTCACTGACTACGAGATCACAGTTGTTGAGAAAACCCCTATCACTTCATGCCACCCCTGTTTTTTGACGTGGCCCTAGGATACACAACCCCTGAGAAGACTAGGACTCCAATTAAAGGCCTGGAGACCAAGGGAGTTAAGGTCATACAGGAGGAAGCGGTCTCGATCGATCTCAAGAACAGGAAGGTGAAGACAACAAACCAGAGCCTTGATTATGACTACCTGGTTGTAAGCTTGGGCACCGACAACGGGTGGAGCGCCTATCCGGTCTTGACAAGGATGGATATCACAACTATGACCTCGAGGGAGCCGTGGCCCTTAACAGGGCCCTAAAGGCCGTAAAGGATGGCTCGAACATCACCATACTTATACCCGAGCTTCCCTTCAGGTGCGGGATATACCCGTACGAGGCCGCTACGGTTCTTCATGACTTCTTCATGGCTCAGGGAAAGAAGGTCAACATAACGCTGAGTGATCCCATGCCATCGCCAGCTTCACCTCTAGGATCCTCCATAAGCTCTTTCCTGCTGGATGAGCTGACCTCAAGAAACGTCAACTACATACCGAACGCTGTTTTCCAGGAGATCAGGCCAGATTCAAAGACAGTAGTCATCAAAGGATCCGAGATAAAGTACGACCTGCTGATAAAGGTTCCGCCCCCGAGGCTTCCAAAGGTTCTTGAATCCAGCGAGGAGCTAGTCTGGAAACAGGACATGAGATGGACGCCCGTTACGCCAAAGGGCAACCATCCATCGTACAGCGAGGTCTTCTTCGCTGGCGAGCACAGCCTTCCACCTCTTGGCATAGGGCTGGCTGGCGTGTTTGTGGAGAGCCTTGCCATAACTGCCGCCTCTAACCTCGTGGCCGACATGGCAGGAGGGCTGAGCCC
>JAGDXK010000017.1:8778-12043 GCA_023256405.1 Nitrososphaerales archaeon
ACATGATGGCTCCGGTGACATGCGTGGGTTATGCAGGAAACGCCGGCTGGGCCGGGACTTGCGAAACGCCTTTTGATGAAAAGAATGGGATGTACAGCATGAAGTGCTATTTCCTTGGAAAGTACGTTCCCGCAAAGTATCTTAAGCAGGCGTTCTATCATGGGTGGATAGATGGGTTTGGGGGTGTTGAAGAATGAGCGGGAGCGAGAAGATGAGCTTCGAGCTGTCTGAAAAGGACGTCCAGAACCTGATGGAGTTCCTCAAGGTCGTATCCGACCTTAAGGAAAGCGGAATGCTGGGAATACTAAAGAGCCTCAGTGAGAAGAGCAATGAGGTGTTTCTGGCTGTTGCATCGGATCCAAGCCTAATGAGAGGCGTTGCACTGCTTGCCGCTCTGCTTCAGGGCCTCACTAAGGCCGATGCTGAAAAGCTCGCAGAGGCGCAGAACAGCCTTGCGTCAACCACAAAATGCCTGGTGGAGGCCTTGGGAAGCGTAGATACGAAGAAGGTCAAGAAGATAGGCCTGACAGGTCTTCTTGGCGCGCTGAGCGACCCGGATGTGCAGTACGGACTTGGGCTCTTCATCACCATAATCAAGGAGCTAGGGAAGGGCTGCAGAAAGCAACAGCGAATTTAATCCGCACAGTCGTTTGTGCGTGTTTTTAACAAAAATATAAAAAGTTTAATACTATATCAGGGTTATATTTCCTAAGAGTTGAAAAAGCAGCTTGACAGAATAGATATTCAGATACTGAAGTGCTTAGCTGGCGATTGCAGGCTATCCTACAGGCAGATAGCGCAGAGGCTCAATCTTTCAACCTCAACGGTAAGCAAGAGGATAAAGAAGCTTCAGGAGACCAAGATCATAAACTCCTTCATTCCGCTGATAGACGTTAACGCTCTCAACCTTATAATGTACGTGATAGGAATTAAGGTAAAGCCGGGCGTTTCGCCCAAGGACGTTGCTGACTTGCTTAAGCCCATATCGTACATTTCGCACATCTTTATAACAACAGGATCCTTTGACCTCATAGTGGTAAACGTCGCAAAGGATGCACAGGACATAATCAAGCAGATCAAGGAAATAACGTCAGTTGAGGGCATCGAAAGGTACGAGTCGTTCCAGATACTTGAGGTAACTAAGGAGGCACCTGTTGAGGCGCTTATCTCGGTTTAGCCCTTTATCTGGTATTTTTCCATGTCGATGTAGCTTGTAAAGCCCTCAAGCCTTTCATGCGATGTTATAACGATCATCTTTTCTCGTGCCCTTGCTATCTCATCAAGCACGAGCTTTGCGTTCTGGAGAGATAAAAAGGCGAACGGCTCATCTATGAGCACCACTACGGAGCTCGAGCCCAGGGCCATCGCTATCTGAACCATCTTTCTGGCGCCCTCGTTCAGGCCTCCGGCTTTAACTTGAAGTATGCTCCTAAGGTTGAATCTCTCAGCTATTTCTAGTGCTTCATTTCCGGACATTTTCAGGTTATCCAGCACCGAGGCGCCGTTTATAAGGGAAGGCCTGGCTGGGGCATATGTTATGCCTCTCCTTTCCAGGGACACGCTCCTGACTTCCCTTTCGTCAAGCAGCACGCTCCCCTCATAGCTTAAGATCCCTGCAATGGACATAAGCAGCGTGGTTTTGCCATAGCCATTTGGTCCATAAACCAGGGCCTTATCTCCCTCTTTCAGAACGAAGTTAAAGGGGCCTGCTGCAAACCCTTCCCTCTTTATGATAAGGCTGCGCAGCTCAAGCCTATGCATTTCTCCTGCTCAGGAGGTAGACGCCAAGGGAGATTAATAAGGAGATCGTGAGAAGGCCCGCAGCGTATCCGAGAGATGCCGAGAGACCATAGACGTCATAGTTGTACCAGATGAAAACTGTCGCTGGCATGACGTACCTGAAAAAGGGCAGAAATGTGACGCTGTAAGCAATTATGATCAGCGAGCCAAACTCGCTTATTGCCCTTCCCATTGAAAGCAGGGCTATCCTCAGCACACTGCCGGCGTTCTCCGGAAAAACAACCCTGGTGAAGACATAAAACCTGCTTCTTCCAAGGCTCTGGATGAACAGCTCGAGATCTAGGTCGGATTTATCAAATGTTTCCTTTATGGACATCAGGTAGATCGGAAACGAAACGTAGAACATGGCCAGTGAAAGGCCAAGCAAGTTGTCCACTGGACTTATATACCTGAGCGCCGGATACAAGGGCGAAACCGGCGAAAAGGCAAGAAGAAGCATTATCCCGACCACGGTGTGGGGTATTGACACCGGTGACAGGAATATGTCATAGAACGCCGACTCTGCCCTGACGAGCCTTCTGGAAAGAGAGTAGGCCACAGGCGTTCCTATTGCAACGTTGAGCAGCGTTGCTGCTAAAGCTCCCACAAGCGTAACGAGCACTGATTCGATGAACTGATAGTTTTCGAAGGCCTGCATCAGGCCCGCGGCCCCAACGGTCCAGTAGAGCACCGCTATGGGGACGATCAGGATTAAAAGCGCCAGATATGTTATGAAAAGAAAAAACCTGTCATCCATAGGCTAGCACACTCGAGTTTATGAACGATCTCAGGGGCTGGGGGACATCAGAAGGGCTGCCGAAGAACTCGGGCACCGAAAGTGGGCTTATGCCATATTCTTTCATGAGCGCCTTCCCCTCAGGTGATATAAGGAAGAGAACTATAGATGACGCTAGCACCTTGTTCTTGAAGCCGTTGGGTATTGTCAGTGAGATAAAGATAGGAGCGCCATGGAGGACGACCGTTCTGCCGCCTGAAACTATGGAAACTTCTGCGCGTGAGTAGAACGAGGAGAAGTTGGCTGAGCCAAGGTTGACCTGGGGCGGAAGGACGATGAACGGTATATGGTGTGAGATCGCGGATGATCTATAGAGCGCTATGTCGTAGTAGACTTCGCCGGACTGGACGTATGCGAAGAGGGCCGAGCCCATGGCAACCTCGGTACCCTTTCCGGTTGCGTTCAGCTCCTGAAACGCTGAGAGGTAGTATGTGCTTGAGTTCTTAACGAAGAGCGATGAAAGCTGTAAAACCATGAGGGCCCTGTAGCCCTCAGGGTCTGTGTTTGGGTTTGAGGTGCCAAGCCTTGTTTCGTTTGAGAGCACAATATCAAGTACCCTCGACAGGTAAATTTTCTCGGCAGTTACGTTGTTCGACTCGATGGCTAGCGACAGGCTGTAGTTGAGCTGCCTCAACACGCTGAATTCAGGAACCAGCGGGGAAACTCCTATCACCATCTGATCCGAGGCCA
>JAGDXK010000017.1:12053-15160 GCA_023256405.1 Nitrososphaerales archaeon
GCTATGTACCAGGATGAAGCGTTAGCAGGGTAGAGTATGTCCTCTATCACCGCGGGGTCCACTGAAAGGAAGAGAGCGTACTTTGATGGGTAAAGGAGCACGTTCTGGGCAGCTGCGACCGAACCCATTGAAACCACGCTGCCCGTTAAGTTGAGCTGCCTCAGCGTGGCGGCCATGAGAGGCGCATAAAGTGATGCCGAAATCACGTAAACGCCCTGGGGGCTTCTTGAAGCTCCCTCCATGAATCCCGCGTTGTATGAAGCTAATGATGCCAATACAACAAGGACAACAGTTATTATGGCAAGGGATGAGCTTCTCATGGCAATAGATATTTTTAATCATATTTATTTAGTTTTTGTATTATCTTAACGATAATGTTTATAGATCCCGACCATGAAAACTTCACCAAAGCCTGGCTCCAAGGCTTAGCAACAGACTCATGGCCAGAAAGCAGTTATCAGGCATCTTGATGAGACGAAATACTTTACTACTAACGATATCTGGAACCTTGAGAATATCCCATCCAGCGCGACCATTGTAGGGGCAGGCATGGCTGGCGTTGAAATTGGGCAGACGCTGAGCAGGCTTGGGTCACAGGTCACCATCGTGGAATCGGCCCAGCAACCTCTTTCTGGATTTGACTATGAGATCACGTCACATCTGCTCAGAAAGCTTGAGGGTGAGGGAATCAGGCTATACACTGAAGCTGTAGTACAGAAAGTTGAGAAAAACTCCGTTTATTTCAGAGTGCGAGGCGATGAGGTGAGAGTCCAGAATGAGCTTTTGCTTATAGCAGCAGGCAGGGAGCCAAACGTAGCAGAGCTACATCTTGAAAACGCGAACGTCAGCTACGGAAGGAGTGGCATAAAGGTGAAAAAGTCCATGGAAACCACAAACCCAAGAATATATGCTGCCGGGGATGTTGCAGATCAGACGATCAAGCTTGAAACTGTGGCCGCAAGGGAGGGGTACATAGCAGCAGAGAACATTTATGAGCGCGCGAACATGGAGATGGACCTTTTATCGGTTCCTCGAGTGATCTACACTGACCCCCAGGTTGCATCAGTTGGTCTGTTGGAGAGCGATTGCAAAGGATGCAGGTCCAGCACTGTCCCAATTTCGGCGATCAGCAGAGCAAGAATATCGAGAAGAGAGGACGGGATCATAAAGATGGTTATTGATGAGCGTGAAAGGATCGTAGGCATCCACATTGTATCCCACAACGCTTCTGAGATAATAGCCGAGGGAGCCTTGGCCTTAAGGCTCGGTCTGAAGCTGGATGACATTATAAACACCGTTCATGCGTTCCCGACTATGTCCGAGGCGCTAAAAATAGCAGCACAGTCATTCAGGAGAGACGTAACCGCTATGAGCTGCTGCGTTGAATGAAACGGCACGAGTTGCAAAAGCAGAAAGCTTCGTTCAAGGCGGAGATGGAAACAATGTTATGTGCGTCATACTCGCTACTCCGTCATTAAGCAACTCCCGCTAAAGGGGATTAACCCTTAAGACCTTTGGGGCCCTCGCCTTTTAAGATAAATAGGGGGTCAGATGCCTACCTCCTTCCTGATAGCCTCTCTGAACTCAAGAGGCCTGAGGTCTCTTTCTATTCCCGTAAGCGCCAGCTTCAGACCTCTTCTAGGAACACCATCCATGATCTCGGAGAGCTCACCGAGAAGCTTCCTGTCCACTCTGTAGAACTTATCTGCCACATAAGGAAATGTGTACTTTTCTAGCACGAGCTTCCATTCATCTTCTTTCCTTGGGACCGAAAGTGATGGTATGTTCTTATGATGGGTAATGGCACCGGGAAACCTCACGCTCGAGTAACCCTGCTTTAAAGCATGAAGCGAAAGCTGAGTTTCTATGTAGCTTGCAAAGAGGCTGTAAGTATAGGCCTGAAAGCCTCTGAACAGAAAGCCCTTGAGGCTCATGTTCACGCCGGCGACTGCAAGAGTCTTCTCATTATTGGTATGTCTGGCCCTGTCAACGCTTAGCCCAGTCCTGGTCAGGTATCCCACGTACCCCCTGAATACAGGATCTATTTCCTCCATGTATGGCGTGTTTTTAAGAAGCTCATATGCCTGATTAGGATAGTTCTGCCAGTATTTTCCGCTTATCAGGCCTCCCGCTATTCCAACTTCAGGATGGCTCTGATGAAATAAAATGTGCTCCTCTATCCATTTACTGCCCGGGCAGGCATCATCGTCGGTAAAGAGCAGGATCTCCGAGCTGGAGCGTTCCAGAATCAGGTTATATGCCTCCTCAAGCAACCCATCCTTCTGCTTATAGAACTCTATATCGAGCTTTTTGGCAAAAGCCTCAACCGATTCTCGCATTTCACCTTTGTATACTATCAGTATTTTAAAATCCCTATAGGTTTGAGCCTCCAGACATTCCAGAAGTTCCTCAAGCGTGCTCCTTAAAATTGATGGCACAGCTACTGTGACGTCCAACTGCGTAACATTTACGCCTCTTTCTAAATATGCTTTTTTGATGTGTTTTATGGCTGTTTAAGGTCACAGGAGAGGCAGGCTGCTCGGATCGTAGAGCCTGCTGAAGTTATAGCCGCAGGCTTTTATCCCGCTGCTCTCGTAGAGGCTGACATAGTTTAGGCCCGTGTCAGCGAAGATAGCGATCACCTTTTTACCTCGTTTTGCCAGTTCATAAGCCAAGTAAGCCGTGGCGCCAGATGAGAAACCAGCGAGGATGTCATATTTTTCAAGCATCTTTTCGAGGATCCAGATAACGTTATTATATTCCACTTCCATTAACGGGCCATCATCTGCCTCTCCCGAAATTATTGGCGGAATGTAAGACGAGTCATTCAAGTTCCTGAGCCCCTGTATCTTCTGACCCTTTCTGGGCTGAACGCCTATAACCTTAATTCCGCTTCCGAGCAGGCCTCTTTTTAATCCTACGTATGAGCCGCCTGTGCCTATGCCTGTTACTACGGCGTCTATTCCCTTTATGTAGAGTATCTCCTTTGATGTGGTCATTTCATGTGCGAGAGGATTCGCCCTGTTTTCAAACTGGTTAAGCCAAAGATATTTTTTCCTCGAATCCTCTGAGCTCAGCATTTTCATTACATGCTTGATTGCCTTATC
>JAGDXK010000017.1:15170-31333 GCA_023256405.1 Nitrososphaerales archaeon
CGGTGTACGTTCCCTCGTCTTCAGGGCCCTCATCATATACTATTAGCGGCTTTATTCCCAGTCTGTTGTAAATTCCTTTTACTTCGCAGCTGGTCATGTGTGATATGACAGGAATGAATTCAAATCCATAGTACTTGGATAGCGCCGCAAGAGCTATGCCTGTGTTTCCGCTGGTGGGCTCAACTACCACCTTATCTATTCGTCCATTCTCATTAATGTAGCTATCAACCATAAAGTACGCCGGCCTCATTTTGACCGATCCGTGTATAAGCCCATCATACTCGAACATGTTAAACCATTCGGCCTTTGCCATGAACTCAACGCCGTTCAGCTCTATTCTTAAAACTGGAGTGTTCCCAATTCTTATCCTGATTTTATCGTTGAGCAGCTCAACTAGAGGCCTTCCAAAGTCAAACATCATAGAAGATCAAGTTCTGAGACCTCTTAATAACAATGTTGTAAAAGTTCTAAAAAATTTTGGAATATATTGGAAAGGGATGTACACTTTTGGCAAACTGCATGTTTACGGTTTTACGCTGCCTTTTAAACTTTGAACTGCTACTGTTGAATGGCTGGGACACTCATTTTAATGAGACGGGAGCCCGGTCAAGGCTCTCTCTATCTCATCCAGGGTAAGTCTTTCAGTTCTCTGATTAAATGGAGCGACAAGCGCAGCAGCTGTGAGCAGAAGCAGACTTATTAAACCAAACACCGAGGTTATTCCAATAAGCCCAAGCAGCATAGGGAAGATCTGCGTACCAGTATAGCCCCCGAGCCTGCCTGAGGCAAAAACAGAGCCGCTGAGCAGACCCCTTAAAAGCGTTGGAGATATTTCAAAGGAGTAGGTTGAAATTCCTGTGTACGCGATCCCGCCAGCTAACCAGATAAAAAAGATGCTTATGGTAAAGTACTCCGGCGTTGCTGCCCTGAGAAAGTAAATTGAACTCGCTGCGGCTAAGCCTACAATGGATCCGGTCAGGATAAGTGGCCTCCTGCCAGCTCTATCAATAAGCTTAAAGGTGATAAGGCATCCAGCAAAGTACATGATCCACTGCAATCCGCCAACTATTAGGGACATGTATGCGTGAAATCCGTACGTCCTTACAAGCAACGATGGCAAATAGCTGGCGAATATTGCAAGCACAAAGGTCCATATAAAAAGCCCTGCACAGAGAACCGCTATAAACGCAATGATCCTGCGTGGCACCTTAACGCTGGAATCCGAGCGCCTTCTCCCCTCCCACAGAGAGCTTTCGCTTATTCTTCTTCTAAGCAGCAGGGTTATCAGAGGTGGAATAGCAGCGAGCCCAAAAAGGGGACGCCACGCCACGAGGCCCAGTCTCAGAAATGGTATGGCGACCACAGTGGCGGCAAAGGCTCCTATAGCCCAGAGGAGAGTCTGAATGCTTATCAATGAGCCCCGCCTCTGGGGCTCTGAAATTTCTGCCACCAGCGACCCGCTGGAGGGAACGTCCCCTCCTATGCCAACCCCTACCAGAAACCTGCTCATCAGGAGCATAGGAACGTTAATGGAAACAGCGCTCAGTATTGAAGCTACTACAAAAAACAGCAGAACGTTGAGGATTACTGATCTTCGTCCAAATTTGTCGGCCAGCCTTCCAAAAAGCAGTGCACCAAAAACGGAGCCTATAAAGGGGGCTGAGACCAGAAGGCCGGTTGCAAGGGAGTTAAGGTGAAAATAAGGAACCACCGAAAGCAGGGCTCCGCTCTGCAGGAGGAGGGCAAAGCCGTCCGAGAACGAGCCAAGACCCACCACCAGCGAGATGTAAAACGGATTTACTCTCCCTCCTGCAGCGTTCATGTGCAATCAAACATGGATGAAATTATTTATTCATTTATTCGAAAATTTGAACGCCTTAGTTATCTAATTTAATAAACGTAATAAATCCTGGACGGTGCATGCGACAATATGTTCAAAATGCATAAGCAGCGCAATACGACTATAGGACCATAACCCAAGCTGAAGAGCTGGGGAGCCGTCAGCAGCTCCGCTTTTTCGTTAATCCAATGCTGACCGTTAACGTTAAAAATTTTATATAACATAGTGATATATATAGCAAATTTCTCAAATAAATCCTCATATGTACAAACTTTTTAGTAAATAATTTTAATCCAAAAACGTATTTCAAAGATGAAATGAGCGCTCAAGGATCTGTAAGGTGGTCGCACAGGTTTATTTTAGTATCGCTGATTCAGGGATTGCTGGCAGTGGCATGGACAATTCCAATAATAATGCCAAACATCAGGCCTCCTGTCTCTATGGTTATAGCTTCAGGAAGCGCTGGCACGTGGTTTACAGTTGGGTACTTAATGTACATCATTGCGGGCGTTGTGGGAAACGTTTTGATGAGCTTGATTTATCAGCACTATGAAATCGTTGAAGGGAAAAAGGTGGAGGCCTCGGCAACGCCCTTGCCTGGCTCCAGATGATCCTTTACAACGTAGGCGTAACGGCAGCAACATGAACTCTCATGGTAGCTGGCTACTATGGAGAAGCGGATCTGTTGCCTCCATATGTGGGTGGCAAGGGAATGACCCCTGAGCAGGTACATGTGACGTTTTTATCGCACTTCGTTGAGCCAGTAGGAGTGCTGGTAATTATAGCCTTGCTGGGAGTTATCGTAGGACTGATTTCCTACTTCAGCCTTACATCAAGAAGGGCCTGAAGGATGTAAAATGTTTAGTATTTTTTATCTATTTTAAAACGATAAGTAGATCAACCCCGTTTTACTTCCAAAAGCAGCGCCGGGGGTGGGATTTGAACCCACAAGGCCTTATCGGCCACAGGCTCTCCAGGCCTGCCCCATACCAGGTTAGGGGACCCCGGCAATCATCCTCCTTATTTCTTCGTATAAAAGACCCGCCTTAATAACGTTTACATAAATTATGAGGAACGGTCTGAGCCTTATTACCCTTCCACCGTGTTTCTTTGCTGAGCTGACGATGCTTTCCCTTAGCTCAGACCGGTCAAGAAGCACGAATGCCTCCTCAGGCCCCTCATTTGTTTCTGCTATAAGGACCTTGCCCCTAGTGTCATCCCACTTGTATACCAGCTTGTAAAAGAAGAGCAGCTGCTGAAGGTCCGAAATCCCCGTACCCACGATCCTTCTTATTATGCCCTCGTCGGTGAACCTGTCCCTTACGTTCAGCAGACTGTTAAAGAGCGTAATCAGCTTCTCGGTTTCCTCAAGACTTTCATAGAAGAGCTCGGAGCCAAAGCCTTTCGCTGGATCTGACAGTATTTTAAATATCCTCATGGACTCATTTTTGACTACAAGGGGCTCGAGCATGAACAGGACATCCCTTAAATTATAGTCATATGATGAATCATCTACATCAGCGCGCTTGTAAGAAGTTCTCCTCAGGAGCCTGCTGGATGAATACCTGAGGAGGACCTTTTCGAGCGCGTCCAGCTCATCCTCCTTCAGATCTTTAAGGGTGACAAAACGACCCTCCTTTATCTGCTGTATGCCGGTAGATGCCACTACTGATGAAGCAACAGCAGGGCTTCCCGTGATCCCCTTGAAGTAAGGATCGTAGCTCATCGATATCGAATCTCTCAGGGGAACTATGTCCCCGAAAGGAAGCTCAAGCCTCGTTTCCTCCTGTATCCTCCTGCTCTTCAGGGCTCTCTCAATAATCATCTGGTTGATGCCCTTCAGTTTTCTGTCCTCCTGCACGTCCTGCATTGCGGAAAGGGATCCGGTTATGGCGATAAAATAGGTCTCCTCAGGGGCTTTTGAGATTTTATCCCTTATCAGCTGAGCCATCGATGAAAGTGAGCCCTCAAAGAGTTCCTCGTAGCCAAAGTTTGATGGAGTTATACCGCCTTCGTAACCTATAATTAGGTCGGCATTCTGGCCGGACTTGCCTATGGCTATCCTGTAGTCGCTTTCAGGAACGCTTCCTGATCCGGAATCACCTTGAGTAAACCTGACTATGACCTTACCGCCAAGCTCAACAAACGTCCTGTAAAGTATCGATGAGGCAGCGATCCCATCAAGGGTTTTTACCGATTCTATAAAAAACCGTCTATTCGTTGCTTTTTCGGCTAATTTACTCGCTGCTTTGTCTATCTCAGATTCAAGGGAGCTATTGCTGATGCTCATTCAAGCTGTGCCACTACGGCCTTGTATTTCCAGTCCTGAGGTAATAAGCCTTTCCTCTTGTAGTACTTGGCGAGCCTGTGTATCTTGGCCTCCACGAGCTCCAGAGCGTGCTTGTTCTTTCGGTCCGTTTTGTGTATCTGCAGATGCCTTATAAGTCTCTGCGCTTTGGTAAGCAGATTTAGAAGATCCTCGGGAATCTGGTCCTGAACTCCGTGCTCCCTTAAAATCTGGTTCAGGCTCTTTCCAGTTACGTACCTAACGCCAGGGATTCCGTATTCGTCTCTAAGGATTTCTCCTATCTGGCTGTTAGGCACACCTTCCTTTTTGAGCTTTACTACAAGCGCCTCAACCTCCTCTGGCGACATCTGAACCCATGTAGGCTGTCTGCTAGCAGGAGGCCTGTGACTTTGAGATTTCCCCTTTCTCCTAGCATGTAACCTTGCCAATCTACTTTCACAGCTTCCCCTTCCCACTATTTATATCTATCGCAAACAGCTCAGCACATTTTAGCAACGTTTTTATATGATCAACGTGAAGAATTCCCAAATTGCAGAGCTACTTTGAGCTGTTGAACAGAATTAGAGATCATCTGAGAAGGGATTCGTCAGTCGTAACTCAGAGGCTAAACGTCCCCCCGCCGGATGTGATCATAATTGGCAACAGGACCTTCTGGAGGAACTTCAACGCAGTAGCTGACGCCCTTAGAAGGGATCCCAAGCACATGATAATGATAATTGCAAAGGAGCTGGGAACAGCTATGACGATAGATGATGAAGGCAAGGTAGTCATATTCGGAAGAAAGGATTCAGCCTCAGTCAAGAACGCTCTGAACTACTACATCAAGCTATACGTCACGTGCCCCGTGTGCGGAAGCCCTGACACTAAGCTGGTCAAGGAGAAGAAGATCACCTTTATACTGTGTGAAGCATGTGGTGCGAAATCCCCAGTTGCATGATGGAAAGCTGTTCGTGGTCAACATAAAGAGCTCAGGGGAGTACGCCGTCCTAAACGCTGTTGACGAGGAGCTTCTAGGCAAGCGTATAAGCGAAGGCGCATACTCTATGTTCATCGACCCCCGCTACTTTGATGGAGAAAGGGTTGACGAGCAGGGGCTGCGTGATCTTATAAGAAGTAACAGCATAGTTAACCTGGTCGGAAACAGGGCTGTTCAGGTGGCCATTGACATGGGCTTTGGAAGCTCTGACGCTGTAAGGGTTATAGGCGGCATAAAATTCCTTATAATATATAAGTTCGTAGGAAACTACTGAGATGCCTAACTTATTTAAGGAGAAAGCTCGGGTTCTTGGCATATCCGAATCCTTTAGCCTTGATGCTGGGGTCAGCTACATGGCAGGAGCTGTTATGAGGAAGGACCTGGTGCTCGATGACGCCTTTATAAAAGTGACTACGCTGGGAGGTTCTGATGCCACGGGCAGGATAATTGAGGGCTTCAGGGAGCTCAAGAGGAACGACATATCCTCTATAATGCTTGATGGGTGTATACTCAGCATGTACAACATAGTCGATTACAACATGGTATACAGGGAGCTTGGCGTCCCAGTGCTCTGCATATCCTTCAAGAAGGGCAAGGACCTCAGCGGCTCTTTTGAGTCAAGAGGTCAGCTTGACAAGCTGAGAGCCTATCTTTCGCTCGGCGAGCAGAAGAGGGTGGAAGTCTCAGGGTATGAGTACTGGATAAGGTACGCAGGGCTTGAGGAGTTTGAGGCAAAACACCTCATAAAGAGCTTCACTGTAAGCGGAAGGGTTCCAGAGCCCATAAGAGCTGCCAAGATAGTGGCAAGGGCGGTAATGAAGTTCGAGCTGTACGGGCCCGGAAAGATTTAAGAGAAAACCCGGGCATTTTAAATACGTTGAAAGTACCAATCAACAGGCCAATTATAGGAAAGGAGGAGCTTGAGGCCGTAAGTAAGGTCGTCGATGAGGGTTATTTCACGGATCAGGCCTATGATGGAGGAAAATATGTAAGGGAGTTTGAGAAAGCGCTCGAATCCTATCTCGGGATAAAACATGTGGTGGCAGTGAATTCAGGAACCTCGGCCCTGATAGCGGCACTTCTGGCAGCAAATGTGGGAGCTGGAGATGAGGTGCTAGTTCCTTCTCTGACGTTTATCGCGACAGCAAACGCGGTCAGAGCAGTTGGCGCAAAGCCCGTGTTCGTTGACGTTGACGAATATTATACAATGGATCCGAAGGAGCTGAGGAAGAAGATAAACAGACGGGTTAAGGCTATAATTCCGGTGCACCTCTATGGGCACGTGGCAAACATGGATGAAATAAATGAAATAGCTTCCGAATACGGCATAACTGTGATAGAGGATGCGGCTCAGTCCCTAGGCAGCACGTACAAGGGCAAAATGACCGGAACCCTTGGCAGGATGGGCTGTTTCAGCTTCTATCCGGGTAAAGTGATGACCACAGGGGAAGGTGGCGCAGTAGCAACGGATGACGATGAGCTGGCAGATACCCTCAGAAAGGTTAGAAATCACGGTTTTACAAAGGATGGGAGCATAAGCACCTTCGGGCTTAACATGAGGATGCAGCAGATAAACGCTGCGATAGGCGTTGTGCAGCTGAAGAGGCTTCCGGGATTTCTGGAGGTAAGGGAGAAGAACGCCTACAGCTACATGAAGGCCCTCATGGACGTGTCTGGGATCATCACCCTCCCGCCCATCAGGGAGGGAGCCAAGTACAACTGGTACCTGTTCACGATTTTGCATCCACGGAGGCAGAAGGCGCTTGAGGCTCTGAAGAAGGCTGGAATAGATGCAAGAGTGTACTATGATCCGCCAGTACATAGGACCCCGGTGTACAGCTTCAGCGCGCCTCTTCCTAAAACTGAGATGATAGCCAACACTGTGATTTCACTGCCAGCAAATCCGCTGGTCAAGGAGGACATAATAGAAACTGCTGCAAAGGTTTTAAAAGAAAGCTTAAATTGAACCTCAGGAAGTGTAATCGTGCATGAGCGAGGAAAGCGACATAGTTTTCGTGTGCATGAGATGTGGCAGGAAGTCATCGCTGAAGGAGCTGGAGCAGCTACCGGAAATCAAGTGCATATGCGGATACAGGGTTCTGAGAAAGGACAGGCCATCCCTCGTGAGACAGGTTAAAGCTGTTTAGTAGCACGGCCTGTTATAATCTTCGACAGATCCGGGATCGTTTCTGAGCTGTTGCACGTACCTGTAGAGAACTACGTTTGCGCCGGTTACGCACTCTAGAACTCTGAGGGATCTGAGGAAGTTGCTGAAGTAAAGCTTGTAGCGCCTTCTGCCGTATCTTTTCACGAACATGAACATTAAGGTATCGTATGAGAAAATGTGGACGCTTCTTCCAGCTGCCAGCTTTAGAAGATCCTCAACGAGGCTCAGGAGGTCAAAAGAAACCAGAACGATGCCATCGTTGAAGTTCCTGTAATAGAGCCCATCAAGATCTATAACGCTTCCATTTATTCGTGTTAATCTGTCCCTGTCCGCAAATATAATTGATACCATTATGGTACCGTCAGCGTTGAGCCATCCACGAGAACGTAGGGGGATTTAACGGGGGTAACCACCTCCCCCCACCACTTCACCCACCTTGTATCCCGCGACATCAGCCTGATAGAGCTGAGAAGCCTTGGCAGGGAGTCCGAGAGCCTTATGTTTGCCACCGGATATGCGATCTCCCCGTTCTTTATGTATAGTGCGGCATCTCTCACTATAGTGGAGAACTCGCCTGTCCTGTAGTTGTTGAACCTGGTGTACCAGTTGTTGGTTATCAGCACGCCCTCCTTAACCTCCTTTATCATTTCATCAAGGCTTGAATCACCTCCCGATACGACGACGTTCCAGGGTGAGGGCTCTATGACTCCCGCGTTTCCAGTAGTTTTAGAACCCCATCTCTTGGCGGTTGTTGAATTATGAATGACGCTTCTGAATACTCCCTTCTCGATTAAAGTGTTCGTAGCAGTTGGAGCCCCTTCATCATCGAAGGATCTGCTGTTCACGCCATCCTCTATCTGGCCATGATCGGTTATGCTGAGGAACGCTGGGGCAACACTCTGCCCCAGCCTGTCCTTCATAAAAGAAAATCCAGAGTCTATCGAGTAGGCGGAGCACATCGACGAGATAAGCTCAAAGATCGCAGCTGATATAGGAGGGGCCAGTATAATGCTGTACCTGCCCTCGGGCATGCTCCTTGGGCTTTCTGAGCTCTTTGCGTCGCTCGCTGCCTGTCTTGAGACCTGCGCAGGGTCAAACCTCCTTATCGATGTTGAAACCACGTTGCCAAAGCCGCTGCCGTTTCCCTTGAACGCCCTGATATAATAAATATAATCGGTCCTCTGTTCATCCTTTTCGTTTCCAGTTGAAGTTATCAGACGGTAATCAGTTCTGTAGAGCTTTAAAATGCCCGCAACCCTGTCGGCTCCGGCTTCATATGCCTCATCTATTGAGTACGATGTCTTCTCAATAGATCCTTCTATGTCCAGCTCCTTATCCGAAATTTCCAGCGATCTGTATGAGGTTCTAGGATATATTTCAGGAACATCGCCCTCCTCTACCCTGTCAAGGGTCCTCAGCAGATCTTCAGCCTCCTCCTCTAGGTGTGCTATGTTGGTTATGAGCTTGAACGCCTTCTTCCTTCCCTTTGTTGCGAGGACCTGAACGAAGCGTCCGATGCCTCCAGCAGCTATTGAGAACCGCCCATTGTAGAACCTTACTATGTTCTCTTCGCCGGCTATTTCCACGATCGAGTACTGATCAACGTGCTTCTCAATCATTGATTTTATTCTCTCTGCCAGCATTTTACCTCACCTTTATTGGAAGATCTTTAAATAACAGGTATGGACCTCCGGTCCATACGGGGACGCCCTGCTCGGGATCACCTTTGCCGCACGTTGCCGCAACAAATTCAAGATCCCTGCTCCTTGCGTAAAGCCTTCCCCAGAGATTTGGGGTTGTTGTTTCGATTATCGTGCCCTTTACCGGCTCCTTAAGCTCGTGGTTTTCTATCCTGTACACCTCAAAACCCACGTACCTCTGGTTCAGCCTTCTGTCGTCGATGTTCCACTCCATGAACGATTTTATGAAGATGCCATCGTTCACTTCTCTAAGCATCTCATCCAAGCTCCAGCTTCCAGGCTCCACGAACGTGTTGGACATCCTTATTATGGGCTCAACCGCATAGCTGGATGCCCTCGCTGATGCGTTGCTCTTTATCCCCATTTCGCCGGCGGTCTCCCTGTTGTGAAGCAGCTCGTTTATCTTCCCCTCTTTAACTAGCTCCTTCTTCCTTGCCTTTACGCCCTCTTCATCGAAAAGGAAGAATCCATACGAGAACGGTATTGTCGGATCGTCTGAGATAAATGCCTCTTTGCTGCCGATAACCGGCGACTCAAGGTCTCTCACGTAGGATTCACCTCCCTGCGCTCCCTCTCTTCCCCTTATTCTGTCCGCCTCGAACGGATGCCCTATTGATTCGTGAGCCATTATTCCTGCGACCTCAGGTCCCACTATGACGTCATATTTTCCCTCCTTTATTGATGCCCTCCTTCCAACGATTTTATCGATTGTCTCCACCTCCTCCTTAAAGCGCTCGGCCACATGGATCCTCTCAAGAACCTCAGGCCCACCGCTCCCCCCAAGCTCCACGAACCTCTGCGCTATATCTGATGAATCGTACGCTGTTAGAAATCCCATGAGCAAAAACCTCGGCACTCTGGACCTTACTATCGTTCCCTCTGAGGTGACGAGGTACTTTAACTGCAGGGAGGCCCTGAGTCTAATAACCCTCTGCTTTATCTTCTGGCTTGCTGAAGCTATCCTGTCAAAATCCTTTAGCGATTTGCTCAGCTGGTCAAGATCCAGATCCTCGAACCTGGTCCTCTCATCCGCAGACCAGTTGGCCGTTAAAACCTCCTCATCTGAGAGCCTTATCCTTTCGCCTTTGCCAGTGGAGCTAACGACTTCTAGGGTCTTCCTCAGCCTCTTAAGCGCATCTGCGACTGAATCCCTGCCAAGCGAATTTGTGGATACGAAGCCCATAGCTCCTCTGTAAATGCCCCTAATACCTATGCCCACGCTCTCTGCGCTTACAGGCACATCGTGAAGGCCGTTGGTCATGCCCACCATAATAGCCCTGTCCATCTGAAGCCTTGCCTCAGCGTACTCAAACCCGAGCCTTATTGCCTCTGAGACGGCGTAATGGGCTAGATCCTCATCCATCATTTAAAAAGAATAACGACACGGCTTTAGATAAACGTATCTGCCACCCATTTGAATGCTCAGAAAAATACCCGTCATCACAGGTCAGACAAGTCTGGTTTCCTCATTAATTTTAGCTGCGCCTTCACTTTAATTAAGCGTTTCGATTTTCACGTTTTACACAATCAGTTAAAGCCTCGTCCTTCTGGGGGGGTCGGTGCGAAACAAGCCTCTGGGATTCAGCGCGGCCTGATGAACAAAAATCCGGCAACCCCTAAATACAGCTGACGCTTTAAAAGTAATGGTGAAATATGGTTGAGCGATGAAGGTTATCCAAAGGCCGCATATACGCTGTCGCTGATAGCAGGTATTCTGATGCTGATAAACAGCCTTCTTCTCATAGCTATTATGCCCCTTTTAGCTGTGTATCCAGTAAGACCGAGATTAATGTTCATGATGATGTACGGATGGCCCTTCTTTGCCTTTGGAGCTATAGTGTTCCTCGGGCTGGCCTCCGCGGTCATGGTTCTGATCTCAGCAATGATGCTTAAATCAAGACCGGCCGAGAGCACGACCTGGGGCGTCCTCATACTGGTTTTTTCGTTGATGAGCTTCTTTGGAATGGGAGGCTTCTTAGTTGGAGCTATTCTGGGCATCATAGGAGGTGCGATGGCTCTGGCATACAATCCCAAACCCAAACAATGAGCAGAAGCTTCTCTGACCTCCTCCACGCCTTAAAAGGCGGGGCTTTCACCAATTGTAATAAAAGCATCATTCTTGCAGGCATAGAATACAATACAAAATTTCCGTGGGCTGGCTGCCACTAAACTCGAACCTGTTTTTCTTTTTACATCAAAATTACCATTTATTTTTACTATTTAGTAAAAATAAAATAGACCAATGTACCAACTTTTGAAAGAAAAGCTTATTAATATGAGTTCCTTATTACATTATCCGATGGGCTTCAATGGTATTGCGGGAGTAGTGAACGCACCAGGACAGATACCGTGGCCAATCATTGCTGGATATTTCATCATTGCCCTGCTGATAGCTGGATACGTGGCTAAAAGGAAGGGAGGACTCTCCAGCTTCACAACTCTCGACTGGGTCTACATGGGTGTAGGAGGCGCTTTTGCAGTTGTATGGGACTTCTATCTTGGATCCTTCATAGGAAGGGCTATACCATCAACTCCGTTCTTCGACATTTCGTTCGTAGGAAGGTTTCTGATAACCATGATAACCGTGGGAGTCGTCAGGAAGTTCGGGGCTGGAATGATAACCACATTCATCTTCAATCTCCTGGCAGACCTCTTTCACTATGGATTCGGTGGAGAACCAGTGTACTTCGTCTATGAAGCGCTCACGTACGGACTCTTCTTTGACATGATGATAGCGGCAACCGGCGGCAACCTGTTTGCGATTGAAAAGCCAGTGGGCTCCAAGACCACAACATACGCAGTGATGCTGGTTGAAGGAGCTATAATAGGGTACGTGTACGGGGCCATACCTTATTCCATATTCTGGCTCGGATTCTTTGCTCCATTTGTATACGGAGGCGTCGTGAACTGGGCAAGAATATACTTCCTGCTCTGGGCTTATGGAGTCAGCAACATTCCTGTAGGAGCAATAGGGGCCTGGATCACATACCGTATAGCTAAGGCGGTTGGTGTGTAGAAATGGCACAACAGACACAGAGAGCTCAGAAACAGGTCACGCCAACGGTCTTTTCAGCGCTCATGATATTCTTTTCATTTATATTTCTGATTGCTGGACCCTCAGCGCTCTACTCATATCCGCCAGCTAACATGCTGATCCTTGCAATAAACACGGTGTGGGGAATCATACTGATCGCTGCATCGGTCCTGGACTACATGAAGAACAAAAAGGATCCAACAAAGCTGACCATGGAGTACGTTATGATAGTTCTTGGAATAATAACCTTCTTCTTCTACTCGCACTTTTACGGTACGCCATGGATTCAGAACTATCACCTGTACATATTCCCGATATCCCAGTACGGCAGCATCTTCTTTCAGCCGCATTATCAGGCCAGGGACATGCTGTCTGCCACCAGCTACATGACGGGAATAATGCTGATACTTCTGGCAGTTGGAGAGATACACGTTATAAGAACCAGGTATCAAAAAGCTTAAATTCCCTTCTTTTCTTTATTATTTTTTGTCATGTCTAATGCCTCGGATCCTAACCTCTCATCTGCTGAAGTTCTAGCTCCTCGCGTTGAAGAGGAAGAGTATGCGGTTGAGGTCAAGGATCTTTCGTTCGCTTACCTGGGGACTGAGGAGCCTGCAATCGTGGTTGACCATTTTGCAGTAAAGCCAGGGGAATCCGTTCTCATTGTAGGAAAGTCGGGTGAGGGCAAATCCACGTTTGTGAACAGTATAAATGGCGTCATACCACATATATTCAAAGGGAAGTACTCTGGAACCGTCAAGGTCTTTGGAACTGTGGTATCCGAGACACCGATCTCTAAGCTATGCACTAAGGTTGGAACCCTTCTGCAGGACCCAGAAAGCCAGATTCTGAACTATACAGTTGAGGAGGAGGTCGCTTTTGGGCCTGAGAACCTGGCCATGCCACCTGATGAGATCAGGAGAAGGATCGAAGAGGCGATCAGGCAGACCGGAATCGAGTACATTAGAGACAGGGAAACGTACGTGCTCTCTGGAGGTGAGCTGCAGAGGGTTGCGCTAGCCGCGGTCCTTGCCATGGAGACCCCGCTTCTGATACTTGACGAGCCTACTTCAAACATAGATCCAGCTACCACTAACAGCATATTTGATATCCTCAGATCTCTGAAGAGAAGAAAAACCCTCATAATAGTTGAGCACAAGGTTGAGAGGGTTCTTCCATTCGTTGATAGAATTGTCCTGATAAGGAAGGGCAGGATCAAGTTTGACATACCCAAGGAGAAGCTCCAAGATTACATAGATGACCTGAAAGAGGCTGGGGTAGAGGTTCCTCCGCAGTTTCAGTACGCAAAGATGCTGGGCCTTCCGACGGCAGACATAGAAGTAATAAGGAAAAAGCTGAAGGAAATGAACTACAGATTTGAAAGGCCGGAGAGGTTCAAGCCCAGCAGGATTATCATGGAATCCAGATCTAAGGTGTGGGTCGAGGACAAAATCAGAGGAAGGCTTGATATTCTTGACGTTGAAGTGAACCTCGGAGAGGGAGAGATTCTTGCAATCATGGGGCAGAACGGAGCTGGAAAGTCCACGTATTTAAAGAGCATAGTTGGGTTCCTCGATAAGACTTTACTCAAAACCGATGTAAAGCTTGTGGTTGACGGGGTGGACCTAAGCAGAGCGACCATACAGGAAAGGGGCAGATACATAACCTTCGTTCCTCAGACGTTTGAGCTCACTATAATAACGACATCTGTTCAGAACGAAGTTGCTTACTCCCTCAGGAAACACGGGGTAAAGAACTGGAAGCAGAGGCTTGAGGAGCTCCTTGAGATGTTCTCGCTCAAGGAGTTCAGAGAAAAGGATCCGCTCACGCTCAGCATGGGGCAGATGAGGAGGGTTGCAATGGCATCAGCGCTGGGCTCGGGCGCTAAGGTTATAATGCTGGACGAGCCAACGTCGGGACAGGACTTCTACCACAAGGAGGTTCTTGGAAACGAGCTTAGAAAGCTTCAGAAGCTTGGTTATTCGTTTGTAATAGTAACTCATGATTCAAGGTTCGTGTACTATTATGCAGACAGGGTTGTGGTATTTAACAGAGGACGGAAGGTGCTTGACGGCCCGCCGGAAGACGTCTTCAGGTACTCAGAGGAGTATGGCATTCCACCGCCAACTGACTACGTTCTGAGTGAGTGAAGATGTCGCTGGAATCTGTAATTATTGACAACGTGATAAGCTGGCTGCTACTGCTCTGGGGCATAACGCTGCCCATCTATCTTCTTCTCTGGGCTATAGGGTTGACGGGATTCAGGCAGGTCACAAGGTTTGAGCGCTATGATACGTTTTACTACAAGATGAACCCAGTTACAAAAATAGTCCTCGGCCTGGTAGTTACGGTTATCGCTGCGGCCACTATATGGTGGATAGGTGCGATACTTACAGCCGTTCTGCTTCTATCTTATCTTACCCTTAAGGATGGAAGGAGAAAGTTCATGCTGGGGCTCTACATAACCATCATGACTGTTGTGGGTGTAACATGGACATATGCACCATACACGCCCATAACTTACCTCGAGACAGCAGGCTTTCATCAATTTACGGTTATCTGGGTCTGGCCGTCCTACTTCTCCGTAATGGGCTATTTACCCGACCTGACTCTTCAGGCAGTAATCTACGGAATACAGATATCGATGAGGTTCACCGCAACTATACTTGCGGCCCTTATACTTATAATGACAACAACCCCCTCTGGCATACTGCGAGCTCTGAGAAAGGTCGGAATACCAGAGGAGATCATCTTCGCGCTGGTAGTTGCTATGAGAACTGTGCCGAGAATTTTTGACGCTATGGAAGTGACGGTGAACTCGCAGTTCCTGAGAGGCCTTGGAAGCAGATCTAACAAGGCTTTTAGACCGTTCTATCTTATATATGCAGCTATAATAGCAACTGTTCCTATATTCGTTTATCTTCTGAAGGGAGCAAAGAACACGGCGATATCCGCAGACACAAGGGCCTTCAGGGCATACAAGTACAGGACATATCTTTACCCGATGACCTTCAGCACCATAGACTACGTTACCTTCGGAATAATGGCCCTTGGCCTTGTGCTCATGGTAGTGGCGATACTGCTCGGCTTCGGAAGGCCAATTCCGTACACGGGCTTCTAAACACTTTATTCCCTTTTTCTCAGAAATTCTATGGCCTCAGTTTCATCGTGGGCTATCTCGTATCCACAGTAGGGACAGACAAAGGCCTTGCAGTCTGCTTCCCGGCTCTCTGCAGAATCGTAGCAGCCATCTGCGCTTAGCTCATAAACAACTGTTTCCGTGCATATTCTCTTCAGGTAGCTCAAATGCCTTCCACAGCGAGGGCACCTTGGACCCTCTTCGCTCATGACGGTCGTTTGCTGGCCTAAAATATATCCTCTCTTCTTAAAGTTCAGAAAAAAATCTAAATTAACACAATCAAGCAGTTACTTCGTGATGTTCACAGCCGTGCTGCTTATAGTTTATTTAGCCTCGCTTGCAGCTGGGAGGGCAGGAGTAAGGCCCTCCTGGAAGATCATCGAGCCCGTAGTGATGGCGCTTATACTGACGATCTCCTACTGGGCATCAACAGAGGTCGTGCTGGGCAGGCTTGTGGGAATACTGGCCAGCTCAGCCGCGTCTGCCCTGATCGTCACTGTCGTAACCTATGCTTTAGGCTTTATCTGGAAGGGAGGAGCCCACGGGCAAGGCAGAGGTTGGAAACCCAGCGATCTAAGGTATGCACTAGCCCTTGCTGCAGGATATCTGGCTGGCCTCATAGCTAAGATCAGGATTCCTTTTAATTTGGCTGTGCAGTATGAGCTGCTCATTCTTATCATGCTGGTGGGCATGAAGGTTGGGGGAGAGCTCAGGCCGGATCTCATAAGGTCAGCAGGAATAAAGGCCTTGAAATCAGCCGCCACGGCCTTTTTGGGTTCCGCTGCATCGTTCTTTTTAATTTACATTGCATTTATACGCTCTCCTGCAGTGGCCGCTGCTGGAGTCTTCGGCTTTGGATGGTACTCCCTTGCGGGACCTCTGGCAGCAAAATATGACGGACCCGCAGCTGGAATGTTCGTATTTCTTGTGAACTTCTTCAGGGAACAGCTCACTTTCCTGCTCGTTCCTTTCCTTGCTAAAACTTACAGAAACCCAGAG
>JAGDXK010000017.1:31343-32172 GCA_023256405.1 Nitrososphaerales archaeon
CCCAGAGGGGGCCATAGCAATTGGGGGAGCAACCACCATGGATACCACGTTGGCTCTGTTCACGGAGGCCTATGGGAGCGACCTGGGCTTAGCTGCGCTTATAAACGGCCTACTGTTAAGCGCAACTGTTCCTGTACTACTCCCGCTCATTTTATATCTTTAAAACCTGTTTAGACAGCTAAATGGATATAAGCATGAAAGATAACTTATGCGCATGAGCATAATAGTTGAAATAGCAATAGATCCGATTGGAACATGTTCCTCCAGCGTTGGAGATCTTATTTCGCTTGCTGTTAAGACCATTTCAGGGTTAGGGCTTAAATATCAGGTAGGGCCTATGGGAACGAGCTTTGAGCTTGACAGCCTCAGCAAGCTTGGAATAGTTTTGAGCACGATTCACGAAGAGCTGTACAGGGCTGGGGTCAAAAGAATAGTAACTACCATCAGAATCGACGACAGGAGAGACAAGGATGAAACTATGGAGTACAAAGTTAAAAGGGTAACAGACATGATCTGAACAGCGTTAATACTGACCTCCTCTCCGCCTTAAAAAGCGGAGGTTCCCGAGGTCTCGAGGGTTACTCCCCTTTGACGGGAGCTACTCCGCTGTGCAGAACTATGTATGAAAGGGGCTTTGCTATGCTCATGACAATCAAGCCCGTTGCCTTCTTCAGTATGTTCAGCGCGCCGTTCAGGTCCGAGTGAAGCTTATGACCTAGAGGACATTTTATCACGCCCTTGGACTCCGGATCACTTCAATATCGTGATATGCACACAGCCTTGATGTGCTGTATTCAATCACTTCATAAACTTTCATTCCGTACTCCTG
>JAGDXK010000017.1:32182-32615 GCA_023256405.1 Nitrososphaerales archaeon
TACTGACCTCCTCTCCGCCTTAGAAGGCGGAGGTTCCCGAGGTCTCGAGGGTTACTCCCATTTAATGGAAGCTGCTCCATGACGGAGGAGTATGACATGTGTAAACATCATTTACATCTCCGCCGTGAAGGGCGACGCTAACATTTGTAAACCGTTACGATAAAATTTCCCACACTAAATAGATTGCTTGATAAAATATGCATGAATATAAAACGGCTATGATGCTGCCCTTGCAAGTTGCTTTTCAGGCCTTTGAATGGATCTTTCTGACGTTTTTTCGGGGGTTCTGGTTCGCAAGAGGATGCACCTATCATAGCTTATACCTAGGAATGATGTATTTTTTCTGTTTGCGGTTTTAACCTGTTCCCGTTTTACACATCTTTTGTCTTCATTACGCTGGTCATCGGAAAACCTGGGGTATGGCTACTGAATG
>JAGDXK010000001.1 GCA_023256405.1 Nitrososphaerales archaeon
TTAAGGGCTTGCCTATGTCATTACAATTAGTGAAAGCCCCACCTTTCAGGGCGGGAAGGAGGTCAGTCTTCTCGTTGACTGTCGTAAAAGCCTCGCCGTGAGGCATGAGGAAAAAGCTGTCTTTTCCGGTGAACAGCATCGTCACCACCTGCTCTCTGACCCAGTCACCGAAGAGCATTTCCTCGCATTCTTTGGTTCCGATCATAAACCACATCGTGTCATTTGAATATTTAAAATGCAACATTTTATCTATACCTGTATAGATTGTCGTCAGGACCCCGCTAGCACACGCCTGTTCACGTATGCCCAGTCTGCTTTCTAAAAGCATATCAAAATGTCAACGCATTAGATTGGCATGCAGGAGAATCCTACCTCAGCGGGTTGAATCCGGCCGGAGCATCCTGCAAGCACGTCAGACGTTTCGCTAATATAATCAAATTTGGCTTATTGCTTTGAGACCTATTATTGGCTGTTGCAGCCGAACGACTTCCATAACGCGTTCAACGAAATACCTGTAGATGTTGTATATGACGTGCTCTGTAGTCTCATCTCTATTCCTAAAGATTCAGGGTTAAAAGGACTCTTTCTTGGCTCTTCTCTGCAGTAATTAGCAATCACAGAGGGGCTTGAACGCACTTTAGCTCCATGAATGTTCATCATACTCTTCAGCACGGTTTCTGTTAACATCCAACCTTACCATAGAAGCTGTAGACTTTTCATTAGATGCTGCGTGGCAAAAGCTGTGCCCGCTGCCTTGCACGGTATATGTTACAAAGCTTTAAACATCTTCTTTGGAAAATAGGCCTGAGGTATAGCATTGTTTATCTTGTGAGGACCAGAATGGGTTGAAGCTTCATATTTAAAGTAGATCTTTGTCAGCGTATCAGGGACTTCAAAGTTTTTGCCCTCATGAGAGGAGCAGGTCCACCCGCAAATAAATACAGCTCCATCACATTATCTGGGATCTTAAAGCATCTTTCAGCAGCGAACTGCTGTCTGAGAGTAGGAATTTTTACTGCTTGTAAAGTTCAAGAATTGAAAAGTTAGAATCTTCCAGGTCCCAGGGAGGAAGAGGCCGTTAGAATGTCTGGTACTATAATATGCCAGCATCTGGGATGCGTTCTGTCATTGTCAAAAATCAGCTCTAAGATATAAAAACTCGTTTTCAATATATTTTTGTTCCATTAATATGCTACATGTTTTTGTTAATCAGCACGTAAGTGTTTAAGGCTGCTGGCTACCCGGATTACGCTGAACAAGCTCTTCCTGTATTCTTTCGAGCGATTTGTTTTTCGTTTCAACGCCTATCACAGCTAGAATCGAAGCCAAGATCATTACAAGCAATCCGGAGAAGCACATAAAATTCTTCAGCAATCCTGAAACGAGGAAAACTGGAATCAAGCTTCCAAAAACAAAATTAGCTAACCTGTTTATGGAAAACGTTAGGCCATCGGCAAAACCTTTTAATTCCGTAGGAAATACTTCAGTCTGGATTGTATAGGCGTTGCTTATATTTATAAAAGAGAAGAACATTGCGAGCGAAAGAAAAAGCCCAAGAACGTAGGCATTTGTCGATAATGAAATTCCAAGAAGCACGTAAAAAGCTCCCAAGAGCACAACGGAAACAACAACAAGCCTTTTTCTTCCTGCATAATCTAGTAAGAGTGCTGAAACAATGGCTCCGGAAAGAGCGAATAACCAAGCTACTAACGTTAAATGTATCATCTGCACGTAGCTCTTTGTTGCAAATTTTTCAAGTATAAGCGGGGTAAATATAGTAAGCATAGATGTAGTGCCAGCAGTGAACCAGGCCACAGACGAGTACGCAAGCCCCCGCTTCTCCTTTCGTATATATCAACAATTCTGCCATCTTCATCTACCTCTATGTTCACGTTTTTGATGAACTCGAGCTCGCTTCCTGTAAATGCTCCGGCGAGCTTGTACGTTTTCATGGCTCCTTCATAACTTTTACATTCATACCTCGGTTTCTTCTTATGAAGCTCAGGCCCTCGGCTGCAAGCCTTAGGCTTTCTCTGGCAGTCCTTGCCACGCCTATGCCAACCTTAGCCTGATCGTGTTTAATGCTTTCAAGAAGGCTCAAAGAGCTTTCATCTGTAAAAAGAACTGCGTTATCTCCTCCAAGATAAGCCGAAACCCCCTGAACAGTTTTTGCGAGGTGATTAACATAAAATATAAGGGCGTTTATCTGCTCAACTACCCGGTCGAGGGCTTCATCCCTTAGCTTTTCTAGATATGAATTAAGGTCAAAGTGCGCGGCTACCACGTTGCTGTTGTCATCGCTGTTCGATGGCTGCGTTTCTCCGGCTGACATGCGCTTTAATTTATCATGGGCGTTTCTTGCAGCGCTCAATATTGTGCTTCCAGTTCCCCCTGCTGCTTTGAATGGAACCGGCGATATGCTTCTAAGCGTTTCAAATATGATGCTGTCAGCCCTGCTGTCCATTCCGTTCGCTATTATTAGCATGTTATGAAAAGTTAAAGGAACAAGGAAGCCTCCGTTCTCTGAAACAACCTTCTGAAGCTCGGAGTAGAGCCTGTGCTGCATTACCTGAACCCTCCACTCCCTGTCGCTTCCGAGACTCAGTATCCAGCCCTCATAATCGCAGAGCTCTAACACGATGACCTTCATGCCTGATACCTCCACCTCTTTACCATATCCCAGTAAGTGCCGAACTTCGTCCCGTCATATCCCAATTTCTCAAGGGGTAAGGGATTGTCGACCTCGACGCTGTCGAACACCCTGATTATCCTGTACAGCGTATCACGCTGCGCCGGCCTTCTGCCGGCCTCCAGTATAAGCCTTCTTATTTCAGCTGGCGAAAGGAACTGCCAATGACCAGCTACTGCCATGGACGATATGTTTTCGTTAATGAGAGTTCCACCAAAGTCGTTGGCCCCGAAATCCAGGAGCATCTGAGCGAACCTCGGGCCCTCCTTTACCCAGGAAACCTGCAGGTTTCTGATGTATCTGTTTAGAACCAGCCTCGAAGTTGCGTACAGCGCCATAACTTCTGCTGCGCTAGGAGGGCCATTTACAACACTCATAAGCTTAGTCCTGTAAGGCACGAAGCTTAGCGGTATGAACTCAGTAAAGCCGTGGGTCTCCTTCTGGATCTCTCTGATTATAGCAAGATGACGTGCCCTGTGGGCCTCGGTCTCAACGTGACCGTACATTATTGTCGCAGTTGATGGTATGCCATGCCGGTGAACCTCCTTTATTATGGTTATCCATTCCTCAGAGCTTATCCTGCCAGGCGAGATCACCTTTCTTATATCGTCGTCAAGTATTTCGGCCGAAGTTCCCGGGACGCTGTCCAGCCCGGCATCCTTTAACAGCCCGATAAAGTCGCCAAAGCTCATACCAGATAGCTTAGAGCCGTACCAGATTTCCTCAGGAGAAAAAGCGTGCAGGTGAAGCTCAGGAATTTTTGACTTTATGGCCTTAAGCACCTGTGGGTAGAACCTCCAGTCCATCTTCGGAGGCAGGCCTCCCTGTATGCAGACCTCAGTTGCACCCAGCTCCCATGCCTCCTCAGCCAACTTAACTATATCATCGACAGGAATGAAATAGGCCTCGGAGCTTCTGTAATCCCTGCTGAAGGCGCAGAACTTTCAATCCTCATTTTTAGAGTATATCATTGTAAGGAAACAAAATGTCTGAAGATATTATCAGGCAATTAAACTTTCAATCCTCATTTTTAGAGTATATCATTGTAAGCAA
>JAGDXK010000020.1:0-2061 GCA_023256405.1 Nitrososphaerales archaeon
GCCTTTCGGCAAAAGGAATCGTTAGGTTGAACCATTTGAGAAGAATTCTCCTGTTCTGCTCATCCACTGCATAGCCGTCGTTCCTTATAGTGATTAAGAGCTTCCTTTTCCTGTTCTCCTTCATGTAGCCAGGAGGCTTGACCCTGAGCCAGCCCGGAAGCCTTCCCTCTTTCTATGGAAGCGACGTGGTTGGAGAGGAAATTATGGCACCTGATGGCCTGTAAATCAGCCGCGCATGCACAAGAGCAGATGTAAGGAAAGCCCTTTCAGCCCAGGCCGGTGGCCTGATCGACATGTTCTTGACGAGAGATCCCCAGTAGCCAGTCGCCGCTGGAAAAGCTTCGCTTGGAACCGAGTACACCCTCCCCTTTGCGCTGAACAGCCCATAACCAACATCAGCTGAATAGAGAAAAAGGATGTAGCCCCTGCCTGGGCTAAACCTCCATGCAAGACTGTTGAGCCTCTTTACCTTGGAGCTCCAGTTAAACTTGAACTCAAGGGCCTGCCTGCTGTTTGGATCCATTAAGATCGCTCCTGATTTCATTTCATAAACTGCCGGTTCAACCATTCCATAATTATAGCAGGGCTTAACGTAGACATCGAAGGTCTCGTTTGAGCTTATAATCCTCATTAGAGCGCTTTCTCCTAAGGGCATAAGATCCGTAACTGTTGCCGCTCTTCTGCCGTTTAGCCGAACATCCGTCCTTAGAACCAGCGAATCGTTGACGTACTCTCTACTGAAAGATGTCTGCCTTTAAAGTTCAGTGCGGAATAGCATCCCTTCTACTCATCTATCAGACTGCAGAACAGGGGAGGAGAATCAAAACGAGGCGCTTCAAACCATTCAACTTTCAGGTCTCTGGAGATAAGAGAGGAACCAAAGCCGTTGCTGAGATAAGCGTGATCTATCATGAACACAGAAGATAGTCCGGGCCTCTATAAGTTATTTACGCGTAACATCAAAACATTTTAAATAAAATCCGCTCTATAATTTTGAACTGTGCTTCCGGCACCTCTGGTTGCTATACTGGAGTTGTCGCTTCTTCTGCTACTTGGAAAGCTGGGAGAGGAGGGATTCTCGTTCCTAAACTTGACGCCGTTCGTTGGAGCTATTCTTGTAGGAGTCCTTATTGGGCCGGGGATATTGAGAGCCTTTTACCCTTCACCATACATTTCAGACTTCATAAATTTAGGCATCGTCTTCATTCTTTTCATGGCTGGCGTCGAGGAGACAAGGACAGTAACTGAGATAAGGAGGCCAGCTCTTGCAGGCGTGCTTAACTTCGTCATAGAGTTCATGACGATATACGTAATTCTGATCATTCTGGGACTAGGGGAAGCTGTGGCTTCCGTGCTAGCAATAAGCCTGGGCATGGTCAGCGCCGGACCGTTCTCCAGAACTCTTCAGGAGGTATCGGGCGAATCAAACGTGGCGCAGAACAGAAAACTGTTCATAGAGGTGCTGTTCAACGAAATTTCTGCTGTTGTTCTTTTTTCCTTCTTCGCTGTAAACGCGTTCATTGATATGAAAACGCTGTTTACAGGAACCATAAAGCTATTAGCAGTAATAGCGCTCATTCTGCTCTTTGGCAGGTTCATGTTTGGGAGGATCCTTCTCTTCGTCGAGGGAAGATTCAAAACTAGGGAGGCTCTATTTGCGGTAGTGATAGCGATAATCCTGCTTTTTGGATTTATTGCGGAGCTTGTCGGGTTTAATTCAGCTATAGCTGCCTTCTTTCTGGGAGTTTTTGCATCCGAGTACATACTTAACAACGCTTACCTGCTTGAAAAGCTCAGGGCGCTCACTTATGGCTTCTTCGAGCCCATGTTCTTTGCGGGTCTCGGGCTCTACTTTGCAAGTCTGAGCGGCTCGCTCGTCCTTCTTGGCCTAATGGTGCTTGCTGTTGCGCTCGCGGCTAAGATGATCTCGAGCGTTTTTACCAGCAGGTTAGTTGGCTCAAGCCTGCTGAAGAACTTCTTCGCTATAACGCACGAGGGAGGCGTTGATGGCGCCATACTGCTTACGGCCCTGCAGCTCAGCCTCATTGATGTAAAGACGTA
>JAGDXK010000020.1:2071-3332 GCA_023256405.1 Nitrososphaerales archaeon
CGTATTCAGTGGCGCTCTTGGCCGTCATGATAATGAGCGTATTAGCGCCCATTGGCTTTAAGGGAAAAACTCCCTTGTCAAGTCCAAGGCAAGAGCCCTCGATAAAGTTCGTAACTTACGAGCTATCGAGAAGCAACGCTGAAGAGCTGTCAAGGGTTCTTCCAACGGTCTCCGTGAGCGAGGATCAGACAGTTCAGGAAGCAGTAAGAAAGGCAGACGAGCTTAACACCAGAGTCCTGGTTGTTATAAACAGGGAGGGAAAGCCAATTGGCTATTCCACCGTTCACGATCTTTTTAAAATGGTCTCCTTCGGGCAGGGAGACGTTTTGATGAGGGATGTCTTTTTGATGCCTGTTCCAAAGGTAAACAGGTTCGCTTCCGGTTCCGAGGTCCTTGATCTCTTCAAAATGAGCGATGCTCAGGTCATCGCAGTAGTCGATGATGATGGAAAGCTCGTAGGGACGATTCTTGAAAAGGAAGTCCTTAGATACCTCCTGAGAGGCGGCTGAATACATTTATCATAACTATGAAAAGGATGTTATACGAGCCCCGAGCCAATAGCTTAGCCGCTAAAAATTAAGTTGGGGCTTATATTGAACTGCTCATCGAAAGCACCCCAAGGCGCGCTCTGTGTTTTATTAAGGTATAGATAAATTTCAGCATGTTCAAAGGTTCTAACACAATGCTGGAGCAGCAGCTGTTAAAGCGACCTGACCTCCTCCGCGTCCTGATTGGCGAGGCTTTTACTGATTGCAAAACGTAAGCTAAGATTTACAATTAATAAAAACCTCACCCTTCAGGCTTGAAGGATCAATAAGAGCTGCTCATTTCACTGCGTCGTAGGCCTGTCAAGGGCAGGCCACGAGGTTAAGGTGTACCTTGATGGTCCAGGAGTTAAAATTCCGGTGTCTGAATCCCCATATAAAGGACTCCGGCCTGCATTCGAAAACGTTCTTAAAAGCAATCTTCTTTTGGGAGCTTGTGGCTACTGCGCATCATACCTATATCTGAATCTAAGGGATAGGCTAAAAGGGCTAAAACTCATAGGCAACGAAGAGCATCATCATGCCTTTGAAGATCTTGTCGCAGCCAGTTATCAAATAATTATAGCTTAGCCTTCAAGAGCAGTTTCGTGCTTCTTCTAACCTTATATAATTAGCAAATAACCACGCCGGGGGCAGGATTCGAACCTGCGCGGGCTGGAAGCCCACTGGCTTTCCTGTCATACGATCTCGAGGCCAGCCCCTTAGGCCGCTCGGGC
>JAGDXK010000023.1:0-3693 GCA_023256405.1 Nitrososphaerales archaeon
TAGTAAAGATGGCAAAAGGCCTGAAAGACCGGGAGCTCAAGAGCAGGATGGACGGCTACCTCAGAAGGATCGCGCTGCTTCTTAAAAGGAAGGGCCTCAGGTTTAACTACCTAGGAAGAGATGAGCCCTATCCCGGAACCCTGATCCTTGACCTGGGGTATGTGAGCGAGTTCAGGAGGTATGCTGAAAGGGTCGCGGGGATCTTCAGGTCGAGAGGCGTGAAAACCATAGTAACAGTTGATCCGCACACGTATGACCTCTTAATTAATAAATACCCTGAGCACGTGGGCGGCTTTGATTTCGAAGTGAAACACTATCTTGACTACGTTGATGCTGAGGATCTGGCAAGGAGGGATGGGAGGATAACGCTTCATGAGCCATGCCATTTCGTGCGGCACACGAGATATGACAGGCCCAGAAGGCTCCTGGAGGAAAGGTATCGACTTGTGTTTCCCGCTCACAGCGGAAGGAACACGTACTGCTGCGGGGGCCCCATAGAGTTCCTCTATCCTGAGAGCTCGGAGAAAATAGCCAGGAGAAGGCTTAAGGAGCTCAGGGAAACCGGGGCCGACCTGGCAGTTACGGCGTGCCCAATATGTTACTCCAGCCTCTTCGCGGGAGATTACGTTGCAGATATAGCCGAGCTTTTCAGCGTTTAACATTATTAAAAATTTTCAAATCGCTTAGAGAAGCTCATCACAAAAACAAAAAAATTGCCTTTTTAATTGCGCTTGATTTTTTACTTCTTTCCGAGTATCCTGTAGAGCTTCGTTCCGCAGACCGGACAGACTCCGACTATTGCCTTCCTTCCATTCTTGAGAGTTACTTCCTGTGGGTTCTTAATTTCCCTCTTTGCCCTGCACTTGACGCAGTATGCCTCTACCATTTGAGCTCATTTTTAAGAGGGCTTAGCTTATATTTAAAGGCTCTAGCATAACAAAAATTGATCTTTAGTTAAATTAGAATAATGTTTAAAAATCATTTCAAAACGCTCTTAAAAATCAAAAAATAAATGATCTCCTGTTATATATGGTTGCAGTTTCAAGACACGTAGAAGGTTGGCGAGTTGATTGTGTAGCCCGTTGAAGTTGTCAGCTCAACGTAATAGGAATATCCTGTCTTTAAGCCAGATGATACTGATATTGTAAATTCAACAACGCTGTTGGGTGGAACTGTTGGCGAAGATGATGAAGCTGGCTTTAATGTAGAGGTAGTAACGTACGTGCCGTTTGAGAAGTAAACGTACGCGTTACTAGCGAAAGTTACAGGCGATGTTCCAAAGTTCTGAACATATAGCGTGATTGTATGAGTAGAACTAGAATACGATACATATGTTACCTTGACGTTAGGCACAGTCGTTGATGATGTGGACGTCAGGCTCGAGATGTAGCCGGACACGAAGCTGTACAGCAGTATTCCCGCGATCACCGTTATAACGATCAGTATCAGCGTTGCTATTATAGGCGAGATTGCCTTTCTCTTCCTGAACCTGGTCTGCATTTTACTTTTTTCTTTTTTTAGCTTTCCTTAAAGCTTTTTTTGTTTAAACTCTTTTATAAAATGCTCAATTTAGTTAATTTTGAGCGATCCTGTTTATTTATACCGCGCAGTACTTGCGCCACGCCTTCTCGTATATCTGCCCGTTTCTCAGCATCATCATTATTATCCTCACCGCCTCCTCGTTGGTGAACTTCCCGGTCTTCACCAGCTCGTCTATAAGCTTCCTCTCCTCCACCGGCTCGTTGTTCGGGCCGCAGAGGTTCTTTATGGTCTCAAGAGCTATCTGAAGCTTCGTCCTCTCGCTTGCGGGCTTCCCCTGGAGTATGCCACCAATGTCCATCTTCCTGCTTCTGACGTCTATTCCTACTGTCTCGAGCATCTTTCTCACAAGGGCTATCGCCCTCTCCGCGTCCTCGGCATCTGCAACCGGCTTGAGAAGGAGCCTCGCCCTTGCCAGCGTGAGCCTTATCAGCGTTTCGAGCTGCCTGGCCGTTATTGCTATGGTTCCCTCCTGGCTCATGCTCCTCATCTGGAGATAGAACTCCTTGATCCTCTTTGATGCATCCTCGCTCAGAACAGGGTTGACCCTCTTCGTGTACGCGATGTACTTCCTGAGCAGCATGAAGTCTATGGGCGGAGCCATCCTGTAGGCGCTCTTCCTCCTTATCTCCAGTATGTGGTCAGCAAGCTTCTCATCGCTCTCCTTCTCCGGGATGTCCCTGACCACGTATATAAGGTCGAACCTGTTGAGGAGCGGTATCGGAAGGCTTACGTTCTCGTAGAGGTTCTTGTATGGGTCGTACCTGCCGAAGGCCGGGTTTGCTGCTGCAAGTATTGACGTCCTGGCGTTGAGCGTTGCCACAATTCCCCCCTTTGCCACGCTGACCGTCTGCTGCTCCATAACCTCGTGAAGAACGCTCCTGTCCTCTGGCTTCATCTTGTCGAACTCGTCGATGCACGCTATGCCCTGGTCTGCAAGCACCACGGCTCCCGCCTCGAGCATCATCATCCCGTTGCTCTCCTTTACCACGGCAGCGGTTAGTCCTGCTGCCGTTGATCCCCTTCCGCTTGTGTAAAGCGCCCTTGGAGCAAGCCTCGATATGTATTTGAGAAGCTCCGACTTCGCGGTTCCTGGATCTCCCACGAGTAGCACGTTAATGTCCCCCCTGAGCGTCTGCCCATCGGGAAGCGTGACCTGTGGCGATCCGACCGCGAGAAGCAGCAGGGCCTCCTTTATGTCCTCGTGCCCGTAGATGCCGGGGGCCACCGAGTTTATCAGCATCTCATATGCGTTTGGGCTTCTGGCTATCTCCAGGATCCTCGCCTCGTCCTCTGGGGTTATCTCGATCTTCTCATTCCCCCGCGCGAGCTCCTCTATCCAGAGGCCCTCAAGCTTTATCTTGAAGAGGCTCGTCTGCGCGTTCCTCCTTCCCTTCTCCTGCTCGGCCCTGATTATTCCCGTCACGACGACCCTGTCTCCCGGCCTTGAAACGTTCACGAGGTCCCCCTCGATCTCAATGTCTATGTACTGCGGAAGCTGTCCCGGGGGCAGCTCCTCAGGCAGCTCCTGGATCCTTATAACCTGATAGTCTGTGAAGACGCTCCGCGACCTGTCAAGCTCGAGCTCCTTCTCCCCGCACTCCATGCACTTCGGTGGCTTCCTGAGCGACGTGCCCTGCTGCGGGATCATGTTCAGGTGCCCCCGTGGGCACACGAACGCTGCTATCTTGAGAAGGGGCATGACCTCTGAGGTCCTGACTACCATTCCGCCAACTGAGACGAGCCTGTCTATGTACTTCGAGCTCACGTTTCTCAGGTTGAGCCTCTCGGAAAGCCCCCTTATCCTTACCCTGAACTCGTTCTTGACCTCCTCGGCGTAAACCGGGTTCTCGACCTTCAGAGTCTCGAACGCGGCCCTGGATAGCTCGCTCAGGGCAACGTCGGGGGACTCAACGAGCATCACGGCCAGGTCCGGGTCGAACTTCAGTATGTCCTGGTAGTCTATGACAACCGACTTCTTCACCTCGGCCGCCAGCTTGGATATCTGGTCCCTGTACTTGTACCTGCCATCGGGTCCCCTGAAGCTTTTCAGGAACAGCTCGAACTGATCGTAAAGCTTTGACTGGGTGTAGACCATCAGCCCTCACTTATTACGTTCGAGTACCACCCCTCTATCTCTGACTTTATCCTCCT
>JAGDXK010000023.1:3703-25798 GCA_023256405.1 Nitrososphaerales archaeon
CCTGTAAAGCATTATCTCCTCCGGCGTCAGAAGCGAAGAGAGCTTCTCCGGCTCTACCCCCTGAACGGCCATCTGAACTATCTTGTTGATCCTTATTTTAATCAGATCATAGACATACATTTTTATCCTTTGGTCATCTTTTTTTAACTTCACGTACAGAGAGAACTTCTGGTAGAAGTCCTGAGGAAGAGGCCCCAACTGGAAAGTTCCCAGCATCTTCTCCTTGTTGAGGGCGTTGAACACCTCTACCTCGAACTCCTCAGTATCAACCTTAATGAGGCCCCTTTCTGCCAGGGCCGGGGCCAGCCACAGCCCAACGTCAACTATCTCGCCCTTCTTTGGGCCGTTTATGTTTATGTAGTCGAACTTGAAGTCCGGCCTATCTGTGGCGAACTCGGCCTTTATGGAGCCCAGTCGGCCCAGCATCCTCATTAGCCTGATATTAGCACCAAGATCCTCTGACATCATTATCCTCGTACGTTCCCCGCTGATATAACGTTAACTTAACAAATGCCCACAGCCGCAGCGCTCCCATAACATTAAGTTTAATTATCTCCTAACGAATAACGGAAATGTAAGATGTTCAGGATGAACAGGGATATGCGGAGGATGCTCGAGAAGATGGGCGTCAAGATCACGGAGCTGTCGAACGTAAGGGAGGTCATCATAAGGACCGATAGGGAGGAGTACGTGATCAGGGAGCCCGCGGTTAACTTGGTATCCATGCAGGGAACCACAAGCTTTGAAATAATTGGGGGGACTGTAACTAGGAGCGAGCTGAAAAGGGAGGAGCCCCAGCAGCCCGAGATAAAGGAGGAGGACATAGTTCTGGTTGCAAGGGAGGCCGGGGTCAGCAGGGATGAAGCTGAAAGGGCCCTGAGGGAATCTAATGGAGATATAGCGCTTGCGATACTTAAGCTGGAGGAAAGGAAAAGATCCTGAGTTTTATTTTGCTCAGGACCGCCTGAACCTGAAACCAATCTCTATGTTGACGGTAGGTGGAAAGTTGATCTTGGTCAGCTGGGCCATTACTCTTTCGTTGTAGGCTATTTCTATGAGCCTCCTGTGCAGCCTCAGCTCCCACTTATCGTACGTGTGCGTTCCCTCCCCCGATGGGGCCTTTCTCACCACAACCAGGAGCCTCTTGGTGGGAAGGGGTATGGGGCCGCTTACCTTTACCCCTATCTTCTCGGCCATCTCCCTGATGGCCTTGCTGACGTTCTCTATGTCCTCAAGGCTGCTTGACGTAAGCTTGATCCTAGCTATCTGATCCATCCCAATATACCAAAAGGGCCCCTTTATATTTACTTTACGCACCTTTAACCTATCTTGCCTGCGTTGAACGCGTCGACGAACTCGTTGTAGATGTCAATGTACTCCTTGGATGAAAGCGGCGTCTCATACCTCAGCCCGCACGATCCGCAGACAACAACCCACTTGTCGCTCTGCCTCATAACCCTAACAGCTATTGCTCCGCATCTAGGACACCTCAGGATCTTCGGAAGGGTCCTCTTTACAGGCTTAATTACTCTCCTCTTCTTCCTTGTCATAAATAAGCTCAATTAAAGAAACGTATTAATGTTGTGGTCCTAAAATGGCTTACCTGTAGGACTTCTGCTCCCTTCTTCTTGCTCCGGGTCCGCCGAACTTCTTCGGCTCCTTCTGTCTCTCGTCGCCTATCAGCAGGTGTCTGTCGTAGCTCAGAATCTTCTGCTTGATGTCCTTCTCGTCCTTGAAGTAGTCCACTATGGCCCTGGAAATAGCTATTGCGGCCGCGTATGCCTGTCCTATCTGACCTCCCCCTCTAGTCCTGACCCTTATGTCAACCTTAAAGCGGTTGTTTCCAAGGAGCTTTATGGGAACGCTTATAATTGATCTGATCACCTCTGGAAGCGCCTCCAGAAGCATCCCGTTATATCTTACTACACCCGTTCCAGGGGCTATCGTCGCGAACGCTTTGGCCTTCTTTCTTGACCCCGAGTAGACCCTTCTCTTCAGCCTAGTTGACATCTCCCTTCCACCCCAGCTCCCTCGCCAGCTCGCCCAACATTATGTAATCTGTCGGGAAGCCCCTTGCAATCGCCTCCTCCGGTTTGTAGAGCGATACGTTCTTGAACTCCTCGGGCAGCCCGTGGTAAACTATAAGGTTCTTGAAGGCTGTCCTTCCCTTGGGCTTCCTGAAGGGGAGCATCCCCCTGACCACTCTTCTGAAGATCCTGTCGGGCCTCCTGTAGTGCTTGGGCGTGTGCACTGGATTAACTATGCTGGTTATCTCGAGCTTCTGCTTCCATTCCTCTATAACCGACCTCCTGTTGCCTGAGATCAGTATCTTCTCGGCGTTGAACACGTAAACCTTCTTGCCCTGGAGAAGCATCTTTGCTATAACGCTTGCTAGCCTTCCCATGATCGTTCCCGCTCCATCTATGTAAACTACTTCACTTGACAATTATGATCCCTCCCTGGTCCTTGTACTTTCTTGCGAACTCGTCGATCATTAGGGCTTCGCCTCCCGCTTTATTTATCTTTTCCTTAGCAGCCCTTGAGAACCCGAAGGCTCCAACGTGCACCTTCTTCGTGAGGCTGCCGCCTCCCAGGACCTTCCCGAGCACAACCACATATGCTCCGTCAGGAACGAGCCTCTCTATCTTGGAGACGTTTACAACGTGCTTGAGAGCGCTCCTTGAGCCCTCCTTGTAGACAGCCCTCCATATGGGCCTCCTTGTCTCCCTGTACGCTTCCCTTAGCGACTTCAGAGTCTCTATGTTCTCAGCCATCAGATCTCATCAACCCTCCTCTCAAACTCATCAAAATCCTTTATCATAAGATTAACGCTCTCCAGCACTATATCCTTCGCCTCGAGCTGTCCGATGCTTTCAATGCTCAGGATGTAGCTGTTTGGCTCCTCGCTTATCTGTATGCTTTCCCTGTCGACCTTGAGACACTCCTCGCAGAAGGTGCAGGCGTACCTGTTCTTGACCTTCAGCTCCCCGCCGCTCACCTCGAACACGTCGCGGGGACAGGATTCGGCTATCTCCTTGGCCTTCTGCGTCTTTGGATTCTTTATGACGATCAGAGGGGTTGGCTTGACAACCGATTTTGAGGTTGGGCTGTACTTGCTGTGCTGCTTTCCCTTTCCCAGCCTTGCATAGGCCTCCAGCTTTACGTTCTGCTTTGGAGCCAGCTTTATTATCGGGATCTCGTTGGATATAGGCCTGACCTCCTTGTCCTCGACCGAAACCAGATCTCCTGAGTAGACGGTTCTCGTAGCGTTGTCCGCGCTTGCATCGAGAACGAACATAAGCTGGGCCTGTCCGGCCTCTATGTACTTCTTGGGCGTCCTGAGAGGTATGAGCCCAAGCCTGTGGGCTATTACCTCATCGTACACCAGGGAGCTGTTCTCAATTATTACAACGTCCTCTATTGCAAGGGTTGGAACCTCGGACATCGCATACCTTCTTATTCCATTCACCAGGTCAAGTGGGTAGGAATCTATCCTCAAAGTCAGGTTTAGCTTGTCGTGCTCGATAACTTCTACAGTCATTTAAGTCCTCCTGCCCCTCCTTCCACCCGGAGGTCTTGTGCTGTCGTGCGGAATTGGCGTGACGTCCTCGATCCTTCCTATCTTAAATCCAGCCCTTACCAGAGCCCTTATTGCGGCCTGGGCCCCTGGGCCCGGAGTCTTTGAGCCCGTGCCGCCCTCTCCCCTCACGTATATGTGAAGTGCGGTTATCCCCTTTTCCTTGGCAACAGCTGCCGCAGCAGAGGCGGCCTTCATGGCAGCATAAGGAGAGCCTTCAAGCCTGTCGGCCTTGACGTGCTGCCCTCCGCTGCTGAACGCTATGGTTTCAGCTCCCGACAGGTCAGTAATGTGAACTATGGTGTTGTTGAAGCTGCTGTAGATGTGGGCTATGCCCCATCTCTCCTCCTGAGGAGCTTCCTGAGCCTCCGTCTCCTGCTTCTGTGCTTCAGCTTCCTCCTTCTTCTCCTCGCTCATGCCTCCTTCACCTTGATCAGATTCTCTTCCTCCCTTCCCACAAGATACCCAGGCCTGTTTACAACCCTGTCCCCTATCATTATCTTCTTGTGGACGACAAGCTGCCTTGCCTGATGAATGGTCTTTGCGATCCCCTTCTTAAGCACCATCGTCTGAAGCCTCCTTTCAAGGAGATCCTCGACCGTTAGGTTGAGGATGCTGTCGAGGTTGAGTTCCCCCTCCTCTAACAGGCCCATCTGATAAAGCCTGGTTATGAGCATCTTCTCCTGCTCCCTCCTGATTTCCTCGTGAGTTCCAAGAAGCATCCTCGCCTGCCTCCTTATATCGGAGACTATTGTGGATGCCTTCCAGAGCTCCCTCTTGTTCTTCAGCCCATACTTTCCTATCAGCTCTAGCTCCCTCTGAAGCGTTGCCCTGTCCCAGGGATTTCTGGGTGTCGAATAGGTCTTCTTGGGCTTCTTGGGGTCTCCCATTTACTTCTCACCCTCCTTCTTCTGAGTCTGCTGCTGGGCAGCTGCCTGCTGGGCGGTGGCCTTCTTTCTAACTCCTACGGTCTGTCCCTTCCTTCCGGTAGTCCTTGTCCTCTGCCCTCTGACCTTGAGGCCAAGAGAGTGCCTGAAGCCGCGCCAGGAGTTGATCGTCTTCTCCCTCTCTATGTCCTCCTTGATCTTCAGCACAAGGTCGCTCTCCAGGAGATGGAGGTCCTGGCCAGTTTCGAGATCCTTCCTCCTGTTAAGAAGCCATCCCGGAAGGTTCAGAGATTTTGGATTCGTTATGGCCTTCTCAAGGGCCTGAAGCTGGGAGTCGCTAAGCCTGCCCAGCCTCATTGAGGGGTCCAGCCTAAGCGCTCTAACAATTGCATACGCAAGAGTGAAATTAATGCCCTTAATGTCCCTTAGGGCAGCAAGTAAAGGCTTTGTCCCGTTTAGATCCCTGCCCGCCATTCTGATTATAGCTTTAACCTGAGGCTGCGAAGACATCCGCTTTCGTTAATACGCACGATATTTATAAATCTGACTATGAACTTATGAAACGTGGGGCTTGGAGCCCGATTATGAAGTCGTGGTCATTGGAGCCGGCCCGTCGGGATCGGCCGCGGCAAGAGCTGCGGCTTCAGATGGGGCAAGAGTCCTGCTGATTGAGAAGGACACCGAAGTGGGAATCCCGGAGATATGCGGGGGCCTTGTGAGCTCATCTGGGCTTGAAATGATTGGATCGGGCTTCGAGAGCGCAGTAAGGGCTAGGGTGAAATTCGGTAAGGTCTTCGTTGGAGACGAGGGGTTTGAGTTTGGCTTCGATCAGGAGCTCATAGTACTTAACAGGGAGCTGTTTGATAAGCTGATGGCAAGGATGGCCGTTAAGGCCGGCTCCGACGTTGAGCTCGGCAGCTATGCCATTTACAGCAGGAAAAACGGTGTAAATACAATTTACATCAGAGGAAAGAAGCTCACGGCAAAGTACGTGATTAATGCAACGGGCGTATCTGGGTACCCCCTGAAAGAGGAGGTGGTTCGGGCAACCCAGACTGTCTACGCTGTCAAGGAGAACTACTACGAGGGAATAGCTGTATATATTAACAAGGATATTATGCGCAGGCTTTTTGCCTGGTACATACCCTACGGAGATGGCATGGCCAAGATCGGGGCCGTGGGCCCCCCTGATCAATCACTCAGGATCATCGAGAAGGTTGCGGACCTTGCGGGCATCAGGGGCAGGCCGATAAAGGTGTTCAGCTCGGGAATAGTAGTTGGAGGCCCCTATACTGGGGCCAACGATGAAAGCTATGTGCAGATAGGTGACGCTGGCGGACAGGCCAAACCAACTACCGGCGGAGGGATAATATTTGGCGCTCTTGGGGGAATTTATGCGGGATCCCTTGCTGCGAATGGGCAGCTTAAGAGATACAACAGCGAGTTCTATGAGAAAGGGCCGGGCAGGGATCTTTATAGGCAGCTAAGAATAAGGGAAGTATACGAGGCGCTGGACAACAGGGCCTTGTTGAAGGGCGTCAGGCTGATCCGGGACTCTGGAATAAGCATCTCTGGAGATGAATTTGATTATCACTCAAAGCTCATGAAAAGGGTGCTGGGGGATCCCCGCCTGATCCTCAGACTGGCCGAGATCCTCCCTTCAGCCCTTCTGTCCTATCTCAGGTCCTCGCTTTTTAGCTGAATCACCTTCTTGCCCTTCTCCTGAGGGACTATCCTGAGCCTTGCCCCGGCGAACTCCCTATAAAACTCCGACCCATCAAAGATCCTGTCAAGGAAAATCGCCAGAGCAGCCACTTCTGAATGGGGCTGCGTGCCTATCGATATGTTGTAGTCAGACATTCTGTAGACCTCTATCGGCACCTTCTCGGAGCCAATAATGACCAGGATGTCCCTTCCCGCGCTTTTCAGCTCTCCGAGCTTCTCCGGAAGGGGTATTCCGTACATCGTGAGGTTTACGACGATCGATCCCCTCTCCTTTGCCCTCCTTATCACATCCTTCCAGCTTTCTACGAACTCAACAAAGAAGCTGCCGCCCCAGGTTTCGTTAACTTTCCTTATTGATGACGCTACGCTTTCGTCGCGATCACCATAAATGTACATTCCAGAGGCACCAAAGGCCCTTCCAACGAGACCGCAGTGCGTAGTTACCCTCTTGTCCCTCTCCTTTCGGTGAAAAAGCCTGAGAACTTCAACCTTCATTCTTCCTGCCCAGCTCCCTCAGGGCCTTCAGCGCGTTTGCATAGTTGAGCGCTATCCTCGAGGCCTTCTCTTCATCGGTCTCGTTCTTCAGGACGGCAGCGAGCCGCTGCTTTATCATGTCCTCTATGTCCTTGAGCTCAGCGGGCCTGATCTCGGCTTTGGCCTCAAGGTCCTCAATGCTGTTTATATTATCACAGTTGGGGCAGAAGGTTCTGCCCTTATACCTCACAAGTATGCCTCCGCACCTGGGACATGGCTCGGCCAGCAGGGTTCCTCCCCTTCTAAGTATCTCCGCAACGAGCTGCCTTTTTTCCTTTGAAAGCATTGTATATTTTTTAGCGCGCGGAGCGATTTAGCCTTAACTACAATCTCAGCGGTCTCATAAGTTTATAATTAATACTTAAATGCACGTTCTTTTTTTCTTTGGATAGGTGCGAACTGATGCAGATAGAGGAGCTTTTTAACGAAATCGTTGCCGAAGTTATACCCAATTTTGATGAGCTCCTGGTCAACAAGCTGATGAGCTACGGCAACGACGAGCTTTCTCGTATGGTGATTTATTCAATAGGGGGAGGCAAGAGGATTAGGCCTCTTATTCTTGCTCTTGTTAACAGAAGCCTCGGTCAGAAGGAGGACATTTTGAATGCCGGGTTCTCAATCGAGCTCATGCACAGCCTTTCGCTTATACACGACGACGTTATTGATAAGGAGGTGAGCAGAAGGGGCAGTCCGCCCTTCTACAAGACGTACGGGATAGACAGCTCCCTTTTGATCACTGATTACATATTTGGGGTTGTGATAGACCTTATCAACCAGTATCGAATGCCAGAGCTGATAGACGTGCTTGCAAGGACGAGCATAAGCATGAGCGCGGGGGAGTTCAAGGAGCTTTCGCTTTTCAGGGAGGACAGAGACGTTAGCATACAGGAGTACATGGAGGTTATAATCAACAAGACCGCTTCTCTGTTTGGGGCCGCTGCCAAGCTTGGGGCCCTTTTATCTGCCCTCCCCTCATTCGCAGATGCGGCGTATGAGTTCGGGGAGAGCCTAGGGATCATATATCAGATCAAGGACGATATGAAGGATAAGGGCAAGGTTTTCAATGAGCTAATTAACAGGCTCAATCGCGAGGGTCAGATGGCTCTTAACGAAGCCCTGGAGAGCCACTACAGGAGGGCCATGGCCCATCTTGAAGCTTTTCCAAACAACAAGTACAGGGAAACCCTTGAAAACATAACCAGCACGATATTCAAGGCCTGATCTAGATTATGGAGTTCGTAGTTGAGTTCTGGGGACACAGGAACGTTACTGCTCTCCACCGCACTACTATAGAGGTCACAAAGGAGGAACATCTGTCTCCACGGGGGGACTGCATAATTGGGGTGAGGGCATCGGCGAGCGTCAACGATCTGCCCCTCGAGATGAAGAGGGAGATAAGAAGCGGAAAAATAATGGAGATTCAGATAGTGGTTGAAGATCACCGCTTCTCGTTTACTGCTTACGGGCACAGCGATCTAAGCCTTTCACATCCAACTGACATAGTTATAAGAAAGAGCTCGTTCATTTCAGACAGAACCCTCGCCATAAGGAGCAGCGCGGCCGCGATTGACGTTCCGCGTAACATGATCAGACTGCTGCAGCAAGGCAGTCCAGGAAGCATGATAATAAGAATCTAGGACCCGGGCCAGCTATTCCCATTTTATGTCCTCTCCGAGAAGCCTCAGCGCGTCTATCAGGCCTTCCGCGTATGCGGCCTGCATCAGGGCCGTAGATGGGTCCCCCTGCGCCAAAAGCTCTTCAGCATCCCTGAGGTATAGCTCGGAGTTCTCGAAGACGCCCCTGTATTTATCGATCAGCCGCTGATCCGCCTTTTTAACGGCGTTTCTGACCTTCTGGATGATCCTCGAGGTCCTGAGCTCCGCAGTGCTTTTCTTTACGTTTGAGTTAACTTTTAAACCAAGAGCCTCCAGTGCTTCCTCCTCCGTAAAGTGGAGCTCTCCGGGTACCACCAGCGAGAAGGGCTCCTTTATCTGAGGCTTGTCTTTAGCCAGCTCTCCCAGCGTGCCTGCCACGATGCGCTGATCGTCCTTGCCCGCTCTGCTGACCGCTATCAGATATGTATCATCGGAAAAGAAGCCCTCCTTGAAGTTCCTCTCAGCAGCAGACAGGTCCTCAAAAAGATCACCTAAGCTGCCGTTATATCCGGTGGGTATAATTACTGAGTGTCTTCTGAGCTCAAGCGTTCTGCCGACCTGTCTGTATACGTAATTTCTTGAGCCGACATCTCCCCTAAGAATGGAGCCGATAAACCCGAGCTTGTACGCATGCAGCCCGCACTCACCAAGCACGGCGTTTATGAAGCTTGAGGAATAGATTGTTCTTACCGGAATGCCCCTCCTCATGGCCATAACCCTCAGAGACTGGTGCGTGGTTGCTATGTACGGATCCCCATATACCAGCAAGCACACGTCCCCCGTGGATGCTTCTCCGAGGATTTTCTCCGGACTCTCAAGGTCCTCTCTGCCTGCGCGGATCGCGCCCAGGGCTTCCTCCAGCCATACTATTTCCTCTTCATCCATGTACGTGGTGTAGACGTCAAGGTATGTTCTTGCTCCCCTACATCTCTCAAGCAGGCTCAGCGGGGCCGTTGATCTGGGGCTTACACCCAGTCCTGCAATTATAAGCATGAGGGGTATTGGTCTGGCTCGCTTAATATATTTCTTTAAGAAAGCATGGGCTTTTCAGTCCATAACTATCATTGAGAGCGTGGATCTTACCTTTTCAAGCCTTCTGATCTTCCACGTTATGATCTCCTTTACCTGTTCCATGGAGTCTGCCTCTACCTTAGCTATGATATCATATACTCCATATACAAGGTAAACCTCCTTTATGCCGGGTATGTTCTTTAGCTCCTTCAGCACGTCCCCCTCGTATCCCATGTCCGTGTTAATTAATACGTATGCGGTAGCCATAAAAATAATAAGGCGGTTTCTGTTATAAACTTTGCCTTTAATAAAAACGCAGTCTTGTTTTTATAAACTATCCGTTTCGAAGATCAACAAACGGGATATGTTTTTATTTGTTCAAAAAAAGAGTGCTTTTGGTATGATTGTCAGCGCTAGGGAGCTGCTTAAAGCGGACCTGTTCATAAGGCTCGTCGATGCTAATTCGTTAAGCGTCCTTGACATCATAGGAACAAGAGTTGCTCTGGCGCGTGATATTGAAGTTAAGCCGAGCAGGTCAAGGAAGGTTAAGCTCTACAGATACAGGTACGATCCCGAAAGGGATTTCAGGGCCCCTCTGATAGTTGCATCTCCTAAAAACTATAAGGATGCCATTGCCTACGTCAGAAGGCACCCCAACAGGGTCCTTGCGGTGATTGCTGATCTGAACGGGTTTATAATGGATCCTAAAGCCCACAGCGATTTCATCAGGCTGTTAAGAGAGACCTACAGGATACCCCTGCTGTACGCAAGCGGCGCTGAGTCCGCCATGGATCTCGCTCCGCCGTCAATCCTTAGAAGAGCCCTTACTATGTACTTCGAAGAGGAGGGGTTTGAAAGAAAGAAGATGTACAGGGGGCTCTTTGAGTCCCTTCCCGCGCTTCTGGAGGATGGGAGGCTCTTTGAAGAGGTTTAGGACAAGATACGTCCTTGCGCTAGTTGATGAGACCGATCCTAAAAAGGTCGTTGAGGCCTTAAACAGCGCGATAGTTACGCTTGGGGGCGAGTCCCTCGTCTACAAGGTTGAGGTTAGGGTCGTTGGGTTCTTTGACAAAAACAGGGCTTTGCTAAAGTTCAATTACTATGAGGCCAGAAAGGAGGATCTGCTGTTTGTGGTGTTTCTCATGAGAAGATTCGGGGTCAGGGCCGTGCCGCTGAGGACGTTCGGCACGATCAAGTCCGCGAAGGAAAAAGCGCGATATTTAAAAACAAAAACGTAAATCGTTTTGCTTCTCCTGCTGTTTGTTGCTCTGTTTTTAGCTAAGCTTTTATATGCTGTTTGAAATTATTAGTAGTGTAAATGCAGCTGCAGAAAAAATATGAGAGCGTAGCATATGTTTTAGATTTCAAGCTAAATGCTGAATCTGTGACTGTAAGGGGGAAGAGAGGAACAATAGTGCAGTCGATAGGGAGCGATTATTTCATGCTTCTGGAGCTGCTAGGCATGCCTAACACGAGCTTCGTGATTTTGGAGAAGGTCAACATAAGCAAGGAGAAGAGAGACAAGATACTCAGCGTCCTCGGCAGGCTGAAGTATGAGGATCTCAGCCCCATAGCCAAGAACACGCTGCCACAGGCCGTTGAGCTTATAGTTAGAGAGAACGAGCAGAGGTTCGTTAACTTCTTCAACACGGCAATGCCCGTAACTCCAAGGCTGAACTCCCTTGAGCTCATACCAGGCATAGGCAAAACCCTGATGAACGCGATCATAAAGGAAAAGGAAAAGAAGCCCTTCTCGAGCTTCAAGGACATTGAGGAAAGGATCGGACTAAAGGATCCCGCTAAGAAGATAACGGAGAGGATAATCGAGGAGCTTAAAGGAAATCAGCAGATCTACCTGTTCGTGAAGCAGTTTAAGGAATGAGCGCGGTTTTAAATTATCGTTAAATATTGCAAAGCTGGATGATAGTAAATGAACGAGCTGCAGATCATTGAAATTATCAGGCAGCTCTTCGAAACGGAAGATTATCCTCTAACCGATGACGTTGCCTACCTGCCAAACGGACTGGCCTTTAAGGTGGATATGCTTGTTAAGAGCACGGACATTCCAAAGGGCATGAGCTGGTATCAGGTGGGCAGAAAGGCTCTGGTTTCGGTTCTCTCGGACGTTTCGACCAAGGGGGTTAGACCTGAGTTCATGATGCTCAGCGTGGCGCTCAGAAAGGGCATCAAGGAAGAACAGATAAAGGATATGCTGATGGGCATAAAGGACCTGTCGGTCAGATATGGAATAAAACTCATAGGAGGAGATGTTAACCGGGCAAACGATCTTGCCATCGACTGCGTCCTTTTTGGAAGCTATAAAAACAAGGTCCTCAGAGGAGGAGCGAAACCCGGAGATCTGATATATGTTACTGGTGAGTTTGGCCTGACGGCTGTTGGCCTTGACTACCTTGTTAAGGGAAGGGAAATCAGAAACAGCAGACTTAAAGGGCTGGCTCTTAAATGGGTTTATGAGCCCGAGCCTCCCGTTGAGTTCAATCTCGACGTAGTTGAATCTGGGCTCGTAACTTCCTCCATGGATTCCAGCGATGGTTTGGCTTTTACGCTAAACGAAATGGCCGAACAGAGCGGCCTGCGTTTTCTGATTGAGAACTATCCAATGAGTGAAGAAATAATAAAAATGATAGAAGAGGAGGGCAGAGATCCTCTTCTCGATGCGATGTACGGGGGAGAGGAATACCAGATGGTATTTACCGTGCCCCCTGAAAAAGAGCAGGAAGTAATAAAAAAGGCAAAGGAACACGACACAATTATTCATAGAATAGGCCACGTAACACAAGGAAAGGGCGTCTACTTTGCGAGAGAGAGTAAAAAGATTGAGAAAAGAGGATGGGTCTTTACATTTTAGCTGCTTTCTTCTTGAGCGTTACGCTCTGAATCTCTCTCAGCTGGTACACCCATTCCCTTCCCTCCTTTCTTCTCACCAGTTCTCCTCTGTCATTCATTCTTCTAAGATACGTTGAAATTATAGGAAGCTTAACGCTTATATTGTGCTTGTCCTCGAGAACGGCCAGGACATCCTTGGACGTGAACCCGGTTAGGGGCATTTCCCTTATAACCTTTCTGATAAGGTTGAAGAGATCGCTGTCTGCCGCTGTTATATCCTCGGTTTTCTTTTCTGATTCGCTTTCTGAAATAAGCTCGTAAAGCTCGAGAAGCCTGAGAACCTTATCCTTTTCTATATTCCCCTCTACCTTGAAGAGGTATTTAGCTCCGTTTTCATCTTCAAATTCCAGTTTTATTGCCTTCCTTGGCAACTTTAACTGGAGATATATTAACAGCCCTTTAAAATAAAGTTAAAGACAAATTTTTGTTAACAAGTTATCAAATGCCGTTCGTTAGCTTTCTGACCTTAACGTGTTTTAACAGTGGCAGTATCAGCAGATTCTATTTTTAAGACTGCAGTGGCTCCAGTGGAAACGTAGGGGTCAGTTAACGGTTAATGATGGATAACAAAGCTCCAGCAGCTCCAGAGGAAATAAAGGGGTTCATCTTCACCATGCAAAAACATTCAGATTAACAGGTCCTTAACATTCAGGTTAATTATGCCCTCACCCCATATTTCCTCTGAATCCTCTAATTATGGTTTTTATTATTATGATGATTTGATAGCTATGATGATTTTGTTAATTTTGTTTTATCATTGGTAAATATTTTTTGTTTTTATGTTTTTAATTCTGTATTATTATTAATATTCATTGTTAAAAAGATGCAGAGGAAAACAAGGGGTGTAGGGGTTAATGTCTGATTTTCTCAATGAAATTTTTAATAAGGTAGCTACTGGAAAATCAATATTCAAGAACAGAGAGGTTCTTAGTATAGATTATATTCCGGACAGGATACTTTTCAGAGACGAGCAGATAAAAAAGATAGGAGAGGCCCTCTCGCCCATCATAAAGGGCTCCAAACCCTCCAATCTTCTTCTTTACGGGAAAACGGGCACAGGTAAGACCATGGTGGCAAGGTACGTTATTAACAGGCTAATGGGGTACGTTAAGGAACCATCAACAATCTTTGCTTATGTTAACTGCCGAATCAGCGGAACCCCATACAGGGTTCTTAGTGAGGTAGCTGAGTTTTTGGGGCTGAAGATACCCTTTACTGGCCTTTCAATAAGTGAAGTTCAAAAAAGAATATTTGACCACATGATTAAGGGAAAACTTAAGCTTCTGCTGGTCCTGGACGAGATAGATTTTCTTCTTAATTCACCAATAAAAAAGGACGTAGGTAACGACATACTCTATCAGCTAACAAGGTACGACAGTATATATTCCATGCCAGGAAGCTTCATTACTCTGGTCGGGATCTCGAACGATCTCAAATTTGTCGAATATCTAGAGGGACGGGTTTACAGCAGCATTAGAGCGGAGGAGATACTGTTTCCTCCTTATACTGCCGATGAGCTCCGGATGATACTTAAGGAAAGAGTTAAGGAGGCATTTGTTGAGGGAGCGGTAGGGGATGAAATAATTAACCTCATAGCCGCCTATTCAGGCAGCGAGCACGGGGATGCGAGAAGGGCGGTCGATCTGCTGAGGGTTTCGGGCGAGCTTGCTGAAAGAGAGGGGTCATATAAAATCCTAGAAAAACACGTTCAGGACGCATTAAAAAGCATAGAAAAGGACAAGGTCTTTGAAGCCATATCCTCGCTGCCGATCCACGAAAAGGCCGTTATTTATTCCATTGCCAGCTTTCCTTCTGGAGAAACTACAGGTCACGTCTATCTGAAATACCAAGAAGTGTGTGAAAAGCTAGGCCTCGATCCTCTAACGCAGAGGAGGATCAGCTCCATAATAAACGAGCTCGACATGCTGGGCCTCGTGTCAGCTCCTATCATAAACAGGGGCAGGCATGGAAGATCTAAGAAGATACAGCTGGTAGTCGACAGAAGCCAGGTCTATGAAGCGTTGAAGAACGACGAGACGTTTAAGCTTCTGCTGACTTGATTATTTCATGTATTTTATTCAGCGTTTCAGTTGGAACGATCTTCTTCCATCCTAGAAGATAAGTTCTTATCTCCTCCGCGGTCTTTGGAAGTATGTTAACTAGCTGAATGGCGTAATCCTCCTCGAGTCCGGTCTCGTTAACTAACCTTTCAACGAGCTCCTTAGCCTTCTCTGCGCTTAACCTTGAGAAAGCGCTAACGTAATCGAACGTTCTTCTCTGCAGCTCGTCCATTTCTTCTGGGGAACCTGCTAGGATCTCCTTTGCCTCATGAATGGTTATCTTCTTGCTTTTAACTAGCTTCATTTGTGCCACCTTTCAGGGGCACAACGTGCTCGAGCCTGGAATATATGAGCTTCTTCTTGTTTCCAACCTCTATTTCAATCACTAGCGACCTCTTCCGGACTTCTTTTACTATGCCCACACGTCCGTGATACCTTCTGTGAGGCATCCCCTTATGCTGAGAGGGATCAATCTTGATTACAACCTTATCTCCAACCTTATATTCCTGAAGGAGGTATGAGAGGCCTCTTTTGCCCTCCAGCGTTAAAAGCTTCCTAGTCTTTCTCCTATATCCCTTATAATGAGGCATATCGCTTAGAATTTGTAAACGTCCGTTTAAAAACTTATTCCCATTAACGAGATTCCATTTCGTTCTACCTCAGAAGAATAAGTAGCACCCCTATCAGCTTGATCGCTATAAACGGGAGAATAACTCCGCCAAGCCCATAAACCAGCACGTTTTCAAGAAAGATCCTTCTCGGGGACTTGGGCTTGAGCGAAATTCCCTTGACGGCCAGCGGAAGCAGCATTGGTATTATAAAAGCGTTGTATATAAGCGCGGCCAGAACGGCCACATCGAGAGGCAGATGCAGTATGTTTAGATACCTTGCAGCTACGAGGAAGCTTATGAGGGCAGGCAGAACCACGAAGTACTTTGAAATGTCGTTCGCAATCGAGAAGGTGGCTATTGATCCTCGGGTAATCAGGAGCTGTTTGCCAAGCTTTATAACCTCAATGATCTTTGAGGGATCGGATTCAAGGTCGATCATGTTCGCCGCCTCCTTAGCTACTTCTGTGCCGCTGTACATTGCCAGTCCAACGTTTGCCCTGGCAAGAGCGGGCGCATCGTTTGTGCCATCTCCTACCATTGCTATTGTTTTTCCCTGCTGCTGCTCCTCTATTACCTTTTTGTACTTGTCCTCTGGCTTTGCCTGCGGTATAACGTTCTTTATTCCTACTTCGGCAGCTATCTTCTGTGCGGTAAGTGGGTGATCGCCCGTTATCATGTAGATCTCGATGCCCATGCTCTGTAGCCTCTTTATTTCTTCTTTTACGCCCTCCTTTATTATATCCCTCAGCTCCAGTAGTCCGATAATTTCATCTCCAACTGCCACCGCAAGAGGTGTTCCCCCGTTCCTTGCAATTTCGTTGACTTTCTCTTCAAAGTCTGGGGGCGCATAGAAGAGAGTTCTCATTACGTCAGGGGCGCCCTTGAATATTGGGACCTTTTCGTTGAGGTACACCCCATAGAAATCAGCCTTCCTTATCAATCTAATCTCCTTGAAAAGATCGCGGCCCGGAAGCCGCAGTGGCCTGTAAAGTATGCCGCTCTTCCGCGTCTTTGCAGAGAACTCTTCATAGAACGAAAGAACCGCCTGGTCTATGTTCTCCGCCACGTATCCTTTCCCCTCAAGATATCTTAGTATGGCCTTTCCTTCCTGAGTGTCATCCTGCAGGGAGGCCAGAAAGAGGGCCTTTGCAACCTCCTCTTCCGTGTGTGAGTTAAGAGGAATAATCCTGATGGGCTCCCTTCTTCCTAAGGTAATAGTGCCGGTTTTATCCAGAAGAACGACGTCGGTATCCCCCGCTGCCTCTATCGCCTTTCCTGACTTTGAGATAACCTTGATCTTCCATAGCCGGACAAGCCCGGATATTCCTATGGCTTCCTCTAGCGCCCCTATTGTGGTTGGCAGGAGACACACATAGAATCCCATAAGGACAGGAACGTTCAAAGGATAGCCCAGAAGATAGAGCGTCAGGCCTAGCGACACAATAACCAAAGAAAGCAAAAACGTCAAACCGTACAGAAGGGAGTCCAGCTGTCTTTCGCTTTCTCCCTTTGGCCGCTTGGTCCTTTCGATCATGCCGGCTATCCTGTAGACATACGATTCCTTCAGCGTCTTTGTTACCCTTATCTTCAGGTAATCACTCACAACTTTGCTGCCCGAAATCACCTCATCGTTTATCGATTTTATGACTGGCAGGGATTCGCCGGTCACAAGCGACTCATCTATAGCAGCGGTTCCCTCCACTATAACCCCGTCCAACGGTATAATTTCGCCTACCCGCACAAGGATTATGTCTCCCACGCTTACGACATCAGGAGGGACGTAGACCTCAGATGAGTCAGGAAGGATCTTTCTAACATTTATTGTGGAGGTTATTCGTATCAGGGAGGAGGCGGTTATTTTTGCCTGGTGTTCAGCATATGAATCCGCAAGGGTTCCAAACCAGACCGTTAAAAAGATTAGGACGGCTATCCATGCATAGAACCCGCTGAACGCACGCGCCACGATCATGTAGATAAGAACTATAAAGAAGGAAATCTCGCTTAGCAGCATCACCGGGTTTCTCTTCAGATAAAGCGGGCTCAGGCGCAACAACGAATTTTTAAGTATGAAGAGATAATCCCTGAGCTCCATTTTTTATTCACCTTATGGACAGAGGGCCAAGAGCCAGAAGCGGAAGCACGGATATAAAAACAAGAACCACAATGAAGAACGCCAGCACCAGGGAAAAAGCAGGCGTATTGGTTCTTATATCTGTCATAGAATAAGATGGCTCCTTCTTCGAGAACGACTCTGAAAGCTTAAGCGCCAGATAAAGTGGCACATATCTGCCCAAAACCATCAGAGCGGATGTTATTAGATTCAGGCTTATCGTGTTTCCTAAGAAGCCGTAATAATCGGAACCGTTGTTAACCGCCGCAGAAACGACCTCCCAAAGCAGCTGTGTAAAACCGTATCCTACCGAAAAGCTGAACCCCTTTACATACATAAGGCTTATAGGTATTGCAGAGAGGACAAGCGCGAAATGAAATATATAACCTATCACCGATGTGTTGATATCCTTTGTATCCAGCCTGAATCCAAGGTATTTTGGCATCCTCCCGCTCATCAACGAGGAGAAGAATATAGTTATAATGATAATAAATAGTAATGAAATGAATCCAGTTCCAACTGTACCTGGTAGGCTGTCGCTCAGCATTAAAATAAGAAAGGTCGATATCTGAATGGGGGAAAGAGCGCTTATGGGAAAGACAGAAGCCCCCGTATTAGTTGCTATGGAGGCGTAAAAAAGCGAAAGGGCGGAGATCGTGCTCATCTGTGGGGCTATGTTTTGTTTTAGTGCAGATGGGGTAGAAACTAGCAGCAGGAACATCAGCGCGAAGTAGAAAAGACCAACTACTATGAACATCGCCGTAGAGTTCTGAAGATCTTTCGAGACAAACCCAAAAAGCGAAACAACACTGAATGGGAAAAGATATAGCAAAACAATGTAAAAATAAGCTGCCGCAGCGTTCGGCATAGAGGATGCTGCAGCTACGCCTTGGGCAAAGTAGGTTCCACCGTTGTTGCCTAGAAGTGTAATGCTGTTATAATAAGCAAGGGGAGAAGGCAGATACCCCGTCAGCCTGGAGAACGGATAGCCAAGAGGCACTCCTAAAAACAGCTCAATTAAGCTCGAGACAAATGATGCCAGCGATAAGATCAGCAAGGAAATTAAAAAATCGCTGTAGAAGTTTCCCAGCTTTTTGAAAAAGATGCCCCTAATAGTAGCTACAACCGTGGCCAATCCCGTGGCTGGGGCAACGAACTGCAAAAAGGTCAAACTGAAGGTCTGGATAATGAAAGGTACCTGTTGATTAATGTAGTGCTGAAGGTTCGTATTTGTGATATATGATGTGATGATGTTAAACCACAGTAGCTTATCATGTGATGTCATAAAGCCCAGCCAGATAAAAACAAATGCAATAGCTGAAGCGAGCAGATTTACCGTTAGAAGACTTCCAAAGTACTGATTTGCATTCATTTCATATTTAAATATGTAAAGCGAACCGTAATCATAGAACATCTTTTTCATTAATATCGCAAGCATGAACGATAATGCAAGCGCTAGGATAAAAGGCCCTATGAGCCAAATGGCGCCGTTTAATATTGCGTTCATTTTACCCCTTTAGTAGACTTTTACCCTTATCACTTATAATGTATTTAAAAGGCTTTTTATCATTTGTTCTAATTAAATAGCCTTCTGTATATAGCTGAGCCAAGAGTCTGGATGCATGTTCTCTCGTAACGTTAAGCTGTAACATCACATCACGAGCAGTAATCTCATGTTCCATAGCTGCAAGAAGAACCTTCATCTTGCTGTCATGTATTTGAGGTGCAGTTTCTTTTGATTCCTTTAAGTTGGTTGATAATTTATCTTCGGTTAATCCCGATACATTTGGTGCCTTCAATTCGATGTGTTTTTTGTTTATCTCACGGAGCAGATCATCAAGCATCTTAGCGCTGGCAGCGTAACTTTTTGCCACCTCTTCAATGAAATAAATGCTCTCTACGTGTACTCTGTAAATATAAACAAATAGGGCCAGAGAGATGATTGAGACTAACAGCGCTATGATTGAGATGATCAGTGATGTTGTGATAACGATCATTCTGTAATATTGTGATTTAACATCAAAATAAGCTTTTACTTATGGTTAAAGCCTAGCCCTTTAAGGCAAGAAGGAGAATCAGGTCATGGCATCGATTCCAAAAAACGAGTTAAAGTATATCCTGAAACATTTATCTATACAAATTTGTATAGTTTTTCATGCCCCCCATTAAGGATCATGAAAGCAACAACACTATATTGGACTATTTCTTGCAGAGAGGTTGTTTAACAAAATTAGAATTTATAGCTCTTTTTTATGAATATTTGATACATAATTCGCAGTTAAAAGAGCATTTTAAACACGATTTAGACAAATTCTATAAAAAACCATCAGGCGAAAGATCAACCTTAAAAAGGAGGGCAACTGAGAACCTGACCTGTTGCCTGGTGTCTGTTATCGCTTTGTTAGCATTACAGGTTCTTAATAATGAGGATCTGCAGCTTATATCAGAGGTCAGCGAAGCGCTTAAGGATTTCCTACTTCTTGAAAATAACGAAGAAGTAATGTATAACTTAAAAACAATAATAAAAAGGCTGATAGAAAAGTCAGCAAAGTGATTAATTCACTAAACATCCTGGCTCTTAATTTTCGCGAGTTCTTTACAGATTTCGTTGAATCGCTCAGGTCCGTTCTTTTTCTCTATGAGATTTCCAATTATGAGACCGTCTGCACCAGCTAGCGCGAGCTCTTGGGCTCTTTCTGCGCTAGTTATTCCTCCACCCACAAACAGCAGCCCCGGGAACCACTTCTTGCTTTCCTTAACTATCTCTGGGGTTATTGGGCTGCTTGTTCCTGAGCCGCCCTCCAAATACACCACTTTAAATCCATAATGTTTTGCTGCTATCACATACAACGAGACAAGCTCAGGTATTGGGGGGATAGGTCTTGCATGACCTATGAAGGATACGGCGCTGTCTGCGTTGATCACCACATATCCGGTAGGTATTGTTTCCAGTCTGTACCGTTCTATCAGAGGAGAAGCCAAAACTTGCGCTTCAACCAGATAGTAGGTAAGGGAGGAGTTCATCAGCATCATAAAAAGTATAGCGTCGGCTTTTTTCGAAATTGAACCCACGTTGTTAGGGAATATTATGAGCGGACGATCTATTTTGCCCTTAATGAATTCAATAACCCGGTCTATGTCCTCCTGAGCTGCAAGGGTGGATCCACCCACAAGAAAAGCGTCAATAAACCTTACATCAAGGCTCGAAATCGTAGTATCAAGCTTGCTTAGATCCATAAAATTAACTGGATCTATCAGGGGTAGACAGAGCTTCTTGCTTTTGCTCTTTTCGAGGAGCAGGAGATAAACTGATCCCTTAGACATCTAATAGAGTAGGAATACGTATAATATAAAAACCCTGCGAAATCTACAGCTCGTTAGTAAGTGGTAGGCCCAGTATCTGCATGGCATCGGATATGACCATCTTGAACGCAAGAACGAGCGCCAGCCTGAATTTCCTGATCTCCGGGTCAGGCTCATCCAGAACTCTTCTTTTTTCATAAAAAACGTTGAACTTGAACGCTAGGTCATGAGTGTAGCTGGCTATGGTGGTTATCGAGAGAGATCTGAGCGCCCTATGGATTACATAATCAAGCTTGCTCATCTGTAGAGCGAGATCTCTCTCCTCAGGAGCAAGCGTTATAGGTGCAAGATCGGGGCTCTGTTCCCCAGCCCTTTCAAGTATTTTCACTGCTCTAGCATATGAGTACTGTATATATGGTCCCGTATCTCCTTCAAGCTTCAGCGCCTCGTCTATGTCAAAGACGATCTGTTTATCAAGATCGGGCCTTATAAGCGAGTATCTTATGGCAGCGACGGCCACTTTTTCTGCTACCTCCTCCTTATTTTTGAGGCCCGGGTTTCTTTCGTTTACAATCTTAAGGGCCGCGCCTTTTATGACGTCCATCAAATCATCCAAATTATAATATATACCACTTCTGCCTGACATGTGCACGAACTCCTTCTCTACGGGCCGTTTTGTCACCTTTTCGGCCGTATTCTTTGAAAGCGCAACCAGACCGTATGCTATAACGTTGTAGTTCCGTTTTCCAGACAAAGCCCCCAGAGTCTCCTTAATAAGCTCCTGGAGAGGCAGCTGTCTTTGATCTATTAAAATGTATGTTTCATCCGCAGGACTGTAGAGCCCCTTTTCTCCCTCAAAAAGATCTGTAGTATACAAAGGCGTCCCGTCTGGCTGGACATCATACACTTTGTAAAAGAAGTCGTCCTTAATTAGGCCGAGCTTCCACGCAGCATAGGTGAGATCCTTTGCAGTATAAACAGCCGTTCCATCGCTCCTCACCAGTATCTTCTTGTCCAAAAGCACCCAGCAGTTCTTGTACTTACCCTCTGTTACGAATTTCAGGAGTCCTCTTTCCTTGAGCACCTCGAACATCTTATTCCAGTAGCCCCCGTGCACAAAGTGGCTTTCCCAGTTGAGCAGATCGTATCTTGCCCCAATTCTCCAGGCGCTCCTGAGCTGCTCTTTAACTATCCTGTTAATTATGTTCTGCGCAAAAGCGTAGATCTCCCCACCCTTTTCGAGATCCTTAAGTACCTGGCTCCTCATCCTTTTAAGTTCCTCGTTCTCCTCAATCGCCTTGTTGGCATTCACGTACACCACGTCACCGCAGTAATGATCGTACTTCATATCGCTCTCCGTCGAGAACCCAAGATACTTGAAACCAACGATCAGATCGGCCACCTGCACGCCTGTGTCATCAATGTAGTTTAACACTGTCACTTCATGCCCAACCCTTTTAAATAACCTGTAAAAGGCATCGCCCAGAACTACGTTACGCGCATGTCCAACATGCAGCGCCTTGTTGGGGTTAACACTGGTGTGCTCTATTACGATCCTCTTTCGCGGACCCACGTTTATCTCTCCGAATCCTCCACGGCCTATTAGCTCCTTGATGAATTTAAAATAATATGCATCGGTAAAGGTAAAATTGATGAACCCGCTTCTGTGGGCTTCGGCGTTGATCTCCTCCCTGTTAATGTTAATCTGGCCCAAT
>JAGDXK010000023.1:25808-26903 GCA_023256405.1 Nitrososphaerales archaeon
GCGCGATCTGAAAAGGTGGCCTCCTTAAGGCTTTAGCCATGAGAAAGGCAACGTTTGTTGTAACGTCCCCAAACCCCTTTTCTGTTGGCTCGCCCACGTAGAACTCCTTAATTTCGGGCGAAATCCTCTGAACCGTTTCCCTGATCGCGCTCTCTACCTCGGCAACCTTAGTAAGGTATGAGATCATTAACCATCAACCACTCCACCGACTCAATAACCCCCATAGGGCCTTGTCTTTTCGTTATTATTAAATTTGTCAACCTCTGAACTTCGTTTCCAACGCTGAATTTGTCGTTGACTAGAAACGAATAACCGGACTCATAGAACATAGGCACGTCCACCTCGCTGTCTCCAATGCTCGCGACTTCTTCCTTTTTCAGCTGAAGCTTATGAATTATGTATTTAAGTGCGGTGCCTTTATTTACTTCAGTGGATGAAAGGTGATAGGCTACCCCGCTGTCAAGTATTTTGGCATTAATTCCGCCCCTTCTGAGAAGCTCGTTAGCGACGGATATATCAAAGTTTCTCTCGAGCAGTATCTCCGTTAGCCTGGGCATCCTCTGATTTATCTTTATTCCTTCGATCTTTTCTGACAGATAGTTAAAGGCCTCGAGCGAATCCTCGTATCTGCCAAACATCTTAACTCGCGTGGGCTCCCTGTAGAAGATGACGCCACCATTTTCGCTTATTCCGAAATTTGCGAGGCCCAGAAATCTCGAAAGCGTATAAGTTTCAAAAACGCTTCTTCCGGTAGCAAGTATAACATTAAGACCGTTCTCCTGCAGCTTTCTTAAAATAGAAACGACTTCAAGATTTAGTTTCCCATCCTTTTCTGTAAGCGTCCCATCTACGTCAACAGCCAGCAGCTTTATCATTCTCACAGATCTAAAGATTATTGATTTAAATCAATAACTAATGATTTGTTTGCCTGCTAGCTGTTTATAAAAAAGAGGCACCCGGAAGACCTGAAGTCGTTGCGTGTTTGATGCTCTTAAAACGGACGATCGTTTTCTAAAAGATGGAAAAATTTATAAAAACACTAATCAATCATAGAACAGCCGGCCATAGGGGTAGGGTCCTACCCGGTCTCATCCG
>JAGDXK010000004.1:0-5414 GCA_023256405.1 Nitrososphaerales archaeon
CGTCGTTGGGGGCGTTGGAGGCGGATATGTAGGAACTTCGCTGGCCGTGAAGGTGCCAAAGAAGACGCTGAGAATAGCGTACGGAATCATCATAGTGCTAGTAGGCATATACATGCTCTACAAAATTGGCGTCATATGAGGTTTTTTAAACTAAGCTTTTAAGCTATTTATTTCCTTACCTTTTGTGCGAAATAGATCTGAAAGAAGAGGCGGCCTCGGGCTTCTCATAATTAACAGAAAGTACGTTTACGTAATTCTGTTCCTTCTGCTGTTAGTGTCAATAAAGGTCGGCATATCTGGCGCGAGCAGCCTGTTTGTACTGCCATCACCAATGAGCGTCGCAATAACATCCATTCAGCTCTTTGCAATCATGGATCCGTTCGGAGCGCTTCCGCTGTATCTGTACTTTCTTGGAAAGCTCGAGAGGGAAGAAAGAGGGGCCCTCTGGACCACCGTTGTAGTTTCCATGTTCGTGCTGCTCGTGTTCTTCGCGATGGTTGGGGAGAGCCTCCTGAGGCTTTTTGGTGTAAGCATCTACAGCTTTATGATAGGAGGTGGAGTTCTGCTCATGATACTCGCTATTGATACAATGGGGGAGGGGTCAAGGTCCCTGTCGCTTGATCCACGGGAGGCCGCGGTGTTCCCTCTGGCATCTCCGCTTCTTGTTGGGCCAGGCACGGTTGCCACCCTTATAATTCTTGCTAACACGCTTCCGCTATCAGCCCTTCTCATGTCAATAGCAATAGTTTCAGCAGTCTCATCGTTTATCCTGAAGTTCTCCGAGGCGATTCTCAGGGTCTTCGGCAAAAACGGGCTGACCGCCTTCTCAAGGCTCTTCAGCATTATAATAGCGGGGTTCGCTGCCCAGCTCATTTATGAGGGCCTTGTGGGCTGGGGCCTTATAAGGTAGTTCCATGGTTGCAAACAAACGTCCAGAAATCTCGCCCGCTTTTTCAGCCAAACGCTTCAAAAGCCCTAAAGAAATCTATTTTGTAAATTAAATATTAATTAAATATTTAAGTAACGTGAATAAATGGCTCATGTGGCTTCCTATATTGTAAGCGAAATTTCGGACGGCGTCTATCTGCTCAGGCTGAACGATGACAGAACCCAGTACTTTGAGTCCCTCTGGCATATACCGGAGCATATTGTTTACAACGCCTACTTGATCGAAGGGGACGGGGGATGGATACTGATAGACACCTGGAAGGGAAACTTCGCGGAAGAGCTTCTGAACGCAATAAGGGAGGTTGCCGATCCCAGCAAAATAAAGTATGTCATCCTTAATCACGCTGAGCCCGATCACACAGGAAGCCTCGTAGAAGTTCTTGAGAAATCCCCCGAGGCCAGGGTCGTCGCTCACAGCTCGGCCGAAAAGGTGCTCCACGCAAAGCACTCCCTAAGGAACGAGCTGGTAAAGGTTGAGGGAAGGAGCAGGCTGAGCCTCCTGGGCGTGGAGCTTGAGTTCATGCACGTTCCCTGGGTCCACTGGCCAGAAACAATCTTCACGTACCAGCATAACGCTGGAATACTGTACACCTGCGATGTTTTCGGCTCCTACTCTATACCCCCAGGAATCTACGCAAGCCCAGATGATCAGGCCTACCTCAGATACGCTGAGAAGTACCTGCTGACCGTTATGGGATTCTACAGAAAGTTCGTAATCAGCGCCATAGAGAAGGTGAGAAGCGCAAACCTAAAGGTAAGCATCATAGCTCCCTCTCATGGAGGCCTCTGGAGAGGGGACATCGAGGCTCCTCTCAGGCTGTTTGAAAAATGGGCAAAGGCCGAGCCCGTTCCGGGCACAGTCCTCATAGCGTACGTGACGATGTACGGCTCCGTTGAATCTTCGGTAGGCAGGATCGCCAGGGCACTGTCTGCTATGGGAAAGAGGGTTCTGTATCACGCAATAAACGACACGGTTCATCCTGACGTGGAGGACTTCATAGTTGACGCCAACGAGAGCGAGTACATCGTTCTCGCAACCCCCACCTACGATAACGAGCCCCATCCAGAGATGTTGAGGCTTCTTGAAGTTATGAAGCAGAAGTTCAGGGGCATAAGAAAGAAGGTTGTCATCATGGTCTCCTACGGCTGGGGATCGAACGCGCAGAGGACGATGGAGAGGGAGCTCAGCCAGATGGGAATGGAGATAGTCGCATCGGAGGCGTTCAGGGAAAGGATCTCAGATGAGCAGGTCGACAGGATCCTGAGCGCAATTCGCTAAGTCCGACAAAAGAGTTTATACATGAAATTTTTCAACAACAATAAACATGGGCCAAATCAAGAAGATCGGCCTGATCGAGCTTGGGAAACCCTACTTTGCCCTGACATCAGCTCTGAGCCCGGGCTCTCCTGCATGGGTGAGCAGGATAGTGGATGTCATCGTGGAAAAGGACTACTGCAGCGATGACCCACTCGACGACGTGAGAAGGGCCATGACAATCAGGAGCGATGACCTGGTTTTCATGACTGCCGTCGAGAGCTACCGGTTTGGAAGCAGTGGACCGTTCACCTACTTCCTCTCGGCCGGCGTCGAGGGCACAGGGAAGCACGCCGGCAGGACCATAAACATAGGCCTGTTCTACGATGGACAGCTTTCCGTGAACGCCCTGGTGGAGCTGGTGAAGGTCGTGACCGAGGCAAAGTGCGGAACGCTGATGGACATGGGCCTCAACATAACGGGCACCGTGACCGATGCGGTTGCCGTGGGCTCCACAGGGATAGCTGACAGAACGATCTACGCAGGAACGGGAACGCAGATAGGGTCCCTTGCTGCAAGGATAGTGTCGCAGGAGCTCAGGGAGGCTCTCAGGGGACAGAGGGCCCCGTGATTTTCCGAAAATTCCGCTTTTCGGAAATGCGGTTAACATGAAATAATGAGGCACTTTCCGGCATGTTATTTCCGTTTTTTCTTAAATTTGAGAATAAAAGGAAAAACAGGTGACGCGCCACAGGGAGCTTTTCCGTTGGGCACCGTGAGCCCTAGGAGCCCGGGAGGGTCCTCCAGAGCTCATACCTGAGCCCTTTGCCAGGAGACAGATACCCCCTGTCGAGCAGCAATCTTACAATATAATAGGAGAAGTATGGTGCCCCTGTTGCCCCCGGAGCATCGTAGTTCAGGACGTGCAGCGTCTGCCCGACCTCCTCAATCCTAACCTGCTGGTCTATGCCCTGCTCGTTCAGAAGGTAGTGCATTATCCCTGGAGGCTTAGCCACGAGCTCACACCTTTTTATCCATGGCATTACCCAGCTGAAGAACCTCCTCATGTGCTCGCTGCTGAACATCCTGAGGCCATCCCTGAGCAGAAGTGACAGCATACCGCTCTTCAGGAGGCTGAGGTAGCCCTTCAGGTCCCCAAGCGAGGAATGCAAGATGAGCCTCATAATGACCTCCATGCTCCCGGAGTCGTAGTCAAAGCCGTCATATGATAGGGAAACGGTTGGTCCCAGATCAAAGGTCCCGTCCACCCTCACTATATAATGTGGATCGAGGAAGGGGAACTTCTCATACTTGGGGACGGTGAAAACGTTAATCCTCGGAAGGCTACAGCTCCCCTCGAGCCTCCAGTACCTTGCCTTTACGTGTATCTCGCCGGGCTCGCCGGTTCCCTTCATCCTCCTGTATATTGAAAGGGATCCGTTGCCCGCCGCGTTGATAACCAGGTCCGATTCAATTTCATATCTAGATCCGCCAAGCAGCCCTCCGACGACAACTTTCCCGCCTCTTTCGGAGACCGATTCAGCCTTGAAGCCCCCTACAAACTTCACGCTCCCCGAAATTTCCCTGAACAGCTCTTCTACCAGCTCACCGTAGTTCACGTTGGCCTCATTTACGCTCATCAGAGCTCCCTCTGCCAGGCTTTCAGGCAGCAGCCTCCTCAAATCGTTGCCCTCTAGATAGGCGATCTCATCATCCCTCATCCCGTTGAGCCTTGCCCACTCCTGGTGCTTTCTTAGAACAGAAATCTCTGCGTCATTTTTTGCGACCTCAAGCTGCCCGTTTACCTCAAACTTCAGGCCCTTCTTCATCGCAAGCTCCCTCCACAGATCGTACGATTTTATCCAGCTCTCAACGGTGGCTTTTGCTTCGGGAGGCAGAAAGAAAGGTCTGTGGACAACGCCCGTGTTTCTTGACGTCGAGTGCTTTGCTGGCTCGCTCTCTCTGTCAAGGATTGTAACTTCGGAGTCTGTCAGGTCTGACAGCCAGAACGCAATTGAGACGCCAAGAACGCCGGCGCCTATTATTGAAACCTGCCTCATCATCCTCCTATAAAGGATCCTGGCGCTCTTTTAAGATAAGCTGTTGGGCAGAGATGGGGCATAGTCTCTGGACGCATTAAAAACAGATTAATATCCAACGGATAAGCGAAATACGTGGATGCCGGTCTGTTAACAGAAAGCCTCAGGCAGTCCTACTATTATGAGTATAACAAAAGCAAGGTTACCGGCAGATACAAGTTTGCAGGAGATTACTACCTCAGCAACATGCTCTATGCCAAGGTTCTAAGGGCAGGGGTGCCTCATGCGCTGATAGAATACGTAGACGTTTCAGACGCCTATAAAGTTCCTGGAGTCAGGACTGTTGCCACTTACAGGGACGTTCCTGGCCTGAACGCCTTTGGATACTTCAAGCCGAACCAGCCGGTGTTCTGCAGGGATAAAGTGCGTTATGTGGGCGATGCTGTTGCGGCGGTTGCAGCCGAAACAGAGGAGGCAGCGCTGGAGGCAATAAGATCTATAAGGGTAAGATATGTCAGGCTCGACGGGGTCTTCACGATTGAGGATGCTTTAAAGGAAGAGATCAAGGTTCACGATGAGGGCAACGTGGCACATTCAGTCTCATACGAAAGGGGAAGCTATGCAGGCGCCCCCGGTGAGGAGTTCTCCGATAAATATGAAATTGGTTCAGTTAAGCAGATGTACATAGAGCCCGAGTCGGCCCTAGCGTGGGTGGAAAACGGGATTTTACACATAGTTACAACAACTCAGAGCCCCGATCATGACGTGCAGCAGATCTCCCAGAACCTAAACGTGCCGCCTGAGAGGATAAAGCTGATCTATCCAGATCCTGGCGGGGCATTCGGAGGAAAGGAGGAAATACACGGCCAGATCATAGCGGGGCTGCTGGCCATTAAGACCGGCAGACCGGTCAAGCTGACCTATACGAGGGAGGAGTCAAACACCTCAACCACGAGGAGGATTTCAATGAACATAGAGGTGAAGACCAGGGTAACGAGCGATATGAAGATCCAGGGCCTTTTCATGAAGGTGCTGGCTGAAGCAGGAGCATACCTGTCACACGCGCCCATAGTGCTTGAGGTTGCTGGCTCGCATGCCCCCGGGCCCTACAGCATACCTAACGTTCGTTTTGAAGGCCTGCTCGTCTACACCAATTATCCGCCTGTAGGCGG
>JAGDXK010000004.1:5424-8158 GCA_023256405.1 Nitrososphaerales archaeon
GAGTTCAGATACGTAAACGCGCTTGAGGAAGGGGAGCCGTACGGCACTGGAGTTGTTCCGATATCGCACAGCACCCTGAGGGAGACCCTTGAAATGGCAAGGTCCAGCGCCCTGCTGAATCCCGAAAGCAGAAGATCGGATTTGCCGTTCGTAAAAGTTGGGGTTGGAATAGCGAGCGGCATGAAGAGCACCAGCTATGGGCTGTTCGGAGATTCGGCGCAGGTTGAGCTCGTTCTGTCCCGGGGTTCGCTTAAGGTATTATTCACCACGCCGGACATGGGTACAGGCATAAGGTTTGGAGTGGCCAGCGTTCTCAGCAGAGCCCTTAATCTTCCCGACAGGTACATCCAGGTCATTAACGACAGAAGCGAAAACCCGCACTCCGGAACGTCAAACGCGTCGAGGGTTCTTTTCATGATAGGGAATGCTGCGCTGGACGCAGCCAGAAGGCTTAGAATTGCGATCAAAGAGAGATATGGAACGGATGATTTGAGCTCCATAATTGATAACATCAGCGATGAGATCAGGGTTGCGGGGAAGTACGAACTGCCCAGCGTGAAGGGGGGTGTTTACGGCAGCAGCGACATAATATTCAGCTTTATCACCGCTTTAGCGAGGGTCGAGGTCAACGTGCTCACCGGGTTCATAAGGGTGTCCGATATAGAGATGTACACCGAGGCAGGGAAAATAATCTTCCCGCGTGGGTACTTCGGGCAGCTTGAAGGGGGAGCCATAATGTCGCTTGGTTACGCGCTGTATGAAGACCTCAAGCTCAAGGATGGCGAGGTTCAGGCGAAGAATTTCACAACCTACATCCTTCCTGTTGCAAAGGACATGCCTGAGATAAGAATATACCCGATAGAAGTCCCGGATCCAAATGGTCCTTACGGCGCAAAGGGAATAGGCGAGCTGCCTCTCATGGCTGTTGCGCCAGCTATAGTGAACGCTATCGTTGATGCCACAGGGAAGGAAATTAGAAGACTGCCGGTCAACAGGGAAACGATTTTGGTCTAACATTCTATTATGAGATGAGATGCTTTGAACCCGACGTTATGCATTAACATCCTTATAGTAAAGAAAATAAGCACTCAAAGAGCATTTACGGCTGTGGATGAGCTTTTCAGCAATAAGGAAATTCTGAGGATCCTGAAGGATTCCTCCCTTACGCCAACTCAGCTTCAAATTTACATCTACCTTCTATCCCATGGACCCAAACCGATTTCCGAGCTAACGAGCGAGCTGAAAAAGGACAGGGCAGCAGTTTATAAGCATCTCGAAAAGCTTATGCAACTGGGGCTTGTTGAGAAGGAGTTAGGCAGAAATTTCTACATGGCAAGGCCGCCAGAAGAGCTCGAAAAAATACTCATCAAAGCGCTTGAGGAGCACTACACATCTGGCATTGAACGTATCAAGAACCTCATAGCTTCAATCCCAGTAGAAGAGGGTAGAAAGGCATATCCTCCACCTCAGTACAGGCTTATATTTGGAAGAAGCAGACTATACAACGAGCTGAAAAAGCTCTTTGAGGAGACATTTCATGAATACAGGCTCATAATGTCAGGAAATGGGCTTCTTAGAAGCATAAGGCACGGCCTTCTTGAAGATTATATACAGATGGCAAAGAGGGGGGTCAAAATGATGATAATTTCCGAGGTGAACCAATCAAACATAAAGGAGGCCGAATTCCTTTACAGCTATATACCCTTTAAACATATGGACGGCATACAGATCAGGCTGAACATATTTGACCGCTATAAGGTTCTGATAGGTGCCATTCAGCATGATGAAGATATGAGCATCAGCAGATCAGATGACAGCTACATACTGATTGACGATCCAAAGCTGGCCTCTGGGCTTATAGTACTCTTTGAGAGCCTGTGGAAGAGCGCTGAGGATGCTGCTTCAATTATAAAAAGACTGGCCGCTGGTAACAGGTAATATGCCCAACAAACGTTTAATTATAACGTAGCTTAGTCAGAAATCAAATGAGGGTGCTCATTGAGAACATAGGCAAAATAGTCAGCGGTGACTGGAACCTAGGAGTTCTAAAAGGCGACACAGTGCTCATCAAAGATGGCAAGTTCGAGAAGATCGGCTACAGGGACGACATAAACGTAAGCAGGTCTGATATCAATGTAGTTATAGACGCAAATGGAATGGTCCTGATACCAGGATACATCGATCCCCACACTCATATATCGATAGGGGAGTTTGCGCCGATGCAGAGAATGGTTGGCGTGCTTGAGGAAGGGCTTCTAAACGGAATAACAACGGTAATAGACGAGTTCAACCAGTACGAAGGCCTGCCCCTCTTTTATCCGCCTGATCCGGAGGGCGTGAAAGCGACAGCCATAGCAACGTACAAGGCATGGAAGAACTACAGACCAGGAGGCCTGATGAAGGTTCACGCAGGAAGCATTACCCTTGTAAGGGGTCTCAAGGAGGAGGACTTCGCCGAGCTCGCGAGGATAGGCATATGGAGGGTTGCCCAGATAGGAGGAAGCTCCGATCTCAAGCCAAAGGAGCTGCTCGAGATGGCAAGATTAGCCAGGAAATATGGTATGTTCGTGCCATCGAACTTCGGGCCGGGCGTTCTTAAGGACTCAGTTTTCCTGGACGTTGAGTTCATAAGGGAGCTTCAGCCTGACAAGCTCGCACACGCAAACGGCGGGAGCACTGCCGCGGACTGGGATACTGTGCGCGGGGTCATTAACGCTGCGCCGAACGCAGCTGT
>JAGDXK010000004.1:8168-9297 GCA_023256405.1 Nitrososphaerales archaeon
GCTCGTTCCCTATGGCAACCTGAAGATGGCGCTCAGGATTATAGACTATCTGAGGAGCAAGAACCAGCTCAGGAGGCTCATGGTTGGAAGCGATACTCCAACAGGACAGGGCTACTTCCCCATAGCTGTGCAGCAGGCAGTGAAGTTCTTCAGCAGCCTTGGAAATATACCGGCGCCTCAGGCCATTGCGATGGCAACCGGCAATACGCAGGAGGTCTATTCAAAGTGGATACATGCCGGAAAGATAATGGAGGGATTTGAGGCCGACTGTCTGATAATAGACAAGCCTCCGGGGAGCGTTGGAAGCGACGCGCTTGGCGCTATAGAGAACGGAGATCTTATCGGGACCGCTATGGTAATGGTAGACGGCAAGATAGCTGCAGTGCACGGCAGAGATGCAAGGCCAACCGAGAGGCACATCAGGCTCAACGGCAAGGAGCTGGCGGTTACGGATCCCAACGAGGCGCTCTTTGATCCTCCGAGGTTTTACTGGAGGAGCACTGGAGAGACTTACCTGCTTTAAAATCTCAGCCCGGCCTTTATTAGGCGTCTTAATATTTTTCACATTTCATATACAAATAATTAAATAAGCATTTACTGAATGAACTCTCATGTCCTTGAGGGAAGTTATAGAGGGTTATGCTAGCAGGCATCCCGATGACGTTTTGGAGATAAATGAAGCTGTTTCTACGGAGTACGAGATCACTGCGGTTGCGAACGAAGTTGAGAACACGGCTCCGCTGTTAGTGTTCAACAATGTATTGGGCTATCCTGGGTTCAGAATCGTAAGCAACGTCTTCAGCTCGAAGAAGAGGATTGCCGCTTACTTTGGGCTTAAAGATGAAAGCGAGTTTTACTCTTTCTGGCAGCGCGTAATGAAGGTGGAAAATGAACCAGAAATAAGAGAACGCGCTGATTCTGAAGTTGAGACGATGACTGGAAAGGGTGTGGACCTGAACGCGCTTCCTGTACCAAAGCACTATCCTCAGGATGGTGGAAAATATATAACATCAGGCCTTGTCGTTTCAAGAAAACCCGATGACCCACGGGTGATAAATCTGAGCTTTGCCAGAATTCAGGTTATCTCCAGGAACGAGGTTGCTTTAAGCCTTCATTCCAGAGGACACCT
>JAGDXK010000004.1:9307-14658 GCA_023256405.1 Nitrososphaerales archaeon
GCTACTTTGAAATGTCCAAGGAAAGAAAGACCGATCTGCCAATATCCGTGATTATCGGGGCCCATCCAATTTATTATTTGCTTGCAGCGGCAAGAATCGAAAACGAATATCTAAAAATAAAAGGCGTAGTTAACGATCATCTGATAAAGGGTCTAACCAACGACATCCCTATACCTGCAAGCTCTGAAATAGTGCTGGAGGGAAAAATAAAGTGGAACGAATTCTACAAAGAAGGCCCCTTCACCGAGTACACCGGTTACATATCTAACAGATCCACAAACAATTACGCGGTCATAGATGCGATAATGATGAAGAAGAATCCTATCTACCTGGAGATAAATCCCTCAAACTCCAAGGAGCACATAATACTTTCAAGCATTGCCAAGGAGCCTCTCATTCTTGAAACGGTAAGTAGCTTTTATCAGACTTCCTCCAGCTACGCTCTTGAGTGGCCTTTAAAGGGCGTGCACTACGTTCTTTTCGGTAAAATTCTCAAGCCGCAGAAGGGCGAGGCCATGCAGCTTGCGCTTCTTCTTCTCGGGGTGGATCACTATTTAAAAATCGTGATAATCTCCGAGAATGAGTCCTCTCTGAAGTTCTATGATCTTATATCCGGCGTCCTTTGCGACTACAATTATACTGTGCTAAATGAAGTGCTCTGCAACAGGCTCGATCCCTCTGCAAGTCCTGAGGGGACTAGCAGCAAGCTGATCCTGCTAGTAAAGCCGCAGGGCGATCTTAAGATCATCAGTTCTGCTGATGGGGTGTACCTTGAAAGGTGCGGGAAAAGGCTCCATATCGGGAGGCAGATAGATGAAAACGCCGAGGCGAACATCGTGGTGGGAAAGGATATAGACCCTCGGGACGAGGATCAGGTGCTATGGGCTCTTGCTACAAGATTTCAGCCAAAGAATGATCTCAAGGTGATCAATGGAAAGATCGTGATAAATGCCCATAGAGAGGGATTAAACACTCCAAAGCTGCCTGATGAAGTTATAAAAAAGGCTAAACATATACTCCTTCTTGCGAGAGCTCCTTCTTGATGCTTGAGTACTCGTTGATGAGCTGGTCCAGAAGCTGATGAAGCTGATACCTAAAGCCGATTGCCCTTCTGTACTCCTCTGACCCCTCGTCAAGCTTGTTTATGGCCAGATCGTACTGAATCAGACAGTTTCTTGTAGACGCTATCATGGTCTTCATAACAAGCTGGTATTTCATTCTGATATCTGCCTTTTTGATTCTGAGGTCGTTTATTCTTCTCCTCAGGGCCCTCATCCCCATCTTCTTCCTTTTAAGCTCGGTTACGAGCTCTTTCAAGGCTTCTTCATCCTTGACCTTTTCCAGCTCTGCAGCAACAAACGGCTTGAGATCCCCACGCGCTATCATTTCTTGAACTTCGCTAGGAAGCTCCAGCAGCCTGATATAGAATGAAACGTATGCGGGGGACTTGCCTATGTTTTTAGCCAGCTCGCTTATACCGCCCCATCCTCTCTTATGCACGTAATTATAGTACGCTATTGCCTCCTCTATTGGGTTCAGGCTTTTCCTCTGCAGATTTTCAGTTATGGCTATCAGGTAAGCATCCTTGTCATTTACATCTGTTATTATTGCCTTTATGCTCTTCAAACCGATCATACTACAGGCCCTGTACCTCCTGTGACCAGCTATTAGCTGGTAAGGTTTACCCCCTTTTGGATTTCTTCTTACTATTACTGGCTCAATGAGCCCAAGCGATTTTATCGACTCAGCAAGCTCCTCAAGGCCCTCAAAGCTGCTTCTGAATACGAAAGACTCGGCATCAATATCGTCAAGAGGTATCTCAACTGGCTCCTTTGTAAGGAGCTTAACCAGATTTGACATCCTGTAAATACTGACGAACTTTAGAAATATAATCGAATGTTGTAGACGGCCTTTCTACACATGCTTAACTGAGGATGTTAAACAAAACTATATAAGACTGTTCTAATTTAAAAAAATCACGTGATTTTATCCATCAACGTTGTGAACGGCATCCTTGATGATAGAGATCTTAGACAATTTAAAGACAGAAGGATTATACTGTATGATACCTCATTTTTAATCAACAGAGGAGCCGACTTTATCAAGAACCTAAACGATGTCTCTGTTATAAACGTGGTTCCGGACTTTATTTTTAGTCAGTTCAAAAAGGTTACTGACAAGGAATTTGAGGCGAACAAACGTAATGTATCGAAAATCCTCAGAGAGCGATCCTCGCCGAATCTGATAATTCTCATGACCCCATTCAGGAATGATAACTTTAACGCTGAGGACTACATCGTCGACAAGAGATTCAGGATAATCATTTCAAAGGCCTCAACCAGAGCTAATGTAAAGAACGAGGACGGATCGTTCAAAAGAAAGGTGGATAACAAGGACGTGATGCTGCTCACGCTATACTATCTTCTCCTCCTGAGCGGGTACGATGCGGACATCCTTACAGAGGATAGAAAGATGCACGAAGCCAAGGAGGAAATACGGATCAAACTCTTCGGCTCCTGAACTCTCCTTCCGGTTATATGTTTTTTATGCCATCTATCTTTGCAGCGTTGAAGCTCGCATTAACTATCTGCACACTACATCTTTTGGCGAGATCTTCCAGCATCCTTACGCCGATGAGAAGCTTTTTTCTTTTCCTATCAATTCTCCCGGCAAACTTGCTAAGGTTAGAGTACTCTCCTATTATACTGCTGAAGTCCATTCCAAGGAGATATATCTCTGCCGCGTTAAAGGCGCACGCTATATAACAGGCCCTGTCACCATCAGTAAACCCACCATAGTTCTTAACCAGCTGAGTATCAAACGCCTGGGTTGTGCCCAAGGCCCAGACCATTTTGGGCACAAAGCTTACTACCTTATCCATGTTGTCGCCATGAGCATGAACTATTGGGATCGAGCCGCGGTTCACCATCTTTACTTCTTCCTCGGGAAATCCATCAAGATCCGTAACGATAATATGTGGAGCGTGCCCCGTGAAACTTTGGAAAGCCAGTGAAGCGCCATCGGCAGCAAGGATTATGGAGCTGTCCAGAAGGCCGTTTTCTTGCGCTCTCTCCAGATCGCGCAAGACGTATGGGCCTGCTCCAACAACTACGGTCCTTCTGCCTTTAACTAACGATCTTACCTCCTCCTCAGCTCTTTTAACTGGCTTGGCCCTCAGAATTTCGTCAAGAATGTAAGTGGATATTATATCTCTGCGAGGGTCTATGCCCAGCTCCTTTATGACGTAAAGATAGCTTTCGAACTTATAATCCTCCAGCTTCATGGAAGCAGTACAGCTCTTCCCACTATTTCCCCGCGCTTGAGCTTCTTTAGAACCTCGTTTGCCTCCTGCAGCTTGAACTTGGTAACTTTAAGCTTTATCAGCCCCTTTGAGGCCAGGTTGAGCACCTCCTGCATGTCCTTCCTTGAGCCGACAACGCTCCCCCTGATTACAAGCTCCTTTGGAAACCTGAAGTCATTGATATTGCCGAAGACTCCAACAACGACGGTTGCCTGCTTCTTTGCCAGCTTGACGGCGGCATCTATTGCTCTCTGCGACGGTGAAAACACTATGACAGAGTCGGCCTTTTCATAATGATCTTCAAGGTTTGAGTAATCCCTGTTTGTCACAACAACTTTGTCGGCCCCCATTTCCTCGGCCAGCTTGGCATGTGATTCGCTTGTTGAAACCGCTATCACCTCACTTCCAAACAGCTTTGAGGTTTGAATCGCAACGTGGCCTACTCCCCCTATTCCCAGAACGTACGCCTTCTTGCCAGGACCGAGGTTTGCCAGCTTAGAGGCCCTGTAAGCAGTGACTCCTGGGCAGAAGAGCGGCGAGCTGGTCTCCGGGTCTATGTTATCGGGAACCTTATACATGTAGTCGGCCTTTCCCACGAAGTACTCAGCGTATCCTCCGTCAACCGTTTCCCCGGTTATTTGCACGCTGTTGCAGAGGTGTTCGTTGCCAGTTAAACAGTACTCGCACCTGCCACACGCAGAGTAGAGAGGCTGTGCGCCAACTATATCACCCTTCCTGAAGTTCTCTACCCCCTCTCCCAGCTCTACCACTTTGCCAATGATTTCATGACCGGGGATTATGGGAAGCTTTGCCGGCACGCCGTATTTGACCCAGTCGCCTTCGATCATGTGCAGGTTCGAGTGACATACGCCGCATGAAATCACTCTGATAAGCACCTCGCCTCTTCTGGGCGTAGGCGTAGGATAGTCCTCGTATCTCAGAGGATCGGTCTCAGCAGGCGCCGGCTTGTGTAAAACCATAGCCTTCATACTCGGAAATTGGCTCTCAGAGTTTTTAAGCGTTTGGCACTGGTATCCGTGCTGAGAGTTTTATTAGATAAGCTTAATAGCACACCATATTTTTGAGAAATTATGCTTGTCTTTGTAAGCATATTCGTGGAGTCCCCCATGATGGATAACGTGATAAAAAGCCTGAGCGAAATGGATGAAGTAGTGGGTCTCTACGAAGTAACAGGCGAGTTCGACATAATTTCATTAATAAAGTGCAGGGACATCGAGGAGTTCAGGCACATCCTTAAGGACAAAATACTCAAGATACAGGGCGTGAAAAGCACTGTAAGCGCAGTAGTACTGCATGCCCACAAGGGGAATCTTAACTCTGAATAGATATGGAAGTAAAGCCATGTAGCAAGTGCGGCAGGCCATCCTTTTACTACAGGCCCTACTCAGGAGAGTATCTATGCAAGGGATGTTTTGTGACTTCGATATACGATACTACCCTTGAAACAGTGAGAAAGTATGAGATGATAAAGTACGGCGAGAAGATCATTGTAGGGGTTTCGGGGGGAAAGGACAGCATCTCTCTCCTTTACATTCTTGCTAAGTTCTTCAAGGGAAACGAAATAATCGCGGTCACCCTAGATGAGGGAATAAAGGGCTACAGGGAGGAGGGGATAGAGATAGCGTCCAAGGTTGCCTCGAGCCTCAACGTGAAACACGTGGTGTACTCTTACAAACAGCTGTTCAGCTACAGCATAGACGAAGTGCAGCCCCTCAGGGGAAAGCTTTCATCATGCACAATCTGCGGCATATTCCGAAGAAGGGGACTCGACATAGCTGCAAGGGAGCTTGGGGCGCAGGTTGTAGCAACGGCCCATAACCTGGATGACATACTTCAGACCTACTTTATATTGCTCACCAACGGGGACGTTGAAAGGCTGAGAACGTTCAACCCAGCCGTCGAAGAGTCGCAGGTCTTCGGAATCAGAAAGGTGCATCCGTTCTTCAGAATTTATGAAAAGGAGCTCGCGATCTTCGCCATGCTGAAGGGCTTTGATTTCCAGACAGTTACCTGCCCATACATGGAGCAG
>JAGDXK010000004.1:14668-15152 GCA_023256405.1 Nitrososphaerales archaeon
GCTTTCTCAACGGGCTCGAGGAGAGGCACCCAGGAATAAAGTATCAGCTTCTCAGCACCTTTATGCAGATTTCGTCTGAAAAGCATAAGGTTGAGGGACAGCTCTGCAGAAGATGCGGCTGGCCCTCGAAGGGCGAGCTATGCCAGGTATGCAGGACGATAGATTATTTAAACGGCGCTAAGTATAAGCTGTTGAGAGAAGAAAATGTCTGAATACTTAGGAATGCTTGGCATCACGAGCATATCGTTCGCTGTTACCCTCCTTTTGAGCGTGCTTCTTGAAAGAGCTCTAAGGGGAAGAGGCTTAATGGTCCCCGACGCTCACAAGCCCAACAGCCCCATGGTTCCCAGACCTGGAGGCCCTGCTATTATGATTGGGCTTCTCGTGGTTCTGCTTTTTGCTCATAGCCAGGTTGCGCTTGCATTCGTTGTGTCGGCGTTTGTGGCCTTTTTGATCGGACTTGCAGACGATCTGAAGAAGTTCG
>JAGDXK010000004.1:15162-23557 GCA_023256405.1 Nitrososphaerales archaeon
GTTCGGTGGCCCGGAGAAGCCCCTCCTTGCAACACTCGCCGCGCTTCCTGTAATCCTTCTCCACGCGTACCTACCCTCGCCTTATCTGCCATACGTGGGGAAGGTAACCATCAAAGTTCTGTACCCTTTTCTGATTCTCATTGGCTATCCCATTTACGCTAATGCCACGAACATGATAGACGTATTCAACGGAGTGGTTTCTGGAACTACAGTCATAAGCGTTATTCCAATAATTGTCTATGACTATCTTAAAGGAAACTATCAGGCGCTGATGGTGGGGCTGGCATTTGAGGCCTCCGTGGCCGCGTTTTTTGTGCTTCACAAGTACCCCTCCAGAATATTTCCGGGGGACAGCGGCTCCATGCTTATGGGCGCAGGAATCGTGGGGCTTATGATAATCTCTCACGCAGAGGTCATAGGCATAGTGGCCACGCTTCCGCTAATATTCAATGGTTTCTTCATACTTTCATCGATCAAAGGATTCAAGGAGCACTCGGAGCTTGTAAGGCCGCTCATCGTTCTTGACGACTTCAGAATGATTGCAAATAAAGATCCTCGTGCGCCAGTCACCATTGCAAGGCTTCTGGCTTCGAAGGAGGCTCTTAATGAGAAGCAGCTGATCTCTGCGTTCCTGGTTCTGGCCGCAATATCGGCGGCACTGAGCCTCATAACGATGCTGGTGTTCTATATATGAGGAGACACATTCCTCTGCTCTACGTATCTCTCTCACTAATAGTCACATGGCTCCTGCTGATAGCAAGCTTTTATTTCATGAAACAGGCACTGCTTCTTACCGATGGCTTTAGAGGCGTGGTAATGGAGATGATAAGGGACCTTATTGGGATAGCGGTTTTAACCATATGGGTAATAATCTTCTACCTAATAAGGGAGTTCGTCTCTAAAAGGCTCCTTGGCTGACCTCCTCCCCGCCCTGAGAAGGCAAGGCTTTCACTGATTGTAAACCTACATCTCTTTCATAACAGCGTTTATTATTTCCTGAATCAGCATGGCCTCCTCCTTCAGGCGCTTCATGCGCTCAAGCCCTTTTTCAGTGGTCACAAAGCGGTTGCTTTCATCAACTCTGTAAATAAAGCCCTCCGATTCCAGCTTTCTGAGAATAGGGTAAAGGCTGCCTGGGCTAGGGCTCCATTTTTCTTTTGTGGCCTTTCTTATTGAATCAATGAGCTCTACCCCGTTGGCTGGATACTGGCTAAGAAGCTTAAGCACGAAGAGCTCAAGGTAGCCCTTAGGAATGTGGGCAGTGCGCCTGTCTTTCACACGCTAAAAAGCGCTAAAACGGCTTTTAAATTTTCAGAGCTCAGACAAATGCCTTCATATCATAAGGTCATTTTAACTCTGAATCATCATCGCCGTTTATTTCTGAGACTGAACGCCTTATTTTCTTTTCGGAACGTTAAGGAAGAAGGGCCTTTCCTGGACCTGAGCGTTTATCTGGCTCAGCCTGCACGTGAGTTCCCTTGCCACGGGTAGCACGTCCTCTATTATGTATGATATCTTCTCCTCGCTTACTCCCTGATCTTCGAGCTCTCTCAGCTGAGGCACAAAGGGAAGCGAGCCGAGATAAGAAAGCCCGAGCTCCTTCAGCTTTTCCTGAAAGTACCTGCTGCCAAAGAGCTCGACCCTCTCCTTGCTTCCCGGACAGATAAAATAGCTCATGTTCTCGACGCCCCCTATAACAGGAACGTTCAGCTTCTTCAGCATGTCGACGAGCCTTAGCGCTACGTTCACAGCTGCAGGCTGGGGGGTTGAAACTATCACGGCAGCGTTTATGAGCCTGTCCTGCCCTAAGGTTATTGGCACATCGCCCGTTCCTGGGGGCAGATCTGCCAGAAGGTAATCGAGCTCCCCCCATTCAACTTTGTCCATAAAATCGTGAATTGCCTTTGTCAGCATGGGGCCTCTCCATATCACGCTGGCATTTGCCGGCAGAAAGTAGCCCAGGGAGATGATCTTGATGCCTTCATGCTCAGCCGGAAGCAGCTGCCCCTCTTCAGTAACCCTCTGTTCAAAGCTGGATCCAAGCATGCTCGGCACCGTTGCTCCATAGAAGTCCAGATCTATGATGCCTACCCTTGCCCCTAGCCTCTTTAGAGCGTAAGCAAGAAGAATGGTCACAGTGGACTTGCCGACGCCGCCCTTTCCGCTTCCAACAGCAATTATGTTTTTGACCTTTCTGGTGCCGCTCTTTCTCACAAGAGATCCGCTAAGCACGGTGTAAGATAAATCCAGAGTGACTGAATAGCCTTCCAGTGCCCTGTAAACATCCGATATGATTTCGTCCTTGTGCGGGCATCCGGGAGACGTAAGAGAGAGCTTCAGATGGACCTGTCTGCCATTAACTTCCACGTCCTTGACAAATCCCAGAGAAACTATATCCTTGTTGAGTACGGGGTCCCTGACACCCTTAAGAAAGCTCAGAACCGTCTGCTTATCCTGCGAATCCTGGCTCATTGTTCTTGAGTTGAATTTATTGAATTTAAACCTATTTATAGTTCCTCGTACTACTCTAGAATTACCCTGTAAGAGGGAACCTTGGTCCTGAAGTCCGGCGCCAGCTTTACGTTAAGCACCCTGCCGCACCAGCTGCACTTTGCTGTGTTCTTTCCCCTTCTAGTTAAAGGACCGCCGCAGAAGTTGCAGTAGGACTCTATAACTCCCAGGTTTTCATCATCGACGGTCAATATGAGAGCGCCTGCCGAAAGCTTTGCAACCCTGGCTCTAATGATGGAGCCCTCAAGCACGGGCGGATACTCCTCCTCTGGATTGATGTATATCATGCCCTTAATGTCCGTCGAAATGTCTTTGTTGAGCGCTGAAATAATGGAAACGAATGCGAAGGGCCTCTGGATGTACTCCACCCTACCAATAACTATGTCCCCCTCCTTGATGGTCCCCTTCTTTACTGGCTGTATCCTGACCTTTTTTTCCTTTTTATCGATTACAACGTTTGAGAGAACCGTGGCTACTATATTCCCATCAACCAGCTTGTACTCTCCCTCTGGCTCAAACGCCTCGATAACGCCTACTTTTTCGCCAGGAATGGCTATCAACTGATTTCTGCAAACAATACTGAGGTTTTGCTTTTAACGTTTTTCCAAAAAGCTCAGATACGCTAATATTAGCAGACGATCACACAGTGTTCAATGTTTGATGACTTCCCCATCATAGCGTTTTGGGAAACAACGCAGGCATGTGAGCTGAAATGCATCCACTGCAGGGCTTCCTCAATAACTCAGAGAAGCCCCGAGGAGCTGAATACCGAAGAGGCAAAGCTGTTTATAGATCAGCTCTCCGGCTTTTCAAGGAAGCCAGTACTGGTTTTTACCGGTGGAAACCCGTTGATCCGCGAGGACATCTTTGACCTGATAAAGTATGCGCATGAAAAGGGCATTATGCCTGCGCTTGCTCCAACCGTTTCGGCCAGACTTAACGATAGAGCACTTGAAATGGCAAAGGCCTCAGGAGTTAGGTACATCTCTATAAGCTTGGATGGGCCAGAGCCAGCAGTTCATAACGCAATCAGGGGCGTTGAGGGACACTTCGATCAGACAGTTGAAACGATTAAAAAGGCTATCAGCTATGGGTTTGAGGTTCAGGTGAACACGGCAGTCATGTCGCTGAATAAGGAAAGAATCGGCGAGATATTTTCGCTAATAAAGGATCTGGGCGTAAGGACTTGGGAGGTCTTCTTCCTGGTTCCGGTAGGAAGGGCATTTGTAAACCTTGATATGGAGCCAAGAGAATACGAAGCCATCTGCAACTTCCTCTACGATGCGTCATTTTATGACGTTAACATAAGGACGGTTGAATGCCCATTTATCAGAAGGGTTCTTCTGGAAAGGCAGAAAGGCATTAACAGGAGCGCCGGTGATGCGCTTTATCTTAAGCTGAGGAAAGCTCTTGAAGGCTACACTCCTTCATCCAAGACAACTCTATCGCCATACGGCACGCTCGACGGAGACGGAATAATTTTCGTGGCTTACAACGGGGACATTTACCCTAGCGGTCTTCTCAACCTTCCTATTGGAAACGTAAGAAACGACAACATAGTAAGTGTTTACAGGGAGACTCAGCTTCTTAAGGAGTTCAGGTTGAGAAATTTCAAAGGCAAATGCGGTACCTGCCAGTACAGATACAACTGTGGAGGAAGCAGATCTCGGGCGTTCTTCTACTTCAGGGATCCGTTACAGTCAGATCCTGCCTGCATCCTGGTCAGCTGAGGATTTATTCAAATACCGTTTTATGCTGGAAGAGAGCTTTATTGCGTTTCCTATGGATGAGGCTATTCCCGTTGAGAGCATCCACGGGCCTCCGAGGAATATCCCCCTGCGCATGGCGTTTTTGCCAATTTCGTCAAGCGCCATTCTGGATCCAACAGCGTAGCTTGGCATCGCCTCCATCCATATCTTGACCACGGAATGCAGTGGTCTACGTATCCCAAGGACCTTATCCCTGAACATCCCTACACGTTTAAGCACGGCGTCCTCATCGAGAGAACTGCTGAATGGAACGAAGTACTTCACTGTATATAAACCATCGCTTGAGCTGATAGACCACTTCGTATCATAGTAAGTTAGACCGCTAACGCCATAAACCTGCGGAAACGTCAGCGCTCCGGAAATTTCACGGTAATGAGGAGGCATCTCAGGGTACATCTCGACTACAACGGCTACGTTGGAGCTTTTTATGTAGTTTCTCGCACGCATCAACTCATCGTGGTAGCCCTGAACAAAAGGCGCCTGATACGGTGGAACCATCAGGGCAAGGGTCCTTCCTCTGCATATCCTGCCCCCGTTGCTGATGATGTATGATTCATGCTCGGCCTCCACGTTCCTCGCATAGGCGTAGACAATATCAGCCCTAGCAGAGATCCTTTCTCTGAGCCTGCTTACCAACAGGTTTATTCCCCCATAAACCGAGAAAAGCTCAAATCCGAGCTTTTTCTTAAGCAGGTTCCTTAGAACGCTGCCTCCGTTCTTTTTAATTTGAAGAATATAAGGAAAGTAGACCTCGGAGCTCATCTCTGACAGATCCCCTGCGTAGATTCCTCCGGCGACCGCCTCAAAGAAGTCTTTAACAAAGCCCTCGCCGTAAATGGCTGCAAACAGTTCCTTTACAGAAACATCCTGGCTTACGGTTAGGTCTTTAAAGGGCTCACGCAGGATGCTGATAAGGGTTGAAAGGTCAAAGAGCCCATCTAAGACCGACCGTAGCAGCTGAAGGCTGGGCCTAAATACGCCGCCTGCAACTCCTGGGGGAACAAAGAAGAACTTCCCATCCCTTATAACAGAGAACGAGGTCGTTCTTGGCTCAACGATTCTGTCGGCCAGTCCAAGATCCTTTACTAGCTCCTCGACCTGTTTTGTTCTGATTATCTCTTCTGGACCGAGCTCCACGTTCCGTCCGTAAATGTTCGCAGTCAGAATTTTACCTCCAATGCCATTACCCTCTACAAGACATACGTCAAAATCGTCTTTGAGGGCGTATGCTAACGTTAGGCCAGAAACGCCTCCTCCTATTATTATGACGTCGTAAACATCATGCATGTCAAACTATTTGCTGTATCAAACTTAAACTGATTGTCTTAAAAATAGCTGTAAAATCGCGTGTATATTCACTTTCCGGAGTTCACTTAATTTTCAATTTCATACGTATACAGGAATGCCATGAGCTATTTCAGGGAATGCAATCAGCTTAACCGCGCTGTTTTAACACCAACGTAAAAATAAAATTGTTCCTGTTAAGGATCTGGCAGGGTTTGAAGCTTCCCGTGCTGCTTCATAAAATTTTTCGCAAGAAATTCAGCAACAGCGGGCCCGGCGGACGCTCTATCCTGGCTGAGCTACGGGCCCTTATAACCTGTTCCTATCACGTATATTTTTGGTTTGCCGTAAAGTATTCCTCTTGCGTCATAGACTATGGGATCGCTCCCAGAAAGCCTTGATATCTTTTCATAATCGAGATCCTTGTAAACCGTGTGATCAGTTACTATAAGGACCCCATCGACCTTTGCCATCGCCTCCGCAAGATCGTCAGTTACCTGCACGTCGCTTCTGCTGGGTTTCTTCACGTAGGGATCATGAACCTTCACGTTCACGTTCAGCATCCTCAGCCTGTCAATTATGTCATAAGCAGGCGAAAGCCTGTCATCGTCCACGTCGCCCCTGAACGCAAGCCCAAGAATGGCGACGTTCCTTAGAGGCTTCTTGTTCATTATAAAGAGCTCAACAAAGTTGCTCACCACAACCAGAGGCATTCTCTCGTTTATCTGTCTCGCTACTTCAACCAGCCTGAACTGGTACCCCAGCCTGTTCGCTGTGTACAGAACGTAGTACGGATACACCGGAATGCAGTTGCCACCTACCCCGGCGCCTGGTTTATGTATGTTCGAGTATGGCTGGGAGTTGGCGGCGTGTCTCACCTCCCAGAAGTCAACGTTCAGCCTCTGGGCAAAAAGCGCCAGCTCGTTTGCCAGAGCTATGTTAATGTCCCTGTATAGACCTTCAGCTAGCTTTTCAAGCTCAGCCGCTTCAAGGCTTGACATCCTTATAACGCCCTTCTTAACGAACCTGCCATAGAACTCAGATATAACCTCCAGGCTTTTTGGCCCATAGCCGGAAACCACTTTGGGATAGTTCTCTTCAATGTCCGCTATCGCTCTTCCTTCGTAGATCCTCTCCGGGCTGTATCCAATGTAATAATCCTGCTCGGGCTGCAGTCCCGTCTTCTCAGTTAAAATCTGAGACACAACGTTGCGGGTTGTTCCTGGGGGAACGCTGGATTCAACTATCACAACATCACCATGCTGCATTCCTCCCGCGATGGCCTCAGCTGCATCTCTGATGTTCTTCAGCTCAGGCGTCTTTAGGACAAGAGGGACTGGAACTGTTAGCACTTTAAACCTTGAAATCGAGCTTCCATACTTTCCATCGCTTGTGGCCGTGAACCTTCCTTCGTCAAGGGCCCTTCTAAAAGCCTCATCAACGCCTGGCTCCAGCGGGAAGACCCTCTCCCCGGCCATTATCCTTCTTATTTTTTCGGAGTCAACGTCAACGCCTACAACTTCGTAGCCGTTCCTCAGAAGGGCAGCCGCAAGCGCGGACCCTACCCTGCCCAGTCCAAAGACGGAGACGGTGTTATCCCTTTGCATGGTAAGTATTCATAGTCATTAGTTTATTAAAGCTTTTTAAACAGCACAGAGCTAATTGGCTTCATGAGATACAGGCTCCTTGATGTTCTGGCCTGTCCTGTGTGCAGAAGCTTTCCGCTTGAGTTGCACGTGATAAAAAGAAACGAAGTTGAGCTCAAGAGCCGCTCAAAACCCACCTGCGAGGTTTACTGCGGGCTCCTCAACAGACAGGTTAAGGATCTTGAAAGTGCCCCATGCGATGACTGCATGCGCATCTCCATAGTTGAGGGCTACCTTGTTTGCAGGGGGTGCGGAAGATGGTTCCCCATACTTGACGGTATCCCTGAGCTTCTCCCGGATGGCCTCAGAAACAGGTCTGAAGAGGAGGAGAAGGCTAAAAGGCTTGGAATTCCAGCTGACGGCCTTTTTATAAGGGACTAAGCTATTCTTTCTATCTCACCATCATGAGCCCTAACGTATTTCTCGACCTCCTTGTACAGCTTCTCCAGATCGGCGTTTACGCTCTGGGTCCAGATCTCCACCCTCAGTACGGACCTGCCTGCCTCCATGCCTGGATGTGATTTTATGTAGACCTCGGGATGTTCCCTGGCTATCTTCGCAATAAGCGGGGAAATCTGCGCCTCGTAAATGCCCCTGATCAGACTCACGATGCCTTTAGCTCCATAGCTTCCCAGCAACGGCTCAACGTATCTCTGAAACATATCCCTCATTTCTGAGGGAACTCCTGGAAGCACGAAGATTCTAGTTTCCCCATAACTTATAATAGCACCCGGGGCTGCTCCAACGTAATTAAAGAGGGGAATGGCGCCCTCTGGAAGCATGGCCATCTTTTCGTAGGCCTTTTTGGAGTCCTCGCTTACAGGAGGCCTCAGCCTCTGCATAAAATCGAGCGCGTCTGGGTTCAGAACTAGCTTTCTCCCCAGCCATCTTGCAACCGCATCCATAGTTATGTCATCATACGTTGGACCAAGCCCTCCAGTCGTTATTATGGCCTCCGGGCTTCTGGCCATGGCACAGCCGAGCGCGTAATGTATATCATCGTATCTGTCATGTACAGTTATAGAACCAACGACTTCACCTCCTCTTTCATATATTCTCGAGCCCAGCCATAGAAGGTTTCCATTTAGGGTTCTTCCTATTAGGAGCTCTGTTCCTATGTTTATGATAAAAACTCTTCTGATCATGTACATGAGCTTAAATGAAAAATAACTGAAAAATAAAGTT
>JAGDXK010000004.1:23716-24018 GCA_023256405.1 Nitrososphaerales archaeon
ACATCGTCGTCAGCTTCCTCGCCCCTGAACACCGGGAGCACGTGCGTTACTATTGCCTTTTTGTCCATAAGGTCGACGAGCGACTTTGTAAGCTTCCAGTCCTTGTACTTGTTGTGTATTTCGATCTCCTTCTCCTTGCCGAACCTGTTAAGGCCCACCATGGTTGCGGCGTGGCTGACCCAGCTTCTCGGGAAGACCACGTGTGCGCCCTCAAGAGCTGATTTGAGGTCATGAGTAACCTCGAATGAGCCACCCATTTCCTCGGCATTTGCCTTTGCCTGGTTCATCAGGTTCTCGTCTAG
>JAGDXK010000004.1:24028-26693 GCA_023256405.1 Nitrososphaerales archaeon
CTAGATCAAATCCCTCCGGATAGGCCATGACCACGTCCATTCCGAACTTCGTTGCAATCAGCATTTCGTCCTGAACACTACCCCAGCTTCTGTTATGGGTGCTGTAGGCCCACATTATCACATACTTCTTCTTCTCATAGTGACCGTAGAACTTTTCATCTATGGTCATCATGTCGGCAATTGCCTGGGTTGGGTGGAACATGTCGTCGGCCATGTTTATTACAGGGATCTTGGCGTGCTTGGCGTACTCCCTGATCACCTTGTTTCCTGCTCCATACACGTAGTCCACGGCATCCTCCAGTATCCTGATTCCGAGAGCATGTCCCAGCCTCTCGTACATGTGAGCGATATCCGCTATCGACTCTCCCTCGGCTCCCCTTGTTGTCTTGAAATCTATGAACTGGGCATGACCTCCGAGAAGCGTTGCAGCAGCCTCAAAAGACGCCCTGGTCCTTGTGCTTGTGTTGTAGAACAGCATGAAGAAGGTCCTGTTCTTGAACAGCTCAGGGACGTATCCAGCGTACTTCCACCTCTTGATGTCCTTTGCGAACTCGATCGCGAACTCGAGCTCCTCCCTGCTCCATTCCTGAGTTGAAATCAGGTCCTTTCCGTGTAAATCATATATAGCCATTTTCTCTCGCTAATAGGGTAAACTTTGATATTTAAAACGTTTTTGTCGTCAGAGCCGCTTTCATGGGCCTGATCAGAGTTCCGGCATTTTCACCTCTTAAGGCAGCGCGAAGATTTCCCTCAACCTTTCCATTTATGATGTTAACCGGTATACCTCTTGAGGCCGCAAAACAGGCGGCCTCAATCTTCGATCTTATGCCACCCCTTCCGTAGGCGCTTTTGCCAGAAAGTCTCTTCGTTAGCTTCTCAAGAGCTACACAGTCGGCCTCTTTTATTAGCCTGTTCTCGGCATCCAGTATGCCGTCGACGTCAGTAAGTATTATCAGCCTTGAAGCATGTATGCTTGATGAGATGATTGCGGAAAGGCGATCGTTGTCTCCAAATCTGACCATGCTGCTAACGTTAAACACGTTAACGAGCTCCCTCACCGAAACCGCATCGTTTTCATTTATTATCGGCAGGATGCCATGACTCAGAAGGGCTTTCGTGGTCCTTATGAAGTTCATGAAGCTGGTCCTGATTGTGAAGTCCTCTTCAGTAACCAGGATCTGTGCCACCCTTATTCCATGCTGCCCAAACGCCTCTATGTACTCCTTCATAAGAAGGGGCTGACCCACTGCGGCCGTCATCTGCTTCTCTCTCAGAGTCAGCTCGCTCGGCTTCTTTCTTATGCCCAGGGCATCAAGCCCGGTAAGAATTGCTCCGCTTGTTACTAGGACGGTCCTTATGCTCTGACTCATCGTTGACTCACTTATTTCCCTGGCTATACGCCTGAGAGCCTCCACGTTGAGGCCTCCGTTAAGCTCGAGCACAGAGGTTCCTACTTTTATCACTACAGGCTTAAGCACGGCTAGCTTTGAGCTAAGAACATTATAAAATTTTAGACAAAGTGAAGGCTGAGCTCACTCTTTTAACGATTCTATGATCTCCACGCTGTGGCTGGCCCCTATCCTTGATGCTCCTGCATTTATCATTGCCAGGGCGGCGTTAGCGTCATGTATTCCTCCTGCAGCTTTGACCTTTGCTCTTCCTTTCACCGCTCTGTACATGAGCTCAACGTCATGAACTGTTGCACCGCCTTTTCCGTAGCCTGTCGATGTCTTCACGAAATCAGCACCCGCATCAACCGCAACCTCACAGGCCTTTATCTTTTCCTCGTCGGTCAGGTATCCTGTCTCAAGTATAACCTTCAGGATCTTTCCGTGCCTCTTTACAACATCGTTCACGGCCTTGATGTCATCCTTTACCACATCCCATCTTCCGGACTTAGCGGCCGATATGTTCATAACCATATCTATTTCGTCTGCACCGTCCCTAATTACGAGCTCCGTCTCATAGGCCTTTACTTCCTTGTACGTAGCTCCAAACGGGAAACCCACCACGCTGACCACCTTTATATCTGTGCCCTTCACCAGCTCCTTGGCGAGCTTCACATAATAGGGATTTACGACGACCGAGTAGAATTTGTACCTCTTCGCTTCTTCGACCAGCTTAACGATGTCGGACTCGCTTGCGGCAGGATTCAGCTGTGTGTGATCAATATATTTGGCGAGCTCTTCTCTGTTCATAGGATCTATCATTATTGCGGATATATTTAATTCTTCTTTTCTGCTGGATTATTTAAGTATAAGTTTATTTATTAAAAATGAATAAACAAAATTATATGTTTAAATGCTACAGATGCGGCCACAAACAGAGGGAGCCTGGAACCTGTGAAATATGCGGATCTGTAACTGCGTTCGTCCCCGATAACTTTACTGAAATAAGCGACGTGAAGAAGCTGGCCTCAGATAACGATGGAATATGGCGTTACGCAGCCATGCTGCCGGACTTTCGCACCAAAGTGACGCTGGGAGAGGGCAACACCCCTTTAATAAAGGCTGACAGGCTCAGCAGCCTGCTTGGAGTTGACCTTTATATAAAGAACGAATCTGTTAATCCAACTGGATCATATCTCGACAGGGGCTCAGCCGTCGCCATCAGCTATGCGGCGAGCTTCGGCAAGAAGGAAATACACTGCGAATCCAGGGGGAAC
>JAGDXK010000025.1:0-8103 GCA_023256405.1 Nitrososphaerales archaeon
AGGAAAACGCTCTTCCTGACCAGCCTGGCCATAATCATGACTGGCGATGTTCTTGTAGGCATACTTTTCATCGTTCACGGCCTGAGCTATCCCCTTTTCGTTACCCTCAGGGGCGTAACCGGGTTTGGAGTTGGCGGAGAGTTCGGTGCATCTATAGCAGCTCTGCAGGAGTTCACACCTGCCAGCATAAGGGGGTTCTTCACCGGAACCGGCAATGCAGTTCTTTTTGATCTTGGAACCGTTGTGGCATCGCTTGTCGCAGCGCTTCTGCTTTCTCTTCTTCCCACCTCAACTGCGGTTGGTACGGCATTCCTCATAGGAGTTCTGATCGCGGTTACAATATACATAGGAAGAATAGGGCTTCCCGAGTCCCCAAGGTACCTTCTCTCGAAGGGCAGAGTGGACGAGGCCGAGAAGATAGCGGAGGCAGTCGAAAGACACGCCACGGAAAAGGGGATAAAACTTCAGCCTGTTCAGCCAATTGAGCTTGACTTCAGCAGGGGTTCGGAGGCAGGAGGGTACAGGAGGCTGTTCGGGGAGTACAAGAAGAGGCTCGTGCTCGCGTGGACGCTCAACTTTACCGAAACATGGCCATACTACTCGGCGTTCTCTGTGATTTCGCTGATCCTGACAAAGGTTTACGGCTTTCCCGGATCGAAGGTTGCCCTGTTCCTGGCCGCTATGACGGGCGCAGGTGTTCTAGGCGTTTTCGTGATGTCATGGGCGCTTGATGTAATTGGCAGAAGGCCAACCATAACGCTTTCATATGGGCTGGGAGGAGTACTTTCCATAATCATAGGCCTGATCGTAACTGTTATATCCTTCAGCATGTTCCTCGTTCTTCTGGTGCTCCTCTACTTCTTCGTGTATGCAGCTGCCGGAGTTCTCTATCCGCAGATAGGGGAGATGTTCCCAACCAAGGCCAGAGGCTCAGCAATGGGGACCGCAGTTGGCTTCGGAAGGCTTGGTGGAATAATAGCGCCTTTCGCCTTGGCATCCTTCGTTGGCAAGGTATCAGGGCTGCTTCCGATATTCGTAATAACCGGAGTAGTCATGCTGATAGGTGCCTTTGCTGAAATGGCCCTCGGACCTGAGCTCGCGAGAAAGAGCCTGGAAGAGGCAGCCAAGGTCTCTTAAAAAGGCGCATAACACAACAACTATTTTTGATTTTTTGGGCGCATTATGGCTTTAAGCTTAAAAGCTTCAAAGCTCTATTGGCGAACGTGAAAGATATATCAAAACGGAATATCCTGATAATTTTTGCTATCAGAGCCATAAGAAGCCTTTTTGCTGGAATGCTGGCCGTCTCCTTCAGCCTTTATCTTTATGACGCGCTAAGGTTTCCCCTTTATGAAATAGGCGCAATATTTATGGCTGGTGCGTTCTTCACGCCTGTTTTCTCGCTTCTGTTCGGATACTACGCTGATGCGATTGGGCGGAAAAAGATGCTGCTGATCAATTTTCTTCTGATGAGCCTCTCAATAGCGCTCATAATTACATCAGAGAACTACTTCGCGCTCATGACAGCTGTAGCGCTGGGCGGCCTAGGAACAGCTGGGGGCCTGATAGGTGGAGGCGTTGGGGCCTCAGCTGGTCCGATAATAACAGCGCTTATAGCGGAGAACGCCGAAAGGGAGAGGCTGACCGCTTATTTTTCGCTTAACAACATGATATCCTCGTTCGCAGGAGGCCTAGGAGCCTACTTAGCAGGCATAGAGAGCTACTCAGCCTCCTTTTATGAGTCCTTTGTTCTCTCGCTTCTATCAGTAATCCTGGCTCTCTTCATAGTGGAAAGATATGTGCCAACCTCTGAAAAGGCCAGCTCAGAGACGAATAGGAGATCGCGGATGAAGGGCGAAGGTCCCAATTATATAAAACACTTCTCCATAACAGGCCTCCTTAACGGGTTCTCGCAGGGGCTGGTCAGTCCATTCTTTGCTATAATCTTCGAGGCCGTATTTGGCCTCAGCAAGGCCCAGATCGGCATGCTTTTTTCGATAGGAGGATATCTCACTGGCTTCGCATACATATTTTCCCCATCAATGAACAGGGCCTTGGGCTTCACCAAATCAATAACAGTAACCAGAACGCTTTCGGCCACGGCTCTCCTTCTTCTTCCGATTATGCCAAACGCCGCGCTGGCGGAGGCGATGTACCTAATCCTGACGCCGCTAAGGGCGATCTCGCTTCCGATACAGAGCTCGCTGATGATGAGCCTCATAGGAGAGGAACAGAGGGCTACCGGAAGCGGGCTGAACCAGTTCTCCAGGCTCATGGCATCGGCCTTCTCAACGCTTCTCGGCGGATTCCTCCTTGAGTACGCGCCGCCCCTGATTCCCTTTGCGATATCGGCCTCGGCAACGTATCTCAATTCATACCTTTATCATCAGTACTTTTCAGATGCTGAAAAAAGAATCAGGTAGACATCTTTCAGGGGAAAAGACTTAAGCCTCGGAGCACGAAAAGCGGCTTTGAGAACATCCCTTCTTCTTCAGAAAACAATAATAAGCAACGAATTGATATTCTTTGGGTAAAATGCTGATTGCAAGGAACGGAATAGTTGATGGCGCTGAAGCCGAAGTATTTGGATGGGTCCTCAGCGTCAGGGAGCAGAAGACCGTCGTCTTTCTCATAGTCTACGAGAACAGAAGGCAGGTGCAGCTTGTGATAAAGGAAAGGAAGCTCATGAGCCGAGGCATAAAGCAAAACGCCTCCATCTGGGCGCGGGGCACCATAAGAACTACCGACAGGGCTCCAAATGGCTTTGAAATACACGTCAGCTCCATAAAGGTGCTCTCGAGGCCAAAGAAGCTGCCGCCGTTTAACATAATGGCAGCCGAGCTTCCATCACTGGACCTCAGGCTTGATTACAGGGCGCTAGACCTGAGAAGACCAAAGAACATAGCCATCTTCACGCTGAGATCAAAGATCCTCCAGTACTTCAGGGAGTACTTTGTCTCAAAGGACTTCGTGGAGGTGCAGACCCCGAAGATCATAGCAACCGCATCGGAAGGAGGAGCTGCCCTGTTCCCTCTTATGTACTATGATAAGCAGGCGTTTCTTGCCCAGTCCCCCCAGCTCTACAAGGAGGAGCTCACGATGGCCTTCGAGAGGGTCTTCGAAATAGGACCTATATTCAGGGCAGAGCCATCAAGGACGCTGAAGCACCTGAGCGAAGCTATAAGCCTGGATGCCGAGATGGCCTACCTGAACAACGATGAGATAATGGACGTGCTTGAGGACATGGTAAAATACGTGATCAGGAGAGTCTACGAGAGGGACAGAGACCTTATAGAGAGGATCAGGGCTCCCGTCATTGATCTTCCGGACAGATTTCCCCGATACACCTACTCCGAGGTTGTTAAGTGGATAAACGAAAACGTCGAGGAGCTACAGGAGGGGGAGGACCTGCAGGCAAAGCACCTGGAGGCCTTTGGAGGTCATGTCGGAGGGTTTTACTTTATCAAGGAGTGGCCGCTCAAGCTTAAGCCGTTTTACATAAAGCCAAAGGACGATTTCTACAGCTACTCCTTCGACCTCATGTACAGGGATACGGAGCTCAGCAGCGGTGGCGAGAGGATTCACGATCCGGCCATGTTGAGAAAAGGCCTGAAGAGGGTCGGCCTCTCGCCCAAAGGCTTTAAGTACCATCTTCTTCCTTACTACTATGGAATGCCTCCGCACGGGGGCTTTGGATTTGGGGTGGACAGATTTATGATGGTGATTACTGGCGTAGACAACATAAGGGAAGTTGTGCTGTATCCACGGGACATGAGGAGGCTGGTGCCATGAAGTATTCTACGACGAAGCTCTCGAGGCTGGCCGCAATCAGGATCAGAAAGGACGAAGAGGACCTCATCAGGAAAAAGCTTGAAGCTCTTGAGGAGCTGCTCTCAAGGCTGGACAGCGTGGAGGTTCCCAAGGAGGCCTTTGTGCTGGCCCCAGAGGGCTACCATGAAAGAGAGGACGTGCCCGTGCAGTTTGAATCAGATGAGGTTCTGAAGACCTTCAACAGCGTTAAAGATAGATACGTTAAGGGTCCAAGGACGCTATGAACCTCAAGGGTCGCTCGTTCTTAACCATACTCAGGGACGTGGAAAGGGGAAGCATCAGCCCTGATGACGTTAACGAGTACTACTACAGGAACGCCCTCGCGCTAAACAACACCATAAACGCTTACATAACTCTTATAAAGCCACAGCAGAGCTCCTCCGATGGGCCCCTGAGAGGGATAGGCATAGCCGTCAAGGACAACATTTCAACCAGGGGCATAAGGACCACATGCGCTTCAAGGATGCTGGAGAACTACGTTCCTCCATACGATGCCACTGCGGTTGAGAGGCTGAAAAACAACGGAGGGTCAATCCTCGGCAAAACGAACATGGACGAGTTTGCAATGGGCAGCTCGGGGGAGAACAGCGCCTTTGGTCCAACAAGAAACCCGATAAACACTGATTACGTTCCTGGCGGATCAAGCAGCGGGAGCGCTGCTGCTGTCGCTGCTGAAATGGCTCCAATAGCCCTTGGATCCGACACAGGTGGCTCTATAAGGGCCCCAGCCAGCTTTACTGGAACTGTAGGTTTCAAGCCATCCTACGGCGCAGTATCCAGATATGGGCTTATCGCGTATGCCAACAGCCTTGAGGTTATAGGAGTCATATCCAAAACTGTAAAGGACGCGGAACTCCTCTTTAAGATGATAGCAGGAAGGGATCTCAGGGACTCAACGTCTTTCAACGTTGACCTCACTTCAAGGGATGTTGGCAGGCCGAGGATCCTTGTTCTCAGGAGCTTTGTAAGGATGGCAGATGAGAGGGTTCAGAAGGTCTTCTACGATTCAATATCGAAGCTAGAGAGGGCCGGGTTCATTTTTGACTATCTGGATGAGTTCAGGGAGATCGACTACGTGCTCAGCTCGTACTATACGATCGCGTGTGCTGAGGCCAGCACAAACCTCTCCAGGTATGACGGAATAAGGTATGGTCCCAGGCTCGATGTAGCCGGAAACTGGAGAAGCTACATAGAGGCCGCGAGGGGCTTCTTCGGCTCGGAGGTGAAGGCCAGAATAATGATGGGCACATTTATACTTTCGGCAGGATACTATGAGACCTACTATCTGAAGGCGCTTCAGATAAGGAAGGAGATAAGGGCTGAGTTCGAGAGGATAATGAAAGGCTACGATGCCGTGTACATACCTACCATGCCGGTCCTTCCATGGAAGATCGGGGAGGGAATCAGAGACCCGAAAATGGCATATGCGGCCGATGTCCTGACCGTCCTCCCGAACCTCACGGGATCCCCCGCAATATCCATTCCTGTCGGAAAATCCGGGGAGTTCTTCGTTGGAGGCCAGTTCATAGGGCTAAGGGGAGACGACATGAAGATCATCAGCATAGCGTCTGAGGCGGAGAACGCTCTTGAAGTGGTCAGACATGAATGAGGTTAAGATAGGCTTAGAAGTTCACGTTCAGCTCGTGAACCTCAGGACCAAGCTGTTCTGCTCCTGTTCCTCGGACTACAGGGGCAAGCCTCCTAACGTCAACGTATGCCCGGTGTGCACAGGTCTTCCAGGGTCCATGCCCTCGCTCAACAAAAAGGCCGTGGAGGAGGCGCTTAAGATAGCTATCCTGCTGAATGCACAGCCGTATCCGGTCTCCTACTTCTTCAGGAAGAGCTACTTTTATCCAGATCTGCCGAAGAACTTCCAGATAACCCAGTACGACAAGGCTGGGGGCTATCCGCTGGCCCATGACGGTTCTCTGAAGCTAACGAGCGGAAAGGTTGTCAGGATAGAGAGGATACATCTCGAAGAGGACCCTGGGCGAATAGTATACGAGGGGTCAAGGGCCACGGCAAGATACTCGCTTATTGACTATAACAGATCCGGCATAGCCCTCGTGGAGATCGTAACCGCTCCCGACATGTCCTCTGCAGAGGAGGCAAGGGACTTCGTCGAGAGGCTTACTCAAGGCCTGGAGGACATAGGGATGAACATCAAGGAATTTGAGGGCGCGCTCAGGGTAGACGTGAACGTTTCCTATGCAGGAGGTGAACGGGTAGAAATCAAGAACATAACGGGCGCATCCTCAGTTGAAAAGGCTGTGATCTATGAGGTGTTCAGACAAAAGACCCTGTACGAGAAGGGCATCAGGGTTGAGAGGGAAACGAGGGCCTGGGATGAGAAGAGAAGGATAACCATATCAAGCAGAAGCAAGGAGTTCGAGGAGGAGTACAGGTACATGCCCGAGCCAGACCTGCCGCCTATAGTCATAAGCGAGAGCCTTATAGAGAGAATCAAGGATGAAATCAAGGGGTCCTATGAGCAGAGATATGAATCGCTGCTGAAAGACGGCATCAACGAGGAGCTTGCAAGAAAGATAAGCTCAAACAGGGAGCTATACAGGATATATGAGCTCATCAGCTCAGAGGACTCGTCGCTTAAAGATGTGGCCGCATCGGTTCTGGCCAACGAGCTCTCGTATCTGATGAAAAGGGACTCCATCGAAAGGCTTCCTGATGACGTAAGCGGACTGGTAAAGATACTGATGAACTACGACAGGCTGCCCGATCACTCGACGGTTGTGGAGCATCTCAGGAAGTGGATCAGAGGCGAGGAGGTTGTGATAAAGACCGCTGTGCCTGAGGCAGAGGACCTCAAGAAGGAGATAGAGGAGATTGTTAGAGAGAACTACAGCAGAATTAAGGACCTTGAATACAACAAGAAGTTCGAGTACCTGATGGGGATCCTTATCAGAAAGTACGGCAAGGAGCGGAAGAAGGCGCTCGTAAGCGCCCTCGCTGAGATACTGAGTGAGATGAAGTGAAGATCTCGGACCTTCTTCCTGGCCCTGATGCGCGCATTTCATACGATGAGTTTGTGGCGGAGCTATTCAAGCTCAGAAGCAGCTTGTCATCGCCTGTCGAGAGAAGGTCAGCCTCAAGATACTATGTGATTGGCGACATCCACGGGGACCTGATCACCTTTCGAAGGATCCTTGAAAGGATAGGAGAGATTGGAGAGGATGAGGTCCTGATAACTCTGGGCGACTACGGGGACCGGGGCCCATATCAGATTGAAACCTGGACAGGCATCTCCGCGCTGAAGCAGGTTCTTCGCGAAAGGTACGTTCCCCTGAGGGGAAACCACGAGCCAGATGCGGCTTCAGTGCCTTATCCTCACGACATTACTGATAAGCTGAGGGAGAAGTTTGGCGACGAGAGAGGGGAAATGGCCTACGCTGAGCTCTTCAACACCTTTCAGGTGCTTCCCCTTGTGTTCCTGGGCAACGACTTCATCGCCCTTCACGGAGGATTTCCTATACACCCATTTAGCCTCGACAACGAGAACGAGGTAAGAAGGTCAGCTCATGAGATCCTCTGGAACGATCCCTTTGAGGGCCTTGGCTTCATGCCTTCCCCGCGCGGAATTGGTTTTCTGTTCGGGAAGGACATAACGGTAAAGTGGCTCACGCTCAACTCCAAACGCTTTCTCATAAGAGGGCATGAGCCCGCTGAGGGTTACAAGCTGAACCACGACGGCCTTGTGATAACGGTCTTCTCCAGAATTGGAGAGCCCTACTTCAACAGAACCGCAGGAATGGCTGTGATTGAGGGCGAAAACATCTCCTTCGAGCTCTTCGAATAACTTCATACTGGCCAGCAGTTTGCCGGCAAAAAGAGCGTAATTTATTTATAATGGATCGCTGTATCTTCATGTGATTCTGATTGATCAATAATCTTCCTGTTAGTAAAACTGGCACAACTACCGTGGGATTCATAGTTAAGGATGCAGTTATCTTGGCTACTGACGCTCGTGTAACTTCAGGCTATTTTGTGGCCAACACGGTTGGAAGGAAGCTCTACAAGATTGACGATCACGTGGCCATGACAATAGCCGGCACAGTTGCAGATGCTCAGAACGTCATCGACATTCTCAAGTATCATGCAAGGATGTACAGGATCGAAAGGGGCAGGCCAATACCGGTTTCGGCACTGGCCAGGCTGGCCGCAAACGTCTTCTTTTACAACAGGCTCTATCCTCTTCAGGTTGAGTCCCTTATAGGCGGTTATGACTCGGAGGGCCCGAGCCTGTATATGGTTGAC
>JAGDXK010000025.1:8113-26440 GCA_023256405.1 Nitrososphaerales archaeon
TCGGATCCCTCTCAAAGGAGGTCGTTGCGGCCACGGGAAGCGGGTCGCCTGTAGCTCTTGGCGTGCTCGAGGACGGCTACAAAGAGAACATGAGCGTTGATGAGGGGATAAAGCTGGCAGCGCTCGCCATAACCTCCGCCATGAGAAGGGATATAGCTACTGGAAATGACTTCAACATAGGAATCATAGACGCAAAGGGGTACAGGGAACTCAGCAAAGAGGAGAAGGATTCCCTCGTTAAGCTGATAAAGATATAAAATGGGTCAGGAAGAGGAAAAGCTCTCAAACATAATATATCAGATCTTTGAGAAGCTTCCACCGGAGGCCCAAGTATCCCGCATAGAGTTCGAAGGGCCGAAGATAGCTCTGTATACGCGCAACCTGAAGTTCTTCATGCAGAACCCGACGCTTGTGCCAAGCATCGTCAACGTCATAAAGAAGCACGTGGTCGTTAAGGCGGACGAGAGCGAGAGAAAGGAAGAGGAGGAGGCCAGGCAGGAGCTTTACCGGCTGATCCCAAAGGAAGCCGGGCTCTCAGGGATCATATTCGACGGAATACAGGGGGAGATCCTGATAGAGGTCAAGAATCCGTCAGTCATGGAGGGCGAGGTAAGGGAGAAGATAAACAGGCTTGCTGAGGACATAGGCTGGAAGGTCAAGATAAGAAGGGTCATTTACAGCAACCCTCAGACGTATGAGTTCCTTGTCCATACAATGAAGAGCGCCGAAGATGAGAGGCTCCAGCTGCTCAGGGACATAGGGAACAGGATATTCAGGGAGAAGATATCGGCAAACAAGGACATCCTGATAACGTTTCTCGGAGGCGCAAACGAGGTTGGAAGGTCATCAATACTCGTCACAACTCCCGAGTCAAAAATACTCCTTGACTGCGGGGTTAATCTGGGCGTTTCATCATCCACAGAGATGTTCCCCAGGTTCGATCTGATTAACCTTCCTCTGGATGAGCTCGACGCCGTTGTGCTGACGCACGCTCACCTAGATCACACCGGCTTCGTGCCAGTTCTCTTCAAGTACGGGTACAACGGACCGGTTTACTGCACCGAGCCAACGCTTACCTTAACGACTTTGCTGCTAACCGATGCCCTTAAGGTTGCGGAGGCGGAGGGCAAGAAGCTTTACTATGAAATGTCTCACGTCAAGGAGTTCATTAAGCACTGCATAACTTTGCCGTACAACTCGGTCACTGACATAGCACCGGACGTCAAGCTAACCCTCAGCAACGCAGGCCACATTCTTGGCTCAGCGATAGTTCATCTGCACATAGGCCAGGGCCTCTTCAACCTCGTCTATACAGGCGATTACAAGTTCAACAAGTCAAGGCTGTTCCAGCCAGCTAATTACACCTTCCCACGGGTTGAGGCCCTGATAACCGAGTCCACATATGGGGCCAGGGAGGACGTCATGCCTGCACGTGAGGAGGCCGAGGAGAGGCTTGTCAGCTCAATAAACGAAACGATAAACAACGGAGGAAAGGTCCTGATACCTGTGCCCGCCGTTGGAAGAGCCCAGGAGATCCTGCTGGTCCTCAACGAGTACATAGCTCAGAAGAAGCTGGCGGAGGTTCCAATATATATCGAGGGGATGCTCACAGAGGCAACGAGCATACACCTGCTGTATCCCGAGTTTCTGAACAAGGAGATCAGGGACAGGATAATCTTCCAGGGCGAGAACCCGTTCATAACCGAAAGATACACCATAGTCTCTCATCCACGGGAAAGGGAGGAGGTCTTCAGAAGCGGCCCCTCCATAGTGCTGGCCACATCAGGCATGCTGGAGGGTGGCCCATCGGTAGCGTACTTCTCAGAGCTGGCCGAGGACGAAAGGAACAAGATAATATTCGTGTCCTATCAGGTCTCAGGCACCCTTGGCAGGAGGGTGCTCGATGGCTCGAAGGAAATAAACATAGTTGAGCAGACCGGAAAGCTGAGGGTGGTAAACGTGAGGAGCAAGGTTGAGAAGATAGATGGCTTCAGCGGTCACTCGGATTACAACCAGTTGCTGAGCTACGTGTCCAAGTTCAGGAACAGGGTTCAGAAGATCATCGTTGTCCACGGGGAGGAGAGCAAGGCGAGATCTTTTTCAGACTCGATAAACAGGATGATATTCAGAAGGCAGATAGCTGATATACCAAAAGTGGGAGAAACGGTTAAATTGAGCTGATTTAAATTTCAGTTAAAAGAATGGAAATAATAAACGGAATAACGCCTCCCTACGTTTTCCTTCCCATAATAGGCAGGTCCAACGTCTTCGCTGGGCCCAGCCTGGTGAACCCGCAGGCAATAGAGATTTACACAGATCCAAAGAGATGGCTTGAACTCGACGCAAAATCCATACTAAGGATTAGAATGCAGGGCATCGGAGCGTTCAGGCCTGTCAATCCCGCAAGGGATGTGTCCGATCCATCAATAGAAAAGCTCAGGGAGATAGCTCTATACACCGGAAACGTCACCGTTGAGCTTGAAATTAAGAGGTCAAGGCCAACGATGCTGTATGATCCATTTGCGGAGGCCACCTACGGGAGCGGAAGCCTAGAGCGCATACTTTATTATACTGGTGGAACAGCTGACAGAAGGATAGAAAAGGCTTACTCGGACAGGGATCTGAAGGCGAAGGAAGCAGTTCTCTATCTTGAAAACAGCGGAATAAGCGTGTACAAGGTTCAGCAGCTGCTGAGCGTAGGCGCTCTAGGAAGGGACAGGAGGCTTGTGCCCACAAGGTGGTCCATCACGGCGGTGGACTCTATAGCTTCATCATACTACATAGAGAGAATAAAGGAGCTCAGAGAGCTGGATTCCTACCTGCTGGGCGAGTCATACACAGTTGGCAACAGGATCATAGTGATGCTAATGCCAGGAAAGTTTTATTACGAAATGCTGGAAAGCTGGGGACCGTACTATGGAAACCGTGATCCTGAGGTCGCAATGGATTATGAGGGGTTCCTGGGAAGGACAACGTATGCTGAGGAGGTGGAGGGGGCCTACTACGCTGCAAGGTACAGCATTGCCAAATACCTTTACAGCATAAGCAGACAGGCCAGGGTAGTAGTTCTTCTCGAAGTGGACAGAAACTGGATCCCCAGATTGGGAGTCTGGAGGGTAAGAGAGGGAGCGGAGGCGGCCCTGAAGAATCTCAGGAAGTTCGAATCAGAGGATGAGATGGTCCGTTATGCCCTCTCGAGGACATATACGTCAGCAAGAAGCTGGCTCAGAAGCTCCTTCGCGCTCAGGCAGATGAGCCTCGAGCGCTTTATCTGACCTCCTTATGCCCTGAAAAGGCGATGCTTTCACTAGCTGTATTTGTACGGGACCCCTACGCTGTCGACAAGGCAACGCTTTTATTGGACAGGAGCAAGCAGGTAATATATGTCATCTAGTCAGCCGGAGGATTTTTCCAGGATTAAGTTCAGGCTTGGCGATGCAGTTTACGAGGGAATTGTTATGCCAAGGACGCTTTATGAAGACAAGGAGCACATAACGGTCAAGCTTAACAACGGATACAACATAGGCCTTAGGCTTGATGAGATCGAGATCCTGGAGGTCGGTCCTCCTCAGAGACAGCAGGAGGTGGTCGCTGAGGAGAGGGAGATTCCGTCGCAGGGCCCCAGGGTTCTTATCCTTGGAACCGGAGGGACGATATCTAGCAGGGTTGACTACAGGACTGGTGCGGTGAAGCCCGCATTTACGGCAGCTCAAATAGTGGATATGGTTCCAGAGCTGACAAGGATAGCTTCTATAAGCGTGAGAACGGTAATGAACGAGCTCAGCGAGAACATGCAGCCATCGAACTGGGCAGTGATGGCTGAAGAGGTCTACAGGGCTTTTGAAGAGGGCTTCGAGGGCGTTGTGATAGCTCATGGTACCGACACCATGCACTACTCATCGGCAGCCCTCTCGTTCGCCATAGAAAACCCCCGCGGGCCGGTAGTATTCGTGGGCTTGCAGAGGTCATCTGACAGGCCTTCCTCAGACTCCGCAACAAACCTTCTAGGAGCGGTCGTCTTCGCTTCAAGAAGCGGAGCACCTGGGGTTTACGTGGCGATGCATGAAGGGCTAAACGACGATCTGATAGCCGTTCACAGCGGCGTCAGGGTCAGGAAGAACCACACGAGCAGGAGGGATGCATTCAGGTCTGTTAACTCAAGGCCAGTCGCGAGCGTTGACGTCAGGAACATGGAGATTCATTTCAAGAATGAGACAGCCAAGGGCGCGGGGCCCATGAGGCTGCTCAACAGGTTCTCGGAGAGGTCAGCAATAATGAAGTATCACCCGGGCTTCAGCGAGGTTCTTCTCAGGACCTATTTCAACAGAGACGTCTTCGACGCTATAATAGTCGAGGGAACAGGCCTGGGGCACATTGCCCGTAAAGCGTTCCCCTTCGTTAAAGAGTTCATCGCCGGCGGTGGGTTTGTGGGCATGACATCCCAGTGCATATGGGGTTCTGTCAGGCTCACCGTGTATGAGACTGGCAGAGATCTCCTTTCCATGGGCGTTGTGCCTCTTGGCGACATGCTCTCCGAGGTCGCGCTTGTAAAGTCCATGTGGGCCCTGGGAAACGAACTTGACCTTAGGGAGGTAATGCCAAGAAACCTGAGGGGAGAGATCTCTGAAAGGAGGGAAGTGGAATGAAGGTAGGACTTGAGATCCACATCCAGGTAAAATCACGCAGGAAGCTGTTCTGCAGCTGCAACCCTAAGGATCCCGATGAGAGCGTAACCGAGTTCAGAAGAAGGCTTAGGGTGTCAGCCAGTGAGCTCGGTGAAATAGACCCCGCCGCAGCCTTTGAGATGAAGAAGGGGCTCGACGTTATCTACTTAGCGGGCAACAGGTCCAGCTGCCTTGTGGAAGCCGACGAGGAGCCTCCGCACGATCCGGACGAGAGATCGATCGAGGCAGCGATTAAGGTAGCGAACCTCCTCAGGGCAAACGTTGTGGATGAAATTCATTTCATGAGAAAGATAGTCATTGATGGCTCAAACACGACCGGCTTTCAGAGAACGGCGCTGATTGCGCTCAACGGCAGGTTCATGTTCAGGGACAGGCAGGTAAGGATTCAGACCATCTGCCTGGAAGAGGATGCGGCAAGGCTTATTGAGAAGGGGAACGGGTACGTTAAGTACGATCTCAGAAGGCTTGGCATTCCTCTTATCGAGATCGCGACCGAGCCCCTTGAGCTATCGCCAAAGGAAGCAAGGGATTTTGCTGAAAGCCTTGGCAGGACGCTCAAGCTCACTGGCCTTTTCGAAAGAGGGCTCGGGACCATAAGACAGGACGTTAACGTCTCTATGGAAGGAGGGGGAATAGTTGAGATAAAGGGCGTTCAGAAGCTGGAACAGATTGAGAAGGTGGTTGAGTTCGAGGAGAAGAGGCACAGATGGCTCTTCGAGGTAGCATCTGCGCTGAGGTCAAGAGGGATATCAGAGGAGTCATTCAGGGACGTAAGGCCTAAGGACGTATCTGAGCTGTTCAGGAAGTACTCTCAGGTGGAAACCGTTAAGAGGTTCTTCAGCGGCAGCGCGTTCGCGCTCCGGGCTCCCGGGTTCAAAGGGCTCATCGGCTCCGAGCCCGTTGAGTAGTCCAGTCTGGGACTGGATCTGGCTGACATATGCAGGCTGTTCGGTTTTAGAGGCATAATTCATTCTGACGAGATTGAGAAGTACAAATTCCCCCACCAGCTCATATCGGAGCTCTCGGAAGCACTGGGGTTGGGTGAGAACGATGGCTTCGTCCTGGTGTTCGGTGAAGAGGAAAGGGCAAGGCTCTGCCTTGAGAGCATCAGGGAGCGGCTGATCGAAGCGCTGAAGGGACCTGTGGCTGAGACCAGGTACGCAACTGAGAAGGGAACTACAAGGTATCTGAGGCCTAGGCCAGGGGCAGCAAGGATGTACCCGGAAACAGACATACCCACGATCTTGATATCGAAGGACATGAAGGAAAAGTACAAGGTGGAAATCAGGACCTGGGACGAGGCAGTGAGCGAGTTCGCTGCCAAGTACGCTCTGGAGAGAGATCTGGCCGAGCAGATACTGGACTCGGATTATGTGGATCTTTTCACGCTTTATATGGAGAGATATCCCGGGATATCTGCAAGGCTTCTGGCCTCTCTCTTCGTGCAGGTGCTCATTCCATACGCTGATAAAGGGAAGCCGCTGGAGGCTGATGACATAAACGCCCTAGTAGAAAGCTACTACAGCGGCAGGATCTCCAAGGAGGGGCTTATCGACGTCGCAAGGTATATAGCGGAGAAGCGGGTCGGGCTTGAACAGGCAATTAAAGATCTGAGGCTCGGCAGCATCTCAACTGAGGAGCTAAGGAACATAATTAACATGAAGCTGCAGGAGCTGCTGAGGGAGGGCATGGATCCCAACAAGCTTTACGGTGCCCTAATGGGCAGGGTGATGTCGGAGGTCAGGGGAAAAATAGATGGGAAGGTGGTAAACGAGGAAGTTAAGAAGGCGCTGGAGAGGCTCCAGAAAAAGGCCTAACAGAGGCGTTCCTGCTTGACTGAATATTTCCTGAGGCTAGCGTCCTCATCCACCAGCACACTAATATCACCCTCATAGAGCCTGTAAATGCCGTTTTCATAGGTTGCAAACGAAAACGGGAAATCGTCAATCCTGAGAAGGATCTTTTCTCCGCTTTCATTTTGATGTCTTTCGATAAGATGTCCATAATGACCGCTTATTACTCCCGAGCAGGGGGCAGCACATTCCAGCAGTGTTTTGACCTTTCTCTGCGATTCGTGAGCTCCAATGATCCTTGCGCTTGCGCACGCTGATCTGTCAGGTTTTGCTCCGTAAGGCAAAAGGTAGATCTCCTCGTCGCATACAATCTTTGCTGGTCTTTCAAAGAACCTGAACCTGCTGAAGCCAAGGTGCTGCAGGATGTCAGCGTAGTTCAGGAATTCATCGTGGTTGCCTGGTATAATGTAATAATTTATGCCAGCGTTCTCAACGACCGAAAGAAACCTTTTAAAATAAAAGAGGTGGATCTTGAAGAGCTCCCTTGATGTGTGGGTATTTCCTCTGATAAAGATAAGATCGTCCATCTTTACCGTTGCTTCCCTGACCAGCGTGCTCCTTTCAACATCAGGTGGAATCTCCTCCTCATCCAGCACGTAAACCTGCCCTGGCCCATCAAAAAGAAGGTCCCCAAGCATCACTATGCAATCTGGCCTAAGCGCTTCAAACAGAGTTTTTGCTGTTTTAAAATTTCTGACGTCAGAGATGAACATTATTTTCATGCACTCTAATACGCGCTCGAATTATAAAACCAGTTTCCCCGTAAATGTTTATTTGCTGTTTAGTTAAATAAGATTCATGATAAAGCAGACCTATCTCAGCCTTAATACCAAGGAGAGAAGGGAGCTAATCAACATAACGGATAAGGCATCAGCGTTCATTAAAGAAATAGGAGGCTCCGGACTGCTTAACATATACATCCCTCACACCACCGCGGGCATCCTGATAAATGAGGACGAGGAAGGCCTCAAGAGGGACCTGTTAGGCCTCTTCGAGAAGCTGGTTCCGGAATCCGGCAAATATTATCATAACATTATAGATAATAACGCTGATGCCCACCAGCTTTCAGTAATTCTCAAGAACAGCGTCTGTCTGCCGTTTTCAGATGGAAGGCTGCTGCTTGGAACATGGCAGAGCATCTTCTTTGTTGAGCTGGATGGCCCAAGAAACAGACAGTTGGTCATGACTGCACTTTTCTGAGCTAGGGCCTCCAGCCGCTCTTTATCCTCTCATAAACTTCGTCTGCAACCCTGTTAAACTTATCGCGGGCAACCGTCCTCCCTAAATCAGCGCCCGCCGCATACTCGTGCCCTCCTCCCCCGAATATATTGGCCAGTGGCACAAGGTTTACTCTGCAGGCCTTTGACCTCCTGAAGCTCATCCCGCCCTCATCCTTTATAATCAGGTACAGATCTGCGCTCACGTTCTCCTCGAGCTTGCTGGCTGCCTGTGTTCCAGATACCAGAGACGTGGCGTAGGCTATTGCAAGCTTATATCCGTGGAGATCATAGATCCTGACTGTTTCAAGAACTTCCTCAAGGGCTTTCTGCTTTAAATCTCTATAGTGTTTTAGCAACTCGACGTAATCATCCTCCTTGACCACCTCCGAAGGACCCTTTATGGCGATCTGCACGGCAAGCCTTTCAAGCCTGACCCTTGGGATCCGTTTCTCAAGATAGTTGAAGTAATCTATCAGGTCTACTAAAGCTCTCACATAATCATCCTTAATCTTCAGGGTATCTGCCTGAAATCCGGCATCAGCTATCTGTCTGTATATCTCGCCTCTAAGCTCGTACCTTTTTTCCACAAGAACGGACGCTGATCCCGAGTCCTTGTCATGGTATAGCTCAACGCTCGCGGAGATCAGAGACCTCTTTATCTCCTCGGTGGTTTCATGGTGATCGGTCCACTCGACCCTTCCCTTCGTGAGCTTAATCCTGTTAACAACCGCATCTATGTGCTTCAGGTGGGTCGATATATCGGCAATGTATACACGGACATCCGGTATTCTTGTTATCTCCGTCGGGTAAACCTCCTCGCCATCGCTATAATCTCTTAGGTATACAAGATATGGCTCCCCGCTTTCCATGAACTTCCTGATGAGAAGAGCAGCAGAGGAGACCCCATCGAGATCCGCTGAATGGGAAATTATAACGTTCATGCCTATCACCTGTAGATATTACTTTATTGGATATGCACCTAGTAATTAATCTTTATCTTAGCGAGGATTAAGAGGGCGTAAAGCTGAGACCTCGGGAGCCTTAGTCCTTCAGGGCAGGTAGGAGGTCAGGATCCAAACCTTCTCTTTCTCTTCTTGTATGTTCTGAGGATCCTCAGAAAATCGATCTTCCTCATGTCGGGCCAGTAGGCATCTATGAACATCATTTCGCTGTAGGAGGACTGGTACAGAAGGAAGTCGCTCAGCCTCATTTCGCCAGAGGTCCTGATTATCAGGTCCGGCTCAGGATATGGCAGATCGCCCGTGTAAAGCTTTGATTCGAAGACTTTCTCATCTATGTCATTGACGTTCAGCTTCCCCTCCTTGACCTCTTTGGCTATCTCCTTTACCGCGTTCAGTATTTCGTATCTCCCGCTGTAGGCCACAGCTATGTTGAGCACTATTCCGTCGTTGTTCTTGGTATCGTTCTCAAGCCTCTCAAACTTCTCCCTGAGCCAGTCTGGCAGCATTTCCTTGCTGCCAAGGGTCTTTATCCTTACCCTATGCTTCTCTATCAGCCCGCTTTTCTCCAGCTTATCCAGCTTTTCATACATGTTGCTCAGTATGGACTCTATCTCCTTCGAGTTCCTTTTAATTAGGTTATCTTGCGATAGGGCATAGAACGTAAGTGTCTTAATTCCGAACTCAATCGACCAGAGGAAGAACTTCTCTGCCGCATCAGCTCCGAACCTGTATCCCTCCCACGAAGGCATTTTTCTCTCGTTTGCCCACCTTCTGTTTCCATCCATTATCACAGCTATGTGATTTGGCATGGGACCCTCCCTGACCTCGCTCTCAAGCATTTTCTCGTAAAGAAGCTCGATGCCAAGTACCTTGATCATAAATCTTATCACGTTTGTAAACTTCATGTCACAGCACCTTGAGATAGTCAGCCAGAATGTAGTATACTATGATTATGAGCGTGGCCAGAACGCTAAGCACTATCACGATCATAGGCAGCCCCGAGATCTGGGGGTTCATAAGAACGAGCCCGATGTTGTACACCGGCAGGTAGAAGAGGATTAAAGCTATCAGAAGCACGATCTCCCTTATTGCAAGGATCCTCTTTTTCCTGAAGTACAGGAAGAAGTTGACGACAAGCTGAAGGCCAAGGGCTACCCATATATAGGTCTCCATTATGATCAGAGAAACTCCAAGCACGTATCCGAAATCATAAAGCTGAAAGCCCTTCTGGAGCTGCTGGAACTGAGGAAGTAGGACCACAGTCTGGGCCACCTTGATGCCTCCAAAGATCACGATCAGAAGACCAGACATAGCGCTCAGGAACTTGATAAGAAAGTTCGGGCTCCTCCTCATCTGCCCAACCGCGTTGTCAAGGTTGAAGCCCCTTATTATTAGTGCCAGTCCAAGTATAAGGCTCAGCAGGTAGCCTGCGTAGGCCCTTATAGGCGATAAGTAGAGCAGGGCGTACGCAAGAAGGAGTATCCCTGGCACCCCGAGGAAGTACTTTGAGTACCTCGAGTCATAAAGGGCCATTCTTATGTATTTTCCGAGAATGATGTAGCTTTCCTCGATGTTCTTGCTGTGCTTAACAACAACCCTCACAAGAGATCTTACGGTGCTGAAGCCATAGATTATAGGGAGCACCTCCTCATCCTCCACGCCGTCGGACACAAGTATAACTTCCTCGAACTTCAGCCTCTCCTTTAGGGATGCGACCTGGTTTCTGATCCGCGTGTCGGCCTTTATCCCGCTCTCCTCGCTGCCTGCTATGAGAGCTATCTCGACATCCTCTCCCTCGGCCTTCAGCTGATCATATACCTTTATGGCACCCATCATCGCGTTTCCATCAGCCTCCTCAGGGTCTGCCAGAAGAACCTGGTTCGCGGCTTTCAGAACGTTGTCGCGTCCAACTACGGGGGTTATGATGCCAGCTTTAACCCCTACATCGTTATCTCTGTCTACGACGATGACAAGCGTCTTTGGCAAGCTCTAACAGTAGCTTGCAGTTCTTGGCTTTTAATTTTATTGGTATCATTTAAAGCTTAGGTCATTATCCTCGAGACATCGGGAACCTCAGCAATTCATGGCGAGGAGGAGGTCAGGCAAACGTTAAAAGCAATGAGCCGTAAGGATATGAAGTAGTTTAAAAATGGTCGTGAGCCCTCAGGTATCTGTGATAATTCCTGTTTACCGATACAGCGAGGGTCTGAGAGACCTAGTCAGCTCCATACTCTCCGATCCCTATGAGAATAAAGAGGTGATAGTGGTAGTGGACGAGCCCTCTGAGGCGTTCTACAGGATACCTGAGATCAGGAGGTGTCAGGTTATCGTACACGAAAAAAGAAGAGGCAAGGTCTCCTCGCTGAACGAGGCTGTTGAGAGGTCTCACGGCGAGTGGCTGATATTTCTGGACGCAGACGTCATAATCGGCAAAGATTTCGTAAGCAAAGCTGTTCGCTATGCTGAAAGTTCCAACGCTGAGCTCATCGACTTTATAAAGCTTGGAACCAGCGGAAATCTCATCGAGAGGCTTGCTACATTCGATTACGCCATGGCGAATCTGATATTTGAGGCGAGCTCTAGGTTCCTTAAGAGGACTGTATTTCTCGACGGCGCCGCCTTTATGATAAAGAGGGAAACGTTAAAGAGGCTTGGAGGGTTTGATCAGGTCTTCTCCGAGGACCTCGAGCTAGGAATAAAAAGCTACTCAAATGGCATCAGATACAGCATGAGCAACATAACAGTTTACGTTAGGCAGCCCTCAGACATTAAAAAATGGGTTGAGCAGAGGTTCAGGTGGGCGTACGGCATGGCGGAATGGAGCTTCAGAAACTTCTTCAGGCTTATCTTCTATGTGTTAATTAATCCTATAATTATTATATCTGCTCTTGCTCTTATAGTGCCACCAGTTACCTCACTTGGTCTCTTCTACCTTACATCGGCCCCCATAATAAACAACGTAATGATGCTTTACATGATAAACCCTCTGATGAAGTTCTATCCGACCCTTCTCAGGCTCCCGAGGAGAGATCTGCTGTTCTACCTGAGAGCCGCATCAGTTCTCGGGGGAAGCTTCGCTGTATCCATTACAACGTATGCATCAGTTCTTAGGCACTACAGGGTAAAGTACAGGGCCTATGACCTCTTGCTCTACTACTTCTTATACCAGCCGATGCTTCTGCTGGTTTACCTGCTCGGCTTCGCCGTTTATCTGATGAGGATCAACGTTGAGCTAAATTGGAAGGTGGAAAAAGGATAAAGTTCTCCTTTGAAGAGCCCGTAGGACAAAAATACCTCTTTGACAGGGAGGCCGAGCTAGATGCGCTTGGTAAGTGCGAGTCCTGTTTTTTAACAGGCCCACTTGGGGCCGGTAAGACGTCCTTAGTCAAATCATATATCGAGAGAACTGGCTGCTCAGCGGTCTGGATCAGAGGAGAAAAGATAGCTGGATCCCGCAGCCTTGTTAACACTGTCATAAGAGAGGTCCTAAAGGCGAAGGAGAGATCTGAAAGCAAGGATGACTATAAAGCAGCCGAAATAGAAATAGAGAACTACAGAGATGGCAAGATCGATGTTTACACCTTCATCACGAGGCTTTTTGAAAGCATTGAGCACAAGGAGGTCTGCTTCATTCTTGACGAGTATTCAGCGCTGAGAAGGATAGGCCCTCTTTTCAACCATCTGAACAGGGTCATCTTTGCGTTTACGAAGAAGAGGTCCCTAAGGATCATATTGACTTCATCCGAGCTAGGTTACACTAAACTTCTTCTAGAAAGGAAGGATCTTCCTCTAGGGCTGTACGTGAAGGAGGTTAAGGTCATGCCTTTCAAGGAGGAGAAATCAGTAGAATTCATAGCTCTTGGCATGGAAAAGTACGGCCATGAGTGTCCGAAGAAAAGCTATTCAAGGGTCTATCCTGTCACAGAGGGCTTTCCTCTTTGGCTATCCCTTGTAGGCCTGAGAATGCTTGAGGGCAAGTGCAACGTGGATGGCATATATGATGATGAAAGGGCCCAGGCATTCTGGATAAAGAGACTCATGTCCCTTTCAGAAAAGGAAAGAATGATGCTGCGCTACATCGCGCAGGGAAGAAAGTTCACTGAGATTGGCCCCCACAGCAGAAGGGTTCTGGCGTCGCTGTATATGAAAGGATTCGTGGCCTCGATGAAGGAGATCAAGATAGTGGATCCTGTGCTCAACGTGCTTCTTCAGCTGGGCAAAATATGACTTTCGACGCATCAGGGCCTCAGTACTTTATGAGGCCGATAGAAAGGCATCCGCAATGCGAATAAACGTTAAATAATAGCACGCCGCATGTTCTATAAAAGGTTGTTTGATGCTTTAAGAAGCAAGAGCTCAAGGAATCTGGTTAGAGATCTTATTTTAGGAGAGAAAATCGAGGTTAGGATATCACCTGCCACCAAAAGCGTTGAGTACTATGTTGGTGATAGAAAGATATCCGACAGGGAGCTGAAGGAGCTTTTATCATCCGGAATTCTTATCGGAGATCAGAAGGAAAGCCTCATCGCGTGCCCAACTGACGGCTCGTACAGCCTTAACGTTATTCTTACCTGCCCCGTGCACAGGAGGCCGCTAACGAAGATCGAGATATTCGAGGACATGGCCACGGGCAGCATTGTTCATGGAGGGAGCGAAAAAGCAGCGCTACAGCGCCCGGCGGCCCGGGGGTATTTTCTCAGATGCGAGGCCGGGGAAACTGTAGTAAATCCTGTCTATTCTTTCAGGTGTGAAAAAGGACACGTTTTCTCCTTTCAGGATGCTCTGGTCGTGAACGTCCAGAAGTACAGGCTCAACGAAAACGCCATCAAAAAGCTCAGCAAGTATTTCGACATAGTAAACGCGGTAACGGACGTGCTGAAGGAACACAGCTACCAGGTGAACGATGATGAGAGGGAGATCAAAGGGCTAAGCGGGACAGAGTACGAGTTCGACGTGAAGGCCTCCCAGAAGAACCATAACGTGCTCGTATACATAACAGAGGGGGAAAGGCTGGAGGAGGTTCTCTCCCTTCTGCCGAAGCTGTACGATATAGCTCAGGCTGGAGAGCTGCCGCTTCTTTTCATAATTGTCACCAGCAAGCAGTTCAACCAGGACCTTCTGAGAATTTTTGACAGGTACAACGCGCGGACGATAGTCAGCGATGATCTGAACGAGATAAAGGACTTTCTGGACAAAAGCCTTAAATGAACTCAACACCACAATCATATCGATTGTGGCCGTGCAGCTCACTGATTATTAAGAGGTGGTGTTTGAGCTGGGATCAGTAATTGATTCCATGGCCAGCTTCGCGCTCTCGAGAGTTGGGCCAAAGAGGTGGCTATTCATGATATTTGGTGATCCCACTGAAGCGCTCAAGAAGAGCTGGCTGGGCGTTACATCTGATGAATATTCAGCCATAATGTTCATGACGTCAATAGTTTCATCCGCGCTCGTGGCTGATGCTATTGCTGCGCTCTTCCTATTCAGAAGAGTGCCATGGTATTACGTTCCTCTGGGGTTTGTGCTTACATTCTTCTTGTCCAACCTCATCATAAGATACTATCCCGCATTTCTACAGTCCGAAGTATCGACAAGCCTGAGCATGAGGCTTCCCTACATTGTAATAGAGATGGCAGCCCTTGCGGACACAGGCATGACTGCGGAGAAGATCTTCGAGAGCATAATGACCCTCGAGCAGGACAAGTACATGAGAAAGGTTCTCAACTTCATAGTCAGAAACATAAAGGTCTTTGGCATGGATATAGCCCAGTCCATAGACGAAGCCCTCAGGAGGTCTCCGAGCAGGGAGTTCGCTGAATTCATGCTGGCCCTAAGGGGGGCTCTCCTCTCCGGATCTGAAATCAGGAGCTTCCTTTCGGAATATTCAAGGAAGGTAATGATCGACAAGAAGATAAATCTGAGATATCTCATAGAGAGGCTTAACGTGATCTCAGAGGCGTTCACTACAATCTTTGTCGTCTTCCCTGCAATTATGATCATAATGATACTGCTGTTCACCATGGTCAAGTATAGCGCTACCTACCTCCTTTTCTTTCTGGTCATAATATACGGCATGATTCCACTGTTAGGGATCGTCTTTCTGCTTCTGATTGAGGCGGCGAGGCCAAGGTGAACTACAAAACCTTAACCCAGGTGGGAGGAGCTCTTGCAGCATTGGCCGTGGCTTCACTGATTTTTGTACGGAAAGTTCAGCCAGTAAGCTACTCATTCGGCGTATACCTAGGCATAGCGCTCGCAGTTGGCGTAGCTCCATACGGGGTGCTGGTCTATCTTGAGGACAGGGAGAACTCAATACTCGACAAGGATCTTCTGGACTATCTATCTCAGGTTGAAAGCTACGTCAAGTCAGGGAAGAACCTGCTGTTTGCGATAACCCTCCCCATAAACGAAAGGAAGAGGCCACTGAAAAGGAGGCTTCAGAAGCTGGACCTGATGCTGAAGCTGGGTGTAAATCCTGATGATGCGCTACAGAGGACAGCGCTATCAATGCCCACAATTATTTCTAAGGAGGCCTTCTCGGTGATTCACAGGCTGATAGTTTATGGAGGAAACGTCGGAGGAGTCCTCGAATCGGTCAGGGAGCATCTGGGAGATCTCTACAGCATAGAAAGCGAGAAGAGAAGCATCATGAGAAACTACGGCAGCATAATTTACATATCGTACTTTATTCTTTTGATCATAGGCATCTTCATTCTCAAGTTTTTCGTGTACAGGATGGTGACCACATCATTTGCGTCTCCTTTCAGCAGCTCTCTGAACTCCACGCTCCTAAAGGCTCTGATCCTTCAGTTCCTGGTGGTGGAGGGCCTATTTTCAGGTTTGATCGCCGGCAAGCTCATGACCGGCAGGATGTCGAGCGGCTTGCTGCACTCAGCTATAATGATAGTGCTCGGGCTGGCCGCCTATTCGCTCTTTGTCTGAGCGTTTTTACAGGATCTCCATATATAAGCAATGGATCCTGTCAGGACATACTCAGATACGTTGCCGAAGAGCCTGCCAATGTTCATCCTGACGTAATCCGGGTCGAGATCCATTATGCTTTTCGTCAGCCAGGCATATCCACTCTTTCTGTAAAAAGCACCAAGCACATTGATTATCTTGAAATAGACCCTGAAGAAGGCCAGCGATAAAGCTCCACGAGGCCTCGCGGTGTCGAGGAATACAGCTTCCCCTGAGTACTTCAGCACGCGCCTGCACTCTGAGAGAACCGAATCAAGGCCCGCCAGCTTCAGGCTCCTAATCGTGAATGATGAAACTATGAAGTCGAATGAGCCGTCCCTGAAAGGCATCTGAGCTGCAGTTCCTATAACAGGATCGCTGGCGCTCATGATTGCATCCCTTCGCTTGAGGATCATGGACCTGGTTATATCCAGGCCAACTGTCAGGGACCCGGAATCCTCGTGAACGTTCTGTGACAGGTAGCCTGTGCCTATTCCAAGGTCAAGGATCCTTGAGCTCTTCCTAACGAAGCGCCTTGAAACGGTTCTTCTCCAGTGTCTTACGAGAAAGAAGCTGAAAAGATCGTTAAAAAAGTCATACAGCCCAGTGACCTCCTCAAACATCCTTTTTATTGAAATCTCGGGCTTTGTCTGCTTATCCGAGCTCAATTAGCACACTGTCACCAGCCCTAAGCCCCAGCTCCTCGGCGGCGCTTTTCATGTACTTTGCTAGCTCGTAGAATCCAGAGCTTCCCGGGATCATGCATATATCTGGGCACTCTTCAAAGCTTCTGGACAGGGCTATCGTCCTGTTCTTTACTCTCAGCCTGTCAGATCTGATTCTGTAGCTGCTGGGTATGTTTAGCACCACATCACCAAACCTGTCCACGTGCAGAACTTTCGCCTCTATTGCGTTTTCAGCTAACCGTGGCTCCGGAAACGTGTACCTCACGCTTATATCGGTCCTTGGACCAAGCCTGTCGATCTCATATCCTATCGATAAATAAGCTGCTGCAGGAGCGAAGACATCCCTTCCGTCAAAGGTTCCTGTTCTTCCGGGCAGTATTACGTCCTCTGATGTTATCCTGACGACGCTTTCGATTCTGTCCGACTCCGCAGCAGGATAAAGAACGCCGTTGTCCGGGCCTACGAAGAAATATCTGCTGGTTTTGATCGCTATAGGCTGCCTTTGTGTTCCAACCCCAGGATCCACGACCACAAGAAAAACCGTTTCTGTCGGGAAATATTTGAATGATGCCCACAGCTGAAAGGCCGCATCAGGAACCGAGAAGCTTCTGGCAGAGCTCACAAGATCGACTATTCTTGCCTCTGGATTAATCCCATAGATAACGCCCTTCATTACTCCGTTGTAGTGCTCCTCAACGCCAAAATCTGTCAAGAGGGCAATCAGCCTGTTTTGCATCGAAATAATCTTGCTTTATAGCGTTATTAAATCTTAATTATACCCCTGAACGCTTCGCCTTATTTTGGATAGCAAAATCCCATTAGGTAGCTCTCTGGCGTGTGCCTCGGGCCGTTAAGTTTTTTAACTCGAGATTAAAAAACTAGGTAAATGAAGGATTTCCTTTCGATAACTGATCTGTCACGGGATGAAATTTATGAGATCTGGGACATGACGGACAGGCTCAGGAAAAACCCCTTCAATGACCTCCTCAGGAACAAGAACATACTGCTTCTCTTTGAAAAGCCCTCAACAAGAACCAGGGTCAGCTTCGAGGTTGGAATAAACCAGATGGGAGGCAGGGCCATCTACATGGATGCTTCAACCTCTCAGCTTTCCAGGGGCGAGTCCATTGAGGACACGGGCCACACCCTTGAAAGATACGTTGACATGATAATAGCAAGGGTCTACAGACATGAGGATCTAGTTAAGCTGGCAATGAACTTCAATAAGCCTGTTATCAACGCGCTCTCGGACCTTGAGCATCCAGCTCAGATACTCTCGGACTACTACACGATCAAGGAGAAGTTCGGCAGGGTTGAGGGGGTAAAACTCGCGTTCGTAGGGGATGGCTCCAATAACGTTGCAACTTCGCTCATCCTCGGGGCAGCCATACTTTGGGCTAAAATAACAGTTGCCTCACCTTCTAGGTATCAGCCGAAGAAGGCGATAGTAGAGCTGGCCGAGGAGATAAAAAAGGGCACGGTCAGGGTCGTCGAGGACCCCGTAGAGGCAGTCTCGGATGCTGACGTGATCTACACAGATGTTTTTACAAGCATGGGTCAGGAGAAGGAGAAGGAGGAAAGGCTCAGGATGTTCCTTCCAAAGTACCAGGTTAACGATGAGCTTCTGGCGAAAAGCCCGGCCCATTCTGTATTTATGCACTGTCTTCCAGCCCATTATGGCGAGGAGACCACCAGAGAGGTGATCTATGGGCCAAAGTCTATAGTGTTTGATCAGGCCGAGAACAGGCTGCACGTTCAGAAAGCGCTCATATTGAAGCTCTTTAATATTCAGCTCCCATAAACGCATCGTCATTGAATTTCAAACGGTTTGCGGTTACACTGCAGCTTAGCTGGCCCGCTTTCCTTTTTAAGGTAAAGCTTATAAAAACCATAATTTGATACAAAAATGGGCCTGTAGCTCAGCCAGGCAGAGCGGCTGGCTCTTAACCAGTAGGTCGAGG
>JAGDXK010000008.1:0-3253 GCA_023256405.1 Nitrososphaerales archaeon
TCAGCAAATCTTTTTCAGAATAAGACTTTATGACATTTACAAGATCGTCGAAGCTGAGCTTCCTGATCAAACAACCACACTAATCTTGCGATTTGTAGAGCTGAGTAAGCTGTTCTGCAAGCTTTTTCTCCTTCTCTTTCAGCTCGTTGTATTGTTTTGTTGAAGAGGTTATTCTAAGCCTCAGCATTTCGTCGCGATTGTCTAGGTCGCTGAGAGCCTTTTCCTTTGTAGTTTCCACCATCACACCTCCTACATTGAGATAGATCTTGCCACTGGAAGCCTGAATTTCTTGCTTCGCCCTCTCTATTTCTTCTTTTTGATTTTGAAGCTGATTCAACAAAGCAGCAAAAGACCTGAGTTGCTCCTGCACGCTCTGGTACTCTTCTACTAACTTTTCTACGCCTTCTTCTGCATTGGGCGCTGGCTGTGCCATAAAATCAAGATAATATTGCGCAGTAGAATTAAATAAGTATCTAAAGAAAGATGGCAAGATAGCATAGTGTAGGCCTAGGCCTTAGTAAGCAAATAAAAATTTTTTGCTCGTATGTCTTCTGTGACAGGCTTACCAGAACTCATAAAAGCGAAAGTGAGAAGCATACCTGATTTTCCCAAAAAAGGAGTACTTTTCAGAGACATTACTCCCATATTGAAAGACCCGGCTGCGTTCGAAGCTGTTGTAAACAGCATTGCGGATTTCTTTTCAGCAAAGCATGCAGAATACATCGCAGGCATAGAAGCGAGAGGCTTTATAATAGGAGCGGCAGTTGCACACAGACTTGGTATTGGTTTTGTACCGATCAGAAAAAAGGGAAAGCTGCCGTACAAAACCGTCAGCAAGAGTTACCAGCTTGAATACAATACAGAAACCATCGAAGTGCACGTCGACGCAGTAGAACCTGGTAAGAAGGTAGGTATCGTCGATGACCTTCTTGCTACTGGCGGAACTTCTGAAGCTGCCTGCGAACTTATAGAACAAATTGGCGGAAAGGTTGTGGGGGTAGGGTTTATTATCGAACTTACAGACCTTAAAGGAAGGGAGAAATTAAAAGGCAGAGAGATATTCTCGCTAGTGCAGTACTAACTGCACAAGAACTCATGCTATACGATATTAACTTATATTTTTGCGCCGAATTATCATCATGCTTAACGAGGCGTCACTTATAGAAAGCGAGCTCACTTTAAGAAAGCTCAGGATAGATTCCACAGCCACAGAAACAAGAAGGGCCATATCAAGATGGCTGGCTCTTGCGCTAGGTCTTGTGAACCCGGGCGAATCCAGGCAAAGTGTTGTGGAAGTTCTAGACAGCCTTCTTTACTACCAGTTTGTAAAGCAAGAAGACCCTGATGTAGAAAAGATGAAACAGTACATAGCAGCAAATTGGGAGCCGATAAACGAAAAGACGCTTAGGTACCACCTTCTTCGCATGAAAAGAATGGGCATTATAGATAACGCTCAAGGCAAGTTCTATTTCAAGCTTCCTGCAAACGGAGACAGGTTCAATCCAAATGTGGTCTTCTCTAGCATGTTCGAACAGAATTTAAAAGAGATAGTGGAAAGAATAAGCAAAGTAGTTGAGGAATTCAAAAACAAGAGCAAAATTATGGGTGAGTGAACGAAGCATGAGATGTATCTGTGGATAGTGCTAATTGCAGCAATCGTAGGTGTTACGCTTTACTTCAGGTTTTTATACCAGCCGGCAGTGAGCCTTGTACTTACAGGTCCAAGCAACATGAGCCTGTATCCTTACCAGCTGGCAGTGATCCCGATAAAGGTGCTGAACAACGGAAATACACCTGTAAGAAACATGAGTATTGGAGTATATGTTAACTCCACCCTGAACACACTTTACAGGGTAACCCTGCCACCAGGCAAGTTTGTATTTCTGAATTTTACTTACGTGCCATTATTCAACTCGACATTCCGAATAGAGGCAGTAGCAGATCCGGGGAGGCTTTATGACATAATAGACAGGCCGCTCGCCAAATCCCTAACCTATCTTTATGTAATGCCTGTAGAGAAGCCAAATGTGTACACAATGCTGCCTTCCGGCAACATTATTTCTGAAAAGATCGAACAGCTCAATTCGGGCGGATACGCCCTGGCAAGTTATCTTAATGCAACATACGGCCTTAATGACATAAAGCTGAGTAACAATACATATTTCAACAATTTTCTAGACTCCATTCTCCAGTACGTATTGACTGATGTCAAAAGCCTTGCATCGGCAAGCGCTACATATTCTAACGGAACATCTGCCTATTCAGTATGGCTTATGGGCTTTATATCCCCGAACTTGACAAACACTGCTGCACTCATAAATGGGCTGAAAGCAGAGAATTTGAACGCAAGTGGCAGAAACATAACGCTAGTATACTTTCCAAACGGCACAACTCTATGCAGCTACTATTCTAAAGGCTGGCTCAAAATACTCATGATAACTCATGGGAATTGCACTAGCGAGCTTGCAGCGAAGCACACAAATTCGAGCATGCTTTCAAGCTTTTACACAAAGACTGCCATTGCAAACGCCATAGCACTAGGCAACTATTCTTTGGTAACACCTCTCGGGGAAAGGGCGGGGTCATTTGCCCTATTTGACAATGCATCCTTCCTCTATTCTTCGATCTCTTCAAACGCCCTTGCCTATGAAAGCCCTATATGCTACGGCCTTCTGACAAACGCATCAAATGTCAGCTATTGCTCGCAGTACATATTTCCGAAGAATAACACATTCATAGGCACCAACGCTCTTATTAGGACCACAGCCTACATAGACAATTACAACCTTTCAGTCTTTTCGCTGCTCAACGAGTCATACCTGCTAAGCCAGGTGCCGATAAACATAGGTATAATAAACGGCTTTGGCATAAAAGGCGAGTCTGCAAGGTTCAGCTCTGGCATAACGAATACTTGCACATTCAACAGCACGTTTGCATGCTTCAACGTAAGCTTCTTTAACAGTTCCCTGCGCTTCCAGATAAGAAATCTTAATTCTACACTTCACATCGTCAACGCCTCGTGCTACCTGCTTCCGCCTTACAAACCCAAGCAATTAAACATAACAGTTCTCAAAAACCAAACTGCAGATTTGGAAGTGCCTTGCTACGACCTTGGCAATAGCATTACTGGCTTAGCGCTCAACCTCAGGCTTTACGTATCGATAGGTTATACAATGAACTCCGCCGCACATGAGATAACCGGAAGGGCGTATATACCAATAGGCTAAGGAGAAGCATGGGTTTGTATGACTCT
>JAGDXK010000008.1:3263-18922 GCA_023256405.1 Nitrososphaerales archaeon
GGCAAAATACGACTCGTTCACATCCATTCAAAAAGCAGCAATACCTATTGTTGAAAAAGGGGAAAACTGCCTGATAATTGCCCCTACGGGAAGTGGCAAGACTGAGGCCGCAATGCTGCCACTGTTGAATAAACTGAGCAACAAAGAAAGAGGAAAAGGCATAAGGGTCATTTACATAACCCCTCTTCGCGCGCTGAACAGAGACTTGCTGAAGAGGCTCAAATGGCTTGCTGCAGAGGCAGGGGTTAGCATTGCAGTGAGGCACGGCGACACGCCGCAGTCAGAGAGACAGGAACAAGCTGCAAACCCGCCTGCGGTGCTCATAACCACTCCTGAAAGCCTGCAAAACCTTTTCCTTTCTGAAAGGCTCAAGAAAGCGCTTTCTAATGTTGAGGCAGTAGTAGTAGATGAAATACATGAACTGTTTCCTAACAAAAGAGGCGCACAACTTGCCATAGCTTTAGAAAGGCTCGCAGCATACGCTAAAGATTTTCAAAGAGTAGGCATAAGCGCGACAATAGGCAACATAGAGGAAGCAAGATCTTGGCTTTTTGGAAAAAGGCCCTGCAAAATAGCAAAGGCTGAAGAGAGCAAGGAGCTTGAAATCAGCATAGAAATGCCGCTAAAGCCAAAAGGAGACTATGATTCTTTCAAAAAAGAGTTCAATCTTAACGATTCTGCGCTGGCGAGAATAGAACGCATAGCGGAACTTGTAAGAAGCTCAAGCTCCCTTCTTTTGTTTGCAAACACCAGGCAGGTTGTAGAATCTCTTGGAAACAAGCTAATCGCTTTTGATAAGGAATATGGCTTTGGCCATATTGGAGTCCACCACAGCTCACTTGACAAAAACGAGAGAATAGAGGTTGAGAATGCTTTCAAAAGCGGCAAGATAAAGGCCATTGTTGCCACAAGTTCCCTAGAGCTAGGCATAGATATAGGTACTGTAGACATGGTAATACAGTACGGTTCGCCGAAGCAGGCTACGAGGCTTGTACAAAGAATGGGCAGAGGCGGGCACAGGGAAAAAAGGGCAGCAAGAGGAAGAATAATAGTATCGGGCGCACTTGAGGCATTGGAATCTTTGGCCATATTGGAACAGGCAAAGAGAGGGGAGCTCGAAAAATACTCGATGCAGAAGAATGCAGCTGATGTTGTAATAAACCAGCTTTGCGGCATGGTGCTTGAAAGAAAAGAGGTAAGCAAGGACTATGCTTATTCGGTCATCTCTTCAGCCTCGCCCTTCGCAAACATGACAAAGGATTTATTCGACAAAATTGTAAACTTTGCATGCGAACAAAAGATCATAAGAGAAGCAAGAGGCATACTGGGTCAGAGCTCAAGGACAAGATCATATTTCTACGAAAACATAAGCACCATACCAGAAACTACGAAATACACAGTAATTGAGGCCGTCAGCAACAGGATCATAGGCTTCCTAGATGAGGAGTTTGTTGCAAACTACCTAGAAGAAGGAACTGTGTTCATAACAAAAGGAATTCCTTGGAAGGTCATAAGTGTTGACGGTTATGCAATAAAGGTGGAGCAAAGCAAGCAGATCGAGGCAGCAATACCTGACTGGGAGGGCGAGGACATCCCAGTAACAAGACTCACCGCTGAGACTGTGTTCGAATATATAAACTCAAAAGAGACGCCACATGAGTTGTTAGATGCTGATTCTACAGAGGCGATAGAAAAGCTGAAGAAAGAGCAGACAAAGTATTACACACCTTCCAAAGGCAAGGTCTTCATAGAAAATACCGAAGATGCAGCTTTGCTGCTTGTTCCCGCAGGCAAGCAGGCAAACGAAATGCTTGCCAGACTCATTTCCTTTGCCGTTTCGGGTGCACACCAAAATATCTCTGTTGTCGCAACACCTTACGGGGTCATAGTAAGGTTTGAAAACAGCGTGAGAAGACCTGATATAGCTAAGCTTTTGACATCTGGCAATCTTCTCTCTCTGCTAGATGGAGACGCTTACTTGGTAAACTCTGACATATTCAGATACAGGCTTGTCCAAATCGCAAAGCTTTCAGGAGTTATAGAAAGGAAAGCTGCATTGACCAGAAAGGACACGGTCAGGCTCTTAAATTTCTACAAAGGAACGCTGCTTTTCGAAGAGGCAAAGGACGACGTGCTAAACAACTACTTCGACCCATCCACTGCGAAGGAAATACTTACAAAGATCAAAAACAAAGAATTGGCAGTAGAGGCTTACGAACTTCCAGAGTTCTCACCTTTGGCAAAGGAGATAATAAACAGCTCTTTCGCATACGCCGAGCTCCTGGTGGAACCACATAGTGAAAGCGAGATAGAAGAATTGAAAAGCGGAATCTTGGGCAAACAGTTAGAACTCCTTTGCACATACTGCGGCTTCGCATTTTCTCACAAACTAGAGGAGAAGGATGAAGAACTGAAATGCCCGAAATGCGGCAGCCCTATGATTTGCATCTACTCCGACCAGCGGGCTGAAATAATGGAAAAGCTGAAAAAAGGCAAGATGCTGAATGAAAAGGAGGAGAGCGAGCATGAAAACATGATAAAAGAGGCTGGGTTGATAAGCTCCTATTCCAACAGAGCCCTCATAGCTCTTTCTACTTATGGAGTCGGCCTCTCCACAGCTTCAAGAATCCTCAGGATGTCTAGGAAAACATACAGGGAACTATTCATAGATCTTCTCGTTGCGCAAAAGAATTTCATACGCACGAAGAAATATTGGAAAGAAAGGTCAAAGCTTTAGCTTCTCAGCAGGTATTTCTAGCACCTTTGCTACTTCATTCTTGTCCGATGCATTGACCTTCTCCGCCAGGAATTCGAGGTGGTTTACGTTGCATTTCCTGGGTTTTGGCCTCAGCTCTGTTACTATGCTTACAAAATTATCATCTATTACCTTCACTATCACTGCCTTCTTTCCGGCATCCCTGCCGTACTTCTTTATGCATACTCTTCCTTCTTCAACTAGCTTCATTTTTTCACCTTTTTAATCTTTTCCAGCACGCTCCTCGCAACCTCTTCTGCAGAGAGCTTGTTAACATCAAGTACAACGTGGAACGGCGTGAAGTCTGAACCAAGGTGAATGCCATAAAGCTTTTCATAAAGGTCTTTGTTCTCGGTGTCTCTTTGTTTAATGACTTCTTTGGCCTCTTCCAAGCTCAAACCATCTCTTTGCGCAAGCCGCCTAGCCCTTTCTTCAGGACTAGCCTCAAGCCAAATCTTCAAACCGAAATCTGTAAGCCAAGGCAAAGTGTAGCTTGTAATCACAACATCGCCCTTAGATGCAAGCTCTATCAGACGCTTGCATATGGGGCCAAGCTGGTAAAGGGACAGCCGCCCACGGCTATTCCACCAAGCGCGCACGTCAGTGGGGAGATGGACTCCTACTTTTTGACGGGGCTGAAGACCCTTTCGTATGAGATTTTTGAAAAGAAACCTAACTTCTTTGATTACATATTTATTAGCGTAGGGGAGGGCGGGGGGATCTCGATGCTCTTTGCTGGATTTCAGGACACCGAGGAGCTCTTCAGGGCGAGAGTTCCCGCTCTCGTAGGGGTCTATCTTTCCACACAGAACAGCATAGTTGACGATCTCTCAACATCTGGCATACACGGAACTCTTGCTGATTTCTCCATCAGCGTAACCGGCGGCTTCAAGATTAAGGTTGAGGACAGCGAAATTATTGAGGCTATGAGGGTTCTGGCCAGATCGGAGGGTCTGTTTGCTGAGCCCGCTGCGGCGGTAGCGCTCGCCGGTCTCATGAAAGCAGTTGACTGGGGTCTGGTGGGAAAGAACAGCAGAGTCCTTTACATTTTGACGGGCTCTGGTCTGAAGGACCCCGTTGCAATAGGTACTCTTATAGGGGTTAAGGCGCGAGGAGTAGAGGATGAAGGAGTGCCTGGAATAAATGATACAAAAAAAGCGATCCTGAATATTTTGTACGTTGAGCCTGCCTATGGGTACAGGATCTGGAAGAAGCTTAAAGAAATGGGCATAGAAAAGACGCTCCCCGACGTTTATATAGCGCTGAGGGATCTTCTGAACGATGGCCTCATCAAGGCAACGGTAACAGCCAGAGGCGGCCGCGTCAGCAAAATCTACGAGCTTACTACTCGGGGCCGGAAATACGTAGAGCTTCTTCTATCATACTGAGTTCATGACAGCTTTTTATAGTATCGTAGACTAATTTGATGCATGAAGGAGCCAACCCTTCTGAGCTCGCAGGAGATATATGCCGGAAAGGTCTTCAGGGTTTACAGGGAGAAGTTTATCACTGAAAAAGGAGTGACAGAGGTGGAGGTCGTAAGACACAGGGGCGCCATCGCCGTGCTTCCTATCTTACCGGATAAGAGGGTGGTGCTCGAGAGGCAGTTCAGATATACGCTGCGGGACTTTATCTACGAGGTTCCAGCTGGAACCCTTGAAGAAAACGAAAGGCCAGAGGACTGCGCAAGAAGGGAGCTTCTGGAGGAAACAGGACTAACAGCCGAAAAGATGATCTATCTTACAAAGATCGTAATGAGTCCCGGATACGTTGATGAGACTATATACCTTTTTGTGGCATACGTCTCTGATAAGATGCAGGAAGCAAATCTCGAGAAAGATGAAATAATAAGCACAGAGATATATACTATGGATCAGGCTCTTGAAATGATAAAGAGCGGAAAAATCGTGGACGCAAAAACGGTAAGCCTTTTGCTGCTGGCCAGAACGTTGGGACTCGTTTAGAGCTCTATTTCAAGCTTCTCAGGAGGCCTCAGAGGATAAGTCTTCTTCAGAATGTCCTCAGGAACAGGCCTTGTGCCGAACAGGTCTCTAGCTTTAAGCTTGGGCTTCACCACTGACTCCCACAGGTCCTTTGTCAGATAATACACCCTGCTGCCTCCAAGCTCGTGCTGATACTGGGGCCATGGCTTGGTTGTGTGCACGTATCTGAATCCCATCCTGAAGCCGAATGGGCTCTCGAAAGTTGCCCACCACTCATTAACCCCGACAAAGTCAAACGCATGCTCTATTTTTGACGCGTAGGCCATAATGCCAAGGTTCGACTTCCTCCTGAAGGTGATTGTGTGCAGGCTTATAGCTACGTTCTCGTCCCAGAACCTGTGGTTTACAATTGCCAGCAGCTCTCCAGTTTCAGAGGTCACCACAATTACGTATTCGTCCTTTATTCTGTTCTGAACCCATGCTAGGATTTCGCTATAGGTCCTCACCCCGACCAGGTGATAAAAGTCCCTGTCATATTTGTGATCTATGAGCTGCTTTAGCGTCTGGAGCATTACCTCAGCTTCCTCTTTCTTTGCCTCTCTTACCACTACTATCTCCCCTTCCTTGGTCTTCCAGAGCTTGGGAGTGTACGGAACCTGGAACTTTGGGTTTGGCGGAGCTGCCAGATAGTCCTCGATGTCCTCTATGGAGAACTTCAGGTCAGTCACTGATATGGGAACTTTTGGCTGTCCCATGCATTAATTCACATAAAGTGTATATTTAAGTTTTAGGTTCTGCATGGAAAGATGGCCAAAGTCACAAATTTTGGAATAATTTTAAATAAAAAGGAACCTTTTTTGTGAAAAGGTGACAGAGGAGGTATTTTCAGTAGGAATCGATGATACAGATTCTCCTAAGGGTATGTGCACGACCTATGTTATGTTTACGTTCATAAATAGGGCTGTTAAGGATCTGGGAGCCCGCGTCGTTGGAATGCCCCGTTTGGTTAGGCTTAATCCCGCCTGCCCGTGGAAGACACGGGGAAACGCATCGCTTGGGGTCGATTTAGCTTTGAAGAGTAGTCAACTTGAGAGGTTAAAGGAGGTTCTGGTTGACACTATATTTGACCTTTCTGAATTAAGTGAAGCGGAAACCAATCCAGCGTTTGTGATTTTCAGGAGAAACGATATAGATGAAGGGATAAGGAATTACGCAAGGGAGGCCGTCAAAAGGCTCGTTAATCCTCACGTGGCTGCCGAAATCGTCAAGAAAAGAGCAACCTATTCTTTTGGATTTAACGGCTGGAGGGGAATAGTTGGGGCGATCTCAGGTGCGGCCTACGATTTTCCATCAGGATATACGTATGAGCTCATAGCGTATCGCACAAAGGAGTACAGAGGAACTCCAAGAAGGGTACTGCCTGAAAGCGTATTTCTTGCTGACAAAGCGCTTGATAGCTGCACCTTTGACAACGTGGATTATGAAAACAACGAGGTAAAAATAACGCCTCATACCCCGTGCCCGGTCCTTCTCGGCATAAGAGGCATCGACATTACATGCCTTAAGAAGGCATTGGATCTGCTTGAAATCAGGGAGCCCGTTGAGGGATTTATCGTTTACAAAACCAATCAGGCAACTGATGACCATATTATTGCTGTTGAGAAGATAAGAGATATCGAGCCCCTGACCAGCGTGAGCTTTAAGGCAGAAATTTCTGACCTGCCATGGGCCTCTGCTGGAGGACACGTATTTGTTAATGTCACTGACGGCGAAAGCAAAATAAGGGTTGCTGCATACGAGCCCACAAGGGGGCTAAGACATGTGCTTCTGAGCCTGAGGCCTGGAGACATAGTAAGGGTTTGGGGCTCATATAAACCTCGTGAAGGGGAGCCTCCGACTGTTAACCTGGAAAAGATTGAAGTGATAAAGATTGGCCCCTATGGCAAATTGATGAATCCAATATGCCCGATCTGTGGCACCAGGATGAAATCGGAAGGCAAGGGAAAGGGCTATGAATGTCCCAGATGCAAGTTCAGAACGAAGGACGCTTCAAAGATCCTGGAGCTTGAAAGAAGAGACCTGGTACCAGGCATCTACGACGTGCCTCCAAAAGCAAGAAGACATTTATCTAGGCCGAGCTTCCTCAATGTGATTAAGGATGAAGGGAAAGATTAGAAAGATGTCAGTATACGTGAACGTTCATGCCACAGAGAATGAGGAGCTTATTTTGAGCTCACTGAGGTCAAAATTTGGGGATGGGGAGCTAAGAACCGAAAAGCTGACGGGTCACTACGGGGACGAAATAAAGAGGCTAACTTTAGTTTTTATTAAAGGAATGGCTGAGGATGTAACTTCAAGGCTACTCAACGAGCTCGGAGCCTTTGATAAAGGTTATGTTCTTAATGAGATACTTAAGGGGCTTGATAGGAACCAGCTTTTCATAAGACTCGACAAACAGAAGCTTGTTACCGGAATACTTGAGCTTGATGGCGACAAGCAAATAAAAATAGAAGTTGATTTCTATTCAAAAAAGGACGCAAAGGAGTTTCTAACCAAATAGAGCTGCCAGGCCCTCTAAGGCCTCTCCGCCCTTCTTCTCCTCTTCCTCCTTCTTCTCTTCTGCTGGCTGTGCTGCCTGCTGCTGAGCAGCTGGCTGTGCCTGAGCCGGTGCTGCTGAAACTGGAGCTGCGGCCACGGACTTCAGCACCTCATCTATGTTCACCTGCTTCAGGGCTGCCACAAGCGCTTTTATCTTGATCTCATCCACTGGAATTCCAACGGACTCTGAAAGCTTCTTAAGATTCTCCTCGTTTATTTCCTTCCCCGCGCTGTGTAAAAACAGAGCCGCATACACGTAATCCATTCTACTTCTACCCATCACATCTTTACTGTATCTCTTTATAACTTTATCGCTTTTTTATTGCATACACATATTACGCTCGTTTAACAGTTTTCCTGAGGAACGTTAAGAACGCCGTATGCCCTGCAATGAAGTTCTGAGGCCTTGTCCTGTTTTTTGCTACCTGAAGCCTTCTGACAAATATTTCAACGGTTTCCTCATGATAAAACAGTCCCGAGATGCTCTCGATGAGCTTTTCAAGCTGATCATAAGTAGGCAAAAGAAATGCCGCAACCCGTGAAGGCTTCAGGGCTCTCCATACTACGTCAGTTAGCTTCCAGGGATCCCCTATATCCACAAATGCCGCATCGTAAGTTCCTTCCTGTAGCTCCCCGGTAAACAGGTTGAACTTAACAAATCTGTCCAGCCCAACTGAGCTCAGATTCCTTTTTGCTATCTCTATGTACTCCTCATTTATATCATACGTGTGGACTTCACCGTCTGGTCTGACAGCGTTTGCCAGATAAGCGGTCATGGCTCCGCTTCCTGTGCCTAGCTCCAGAACCCTGGCGCCAGGGAAAAGATCGAGCTTTAATACCGAGTACGATGCGTCCTTGGGGTATATGATTTGTGTGGGTCTTTCAAACTTCATAATTCTGTCCACAAGGGTTGGGCGAAACAGATAGTAGTTTCCGTCCTTTGTTATGGATCCGTACTCCATGCCAATTATCTCCCCCAGATCCAGCGATGAAATATGGGTCTGCAGCTTCTTGCCCCTTGCCGCCCTGACCAGCCATCTTTTATCCCTGTGAACAAATAGCACGAAATCACCCTCCTTAATAACTTCAGAAGCTGACATATCAGCAGAATTTATTCACTTAAGATATAAGGTTTCTGAAAGATCGGCTATATCCTTTGCCATCTCTATCATTCTGGATAAGCTCGATGATACTTCTTTGTTGGCCTTTCTGACAAGCTCATACGCTTCGTCGGTTAATTTTTCGATTTTGTCTGCTTTTATCTCGCTGTAGCCAAGGAAGGCCTTAATAACTGCCTCCTTCAGACTTTTTATGGGCTGAACGTCCTTAGGGGTTATCTTCCCTGCAACAGCTGTTATTTCATCCCCAAAGCTTTCAATGAAATGCAGGACCAGCCTGAAGTCCAGGAACCTTACTGGATCTAGGCCCAGCCTTTTCGCGACCTCTGAGTTAGTCAAGCCTGTTCTCAGCATTCTCACAAGCAGAAAATAGATCCTATCGACTTCAGCGTCAAGACGTAGCACGCTCTTTTCATCATCCACAGAGTCAAGCATAAGAGAAGTTAGCTTGTCTATTCTGTTGAACAGCTCGTAGAAGTTTACCCGGTTCGTGTCAAGGGCGAAAGAAAAAACTGCCTCGTTGTCCTTTTCAGAAGTCAATATGAGGCCCATGAACTTCGTTTCGACCATGTCCTTTATGCTCTCGAGGTCCTGTTTTCTGCTGTAAACTATCTTTATTTCGCTGTATCCATTTATGTATGCATATGAGATCAGCTTATCAACATATATCAAGTTTACCTTGCTGAGATCAATCACAAACACGCTTTCCCCTGATCCCTGGGCTTTTGGAAGAATGATAAGATCGCCTGATGTTGATTCAATAAGCTCAACGTTTTCCCCTTCCTTTATTCCGTATTTTTCGCACCATGCCTTGGGTATCGTTATAAACAGCGATGAGGAGCCAATTCTCTGAACCTTTCTTATATACACCATCAAATTTACTTTAAGATGCTGGGTTATTTCGTTTTTGCTTCACAGCTTAGCGAGATCAAGCAGAATCCTTCTAGCTCCAGCAGGCACGTATCTGCGATAGATCTTAAGCATGAGCCGATCGATTAAATTCAGCCTGTAGTTAACTCCGCACGCGTTCCTATGTCCTCCTCCGTTGTATTTCAAAGCTAAGGGAAGCAGATCCACGCTTCCGTCGCCATAGAGAACACCACCTGTATCGGAGTAAAGAATGAACACAATATTATGCCCGGCCATCTGCAGCTTTTTGGCTAGAAGTGATCCTATTATCCTGTATCTTCTGAGATCGACAAATGCTACACTCAGGCCCGAGGCCGTTTTGAGAGTTCTGGCCTCGCTGGAGAGCTTGTTTATCGTCTTCTCCTCTTCCTCAAGGGTTCTTTTCCACTTTTCTACCTCTTCGTTATAGAACTCCCCTCGTGCCAGCATTTCGATAAGCTTCTTTCTGTCGGCGTTGGTTCTCGCTCCAACTTTATATGCCAGCGTAAGCTCAAGGCTGTTGGTGTTGGTGTCGCCGTCGTCAGCTATTTCAGCTATTTTCTTAGAAATCAAATCGTTCGGAGCCAGATGTCTGTAAAAAAGTGAGGCCGCGCTTGGCGACTTCTCGACGATGAGCTTTATGCCCAGCTGGGAGACTTTTTTAATGTCCGCATCTGCCCACTCATGATGATCCACCCACAGAACTTCACAGCCGGACTCCCTAATCCTCCTCAGCCTTTCTACAACAACGTCAGCATCGCTGTGATTAAGAGCTATGTCGACGATCCCTAGCGTTTGACAGCCTTTTATCTTAGCAAGCGAGTCGGCAAGCGTCCTGGGACCTGAGAAGTAGATCCTGACGTTCTCACCGAAAACCCTCCTTGCTATCGCACCAGCACACGCTCCATCTAGATCTGTGTGCACGAGAAAAATTATCCTTCCATCTGTGCCTGCCATGCATCTAAAAAGTAAAATCGCTAGCCTTTTAAAGTGATTCTAAACTTTTACTTTCTGCTGCTCTTTATGGCGTTAAGCACCTTTTCAGATGTTATCGGAAGCGAATTGACACCACTTCCAACGGCGTTAAGAAGGGCGTTTCTCACGGCAGGAGCGGGCAGCACTATGGGTGGCTCAGCAACTATTTTGGCACCATACGGTCCTATTGATCCAGCCTTTTCTATTATGAACGTCTGTATGTTTTCTGGTATGTCCAGGCTTGTTGGTATGTAGTAGTCCTTGAGGTTCGGATTCACAACATAACCGTTCTTGTGCACCAGCTCCTCCATCATAGCATATCCTAGCCCCTGCACGGTTCCGCCAAGTATCTGTCCCCTGACCCTCTGTGGGTTTATGGCTTTGCCGACATCGAATGCAACGTAGTAGTTAAGAACTCTGTACTGTCCTGTTTCCATATCAACCTCAACTTCCGCAATTGCAGCTCCGAACGTGTACTGATTGTATGGCGATCCGAGCCCCGTTTCAGGATCCCACTTGCACTCAGGGGCTATATAATATCCCAGCGTGGAGAGCTCTATGTTCGCATCGTAGGCCTCCTTAACTATTTCCTCCCACGCGACATTCCTGCCTTCCTTGCCCTTGCAGAAGGCGTAGCCATCGACCAGCACCACATCATCTACGTTGCATTCGAGCATCTTAGAAGCCACAGGAAGGATCTTCTGCTTGAGCTTTAGCGCTGCGTCTCTTGCGGCGTTGCCGCCTATTGCGGTTACCCTTGAGGCTACCGTGGGGCCAGTTTCGTGATGTACAAGCGTGTTTGGCCTGTCGATCACAAAGTAGTCAAGCGGAACCCCGAGAACGCTTGCAGCTATCTGCGCTAGGCCTGAAATAGCGCCAGTTCCGTACTCCGTTAATCCTGTTCCAAGATGTATTTTTCCGCTTCTTTCAACTGTAAGATGTATATATGCATAGTCATTCCCTTCAGGGCCCAGCGCGTTGCCGTGATGCAACAGCGCTATTCCAATTCCTCTTCTTACCGTGCCATTCTGGCTTTCATACTGCTTCCTCTTGTTCCTGTAGTCGCTTGCATTTACTACCGCCTCAACGCATTCCGGAAGACCACAGCTTTCATCCATGAGCTGACCAGTGCTGGTCCTTGAGCCAGGCCTAAGCATGTTTATAAGCCTCAGATCTAGCGGATCAATGTTAAGTTTCCTTGCTATCTCATCCATCTGGGCCTCAGCAGCGAATATCGCCTGTGGCGCTCCAAACCCCCTGAAGCTTCCGGTGTAGGTGTTATTGGTGTAAACCTTGTATCCATCGTTCCAAACGTTTGGAATGTCATATGGACCGTTTGCGTGGAAGGTTGCCCTTACAATGACCAGAACTCCTAGGGACGCGTAGGCACCGCCATCAAGCACGATCTGTACTTTTGAGGCGGTTAGTTTTCCATTGGATTTTACGCCCGTTTTGTGCGTTATTATGGCTGGATGCCTCTTGGTATGCGCCTTCATCGATTCCTCTCTTGTCATGGACATGAGCACAGGCCTGCCGGTTTTAAGCGCTCCAAGAGCGGCTATCGACGCTACATCGTAAGGCGTCTCGTCAGACTTTGGACCGAATGCCCCACCAGTCACGGCCTGTATTACTTCTACTCTATCGATTGGCCATCCAAGAACTTTGGCAACAGCCGCCTGCACGTGATGCGGAGTCTGCATAGAGCCTATTATAAGGACTTTGTCATCTTTGGGCACTGCAAAGGCGGTCTCCGTCTCTAGAGCGACAGCATCCTGATGCTGTGTCCTGAACGTGTTTTCAATTATGTAGTCCGCTTCCTGAAAGCCCTTTTCGATATCTCCCTTTCTGACCTTTACATGTTTGATTATGTTCCCATTTTCGTGTATCTTTGGAGCATCAGGTTTCATGGCCTCCAGCGGGTCAAAGACAGCTGGCAGCTGCTCGTAGTCCACCTCCACCAGCTCGGTGGCCTCCTTGGCTCTTGTTGGTTTCTCTGCTATTACAGCAGCGACAATATCGCCGGTTGACCTAACCTTATCGAATGCGAAGAGTGGCCTATCTGGAATGATAGTGGATGATTCGTTCAATCCTGGCACATCCTTGTAGGTCAGAACATACCTGACGCCGGGGTAGTTAAGGGCCTTGCTTATTGATATTCCCTTTATAAGAGCGTGTGGATACTTTGAGAGCACGAGCCTCGCATACAGAGCATTTCTTGGCAGCAGATCGTTGGTGTAAACAGGAGATCCGAGGACCTTTTCAAGATCGTCAAGCCTTTTAAGGTCCTGACCTATGTAAAGAAGCTCTCCTCTTTCTGCCTTCTTCTGAAGCTCACTTATAAACTCCTCAACTGTTTCTGCCTTCATTGCTGAGCCACCTCATACACAGCGTCAACGATATCATAATAACCGGTGCATCTACAGAGAACGCCGCTTATAGCTTCCTTGATTCTGTTCTTGTCAACCTTCTTTTCGGTGTTAAGGAGATGCCAGCCAACTACCTCCATCGCGGGGGTGCAGAACCCACACTGGGCTGCCTGGTACTTTCTGAAGCTTTGCTGGATCTTCTGCATTGTGGGATCGCTGTTGAGGCCTTCAAGAGTCACAATCTTGTGATTATTAGCCTGAAAAGCTGGTATTATACACGATAGCACTGGTTTTCCATCCATTAGTACCGTGCAGATGCCGCAGTCTCCAGTTCCGCAGCCCTCCTTTACTGATTTGAGGTTCAGCTCGTCTCTGAGGACGTCCAGCAGCCTGTCGTCCGGATCAACTAGGACCTCTCTGTCAACTCCATTTACGTTCATCTTTATCAGCAGGCTCTTCATAAATCACACCCCCAACACATTCAGACCTCTTTTCAGAAGAACCTTTAAAACCTGTTTTCTATACTCTGCCGAGGCTCTGAAGTCATCGCTCAGGCTGAGCTCTTCACCAAATACGCGCTGGGCATCGGCTATCGTTTCTTCATCGAGCGTTCTGCCCTTGAGGAACTCCTCGGTTTTGCGCGCCCTCTCAGGTATCTTGCCCTTTACTCTGTTGGCCGCAATTCTTATGTCTACTACCCTTTTATCTTGAACTTTTCCAACGACAGCCAAATTAACCAGGTTTATTATCAACGTATTTCTTCTGCCTATCTTGTAAAAGACGGAGCTGTATCCGTCATCAGGCTCTTCAAAGAAAACCTCCGTCATCATCTCATTGTGCCTTTTGCTCAGCTCTCTTTTTCCAACTACAAATTTATCAAGTGATACTATCCTTTCACCATCCACGCTTGCAAGCTTGACCTTTGCATCGTAGGCCAAGAATACAGGTATAAGATCCTCGCTGCTTGAGGCAGCGCAGATGTTTCCTCCCACTGTAGCCCTGTTTCTTATCTGCGGGCTGCCGAAGAGCTTAATTGCATCGTTAAAAGCCCTGTATCTCTTTTCTGATACAAACTGATGCTCAGATAGCTCGGAAATTGTTGTTAAAGCCCCTATTCTTATAACTCCCTTCTCTCGTTTAACATAGCTTAGCTCGCTTCTTAATCCCGAAATATCGACAAGCTTTTTCGGTTTTACCTCGCCATTCATAATTCGGGGCCAGAGATCGGTCGCATTTGCGATTATTTCTGCATCGCGGTTATCGTTCAGAATCTTCAGTGCTTCTTTCAAAGAAGCAGGCTGAAAAACTTCAATCTGGCTCAGATTAAAAACTGCCTGCTCCATCAAACACCTTATGGAGATGGTTTTTATATATTTTCCGGATGCGATTAATGGCCTCCGCCGACAGGCGGAAGAATCATGACAAGATCACCATCGCTAAGCTTTGTTCTGCTGTACTCCTCTTTTCTGATGTGCCTGTTATTAACATATACAAGAAGATGTTCGTGTATCTCATTTTTTGGGTCGAGGATGGCTCTTCTGGCCCTTTCTCCGTATCTTTTAACGATCTGGTCCAGAAGGTCGCCTACGGTCTCAGCTTCGGCTTCGACTTCGTGAGCTCCAAGCACGTCTATCAGCTCATAGAAAACCCTTAGCTTAACTCTGGCCATTTGTAGCTTAATGAGCACGCACGCTTATTAATGTTTTAAGCATAACCAAAGAGCTCCTTTATGCCTCCTGATTCTGAAATCCTCACTTTTATCCCGTCATCCTTCAAGTAAAGAAGAACCGGCGCTTTTACTATGACGCCAAACTTCTCGAAGATCAGCCTTCTACCGCCGTAGAACTCCTTGCTCATTGAAACAGCAGCATCAACAACGTTGACACCTATTTTCGGCAGCGTTGCAAGAATCGACTCAAACGTTCCCCCAGTTGAGATGGCGTCATCTATAAGCAGAACAGAATCTCCTTCGTTCACCCCATATATGTAGTATGTCCCCTTTTCATATCCGGAATAGTATTCAGCTGTGGCAGCCGGGGGCGCCCCAAGGTCCCTCTTCCTGATTATCGCCAGAGGTCTGCCTTTTCTCTCAGCGATCAGCGTTGCAATCGGAATGCCAAACGTTTCAGGCACAAGAACTTTATCTATGTCATCGGTCGTTATCGAATCAATGACGTTGGCCAAAAAGCTCATAACACGAGGTGATGGAGGTGGAACGTTTTCCGTTATCGGATTGAGAACGTATTCGTACGAGGATTGCGATTGGTCTCTGACCCATGTCTTTCTTATAAGTATGGCGTTTTCAAAGTACTTTATAATTTCATTTCTTAATTCATCGTAATTTTCGAAGCCCTCCAGAGATCTGTAAAAGCACGAGTAGTTTCCTGTATGGCATGCCGGACCTGCCGGCTCCACAACATATATTATGCTATCGCCATCGCAATCTACAAGCATCCTTCTCACGCGCTGATAGTTCCCCGATGTCTCTCCCTTGAGCCACAGCTTTCCCCTCGACCTTGAATAGAAGTGGGCCAGCCCCGTCCGAAGGGTCAGCTCGATTGCCTCCCTGTTTGCGTACGCCTGCATGAGTATTTTGCCGGTGTTCCAGTCCTGAACTATTACAGGGACCAGCCCCCTTTCATCGAACTTGACGTCCTTCAGGCTCAGCGACTTCATACCCTAACCACAACCCCACGCTGTTTAAGATAACTCTTGAGCTCCGGTATGCTTAGCTGGTTAAAGTGAAAAACCGAAGCTGCAAGAGCTGCATCTGCCTTTCCAGCCGTCAGCACCTGATAAAAGTGCTCCATTTTTCCTCCTCCACCGCTCGCTATAACGGGCACTGCAACTGCCTCTGAAACGGATCTGGTGAGATCAAGATCGAAGCCCATCTCTGTTCCGTCCCTGTCAATTGAGGTGAGCAGTATTTCCCCCGCTCCCAGCTCCTCAGCTTTCTTTGCCCACTTTACTGCATCCAGGCCTGTTGCTACCCTCCCACCCTTTATGTAAACTTTGT
>JAGDXK010000008.1:18932-24926 GCA_023256405.1 Nitrososphaerales archaeon
GCCGTTTCCTTCCTTTCTGGCATCTATTGAGACCACGACGCTCTGAGACCCGTATACATCAGCTACTTGAGTTATAAGCTCCGGGTTCAGCACTGCGTAGGTGTTTAATGATATCTTATCAGCCCCGCTCCACAGGATCTCACGCGCCTCCTGCAGGCTCTTTATCCCTCCCCCAACAGTAAAAGGTATGTCCAGGACTTTCGCGACTTCCTTTACCTTTTCGATCATGATCTTTCTGCCCTCATAGGATGCTGATATGTCAAGAAACACCACCTCGTCGGCTCCATCGTCCCTGTATTTCAGGGCTAGCTCCTTTGGATCCCCAGCTTCCCTTAAATGCTCGAACCTCACGCCCTTAACGACTCTTCCATCCTTGACGTCCAGGCAGGGAATTATTCTCTTGGCCGGCATCACAGGGTCAGCCTCTCGTAAATGTCCCTGCCCACGACACAGCCGAGATAGCCCAGATCAGAGATCTCCTGAAGCTCGCTCAAGAGTATGCCTCCGGAAAGAATTGTTCTTCTTCTCATTCTTTCCGGAATCCTGAGAGCTAGCTCCCTGTCAAACCCCATCAGGCTACCGTCCCTTTTAATGGAGGTCACAAGAAACGTCTCATAGCCAAGCCAACTTAGCCTGTGCAGGGTTTCCAGAGGATCCACGTCGATGAGCTCTCTCCATCCCCTAATTGCTACTTTGTTATCTGCTACGTCCACGGCCACTATGACGTCTCTCCTGAGATCCATCAGCTCCTCTGGATTTGTAAGAGCCAGAGTCCCAACAACAACCTTATCGGCCCCTGCCTCTAAATACCTCTGAACTAAATTGCGTGACCTTATGCCTCCAGCCACCTGCTTGTAGACGTCGGTTCTCTTCAGCAGCTTCATGATAAGCCCTTCGTTATCCCCTCTGCCGAGAGCCCTGTCGATGTCAACCACGTGTATTGAATCATATCCAGCCTGAACAAGCTTGTTCACGAACTCAACTGGATCGTTTGAGTAAACCCTTATTAGCTTGCTTCCTTCTTTCAGTCTAACTACCCTGCCTTCCGAAATGTCCAAGGCCGCTAGTACTTTCATCTTCTAAGCACCTCCCTCAGCTTTTTTAGAAACTCTAGCCCAACTTTGCCGGACTTCTCAGGGTGAAACTGAACGCCGATGAACTGGTCCTTTATAATAAGTGATGGGACCTTTTCGTAGTTGTTATCGGAGATAGCATAGGTTATGTCCTCAACATATGGCACGGCGTACGAATGTGCATAGTAAAGCCATGCAGAATCTCCAAGAGGCTCTAGAAGCTCTGAATCTTTAACTCTTTTCGTAAGAGACCAGCCCATATGAGGAACTTTGCCCCTGCTTAATCTTTTCACCTTTCCTTTAATGATCCCGAGCCCCTTTCCCTTTCCCTCTTCGCTCTCCTCGAACATGAGATGCAGTCCAAGGCATATGCCCAGAACGGCCATACCCCTTAGCGCGCTTTCAAGTATTGGTAGCTTATACTGCTCCACTGCGCTTGAGGCCTGAGCAAAGTTGCCCACTCCTGGAAGAACCAAGAGATCAGCATCTATTTCGTTAGAAATCTCGCTCGATATCTCAACTTCAAACCCAGCTCTTTCCAGCGAAGAAGCTACACTGTAGAGATTGCTTGCTCCGTAATTGAACACAAGCGCCTTCATAGAGATCCCTTCAAGGACAGCAACCTGTCTGCAGGTGCTGTTGCGTTTTTGAGCGAAAGCGCAAGGGACTTAAATGCGGCCTCTATCAGGTGGTGAGGATCGCTGCCGGATATCCTGTATACGTGAAGCGTCATGGGCATGCTGTAGGAAAGCGATCTCATGAAGTGCAGGTACAGCTTGAAGTCAAACTCATGAGCGTAAATTCCGTCCATGTTTGTCTCAAAGTACGCCCTCCTAGCTAAATCGACAGCGGTTAGGATAAGGGCGTCGTCCATTGGCACGATTGAGTATCCAAACCTTGCAACCTTCTCCCTTTCCAGCGCCATGTTCAGGCTCTCCCCCAGGGCTATTCCAACGTCCTCCAGAAGGTGATGCTGCAGGTCTCCAGCGGCTTTTATTTTGAGGTCAAACCCGCTGAAAATCGAGAACGTGCTAAGCATGTGCTTCAGGAACGGGTCTTCAACGCCTATGTCGTGCTCGCCCCTTCCATCGAGGTTTATGTAGATCTCTATTCTTGTTTCCTTTGTTTCTCTTCTCAGCTCAGCTTTGCGCAAGCTCACCCTCCTCCAGCAGCAACGTTGAGAATGGCCTATGAACAACTAGGCCCTGGGAGTATTTTCTGAGCTTTGGGAGCAGCTTCAGGAACTCCTCCTCGCCTATCACCGTGTTCACCGCGTACCATCCATCTCTGGCCAGTGGCGCTACGGTTGGAGATTTGAGAGACGGCAGCTCCTTCAGCAGCTCATTGAGGTTGTCCTGGCTTACATTTATGAATATGTGAAGCTTCTTCTTCGCTTTTACTGCTCCCAGGAGCAGCGCAAGCACGTCGAGAATTTTCTCCTTTTTCTCCCTGTCATTCAGCGACCCCTTGTTGGCAATGAAAACTGCACTGGACCTCATTATTTCGGCTATTTCCACGAGCCCGTTCTCATTAAGCGTGGTGCCCGTTTCTGTTACGTCTACAATGAGGTCAGCCTCATCCGGAGGCTTTGCCTCAGTGGCCCCAAACGAGAGGTATATCTCGACCATGGGATTTTCGCCCAGAGTGTACCAGGGAGTTATGATTTTCGGCCTGAGGACGCCATACAGCTCTCTGTATGTCTTCAGCGAAAGCAAATAGTTCGATGTTATGTTTGGATATTCTGTCGCTATTCTCAGTTTTCTACCCCGTGCACCGAACTCCTTTATAATACCATCTGGATCCATTCCGAGCTCCCTTGTGCCTGCAAGGACTATTCTTACCCTGCCATACTCCAAGTCCGCTAAAATTCTAACGTCAGCTCCTGTCTCCTTAACCCAGTCAGCCCCAGTTATGCCTATGTCATAGAGGCCCTGCTCCACGTATTTGGGTATTTCCTGAGGCCTCAGTATCTTCACCGAAATTTCTTCATCGTTTATGTAGGGCCTATAACTTCTCTCAGACCTGGCTATCCTCAGAACTGTTGAGTTTATCAGAGAGAAGGTGTCATCTTCGAGAGAGCCCTTTGGGATCGCCCATTTTATCTTTTTATATGTTCGTATGAACTGACATCAGACTGGTTTACATGTATCACTTTATAAGTTTTTTCTTACAAAGGCTGCCAACAGCTCTGTGCCGTCTTTATTAGAAACCTCTGGATGAAACATAACCGCTAAGGATTTCTTGTACTCAAAAGCTTCAACACCATTGACGCTCCATGCTACAGCCCTGCTCTTTGGATTTAGTGAGCCTATATTAAAGTGTCTTGATACATGGAAGGACTTTACCCCATCAGGCACGTAGCTGGATCCTTCGAACTTTACCTGAAAAGCACCGCTCAGAAGCCCGTTTGCCCTTCTCAGCGTTCCACCCAGATAAAGGTTTAACGCTTCAGCTCCAAAACATATGTAGAGCGCAGGGCGGCCTTCGAGGTCTCTGAGCAGCTTTATGAAGTTTTTCATGGTTACCAGCGATCTAGAGGATCTGCCGCTTACGAAATACATGTCAGCCTCCTCAGGCTCGCTTCCAGGATCTGCTATCTTTATCTCATTGAAGACCCTCAGCTCCCTGATTTTTTCTATCAACTCATTAAGATAATTGGAGCCGTTGTTGATTATTATGGCCTTTCTCACTTAATTAGGAAAAGCATGAGGGCCTTTATTCTTTGTGTTTGAAATCTCTAATAAAACATATATTGTAACCCTTTTAAAAGTGAGCCGTATGTTTGACGCCCAGCTGGAAAGGCACGAGCTGCTCTTCGGCATGATGGTAATCGTCCTCGGCGTTCTCATGAGCGCGATTGACTCGACGATAGTTATTCTGGCAATACCAGTGATAATGCATGATCTGAACGCTGATCTTGTAACGATGGTCTGGGTCATACTGATCTATCTTTTGCTTATAACGGTGCTGTCAACTCAGCTGGGCAGACTCGGGGACAAATATGGCAGAGTCAAGTTTTACAACCTCGGCTTTCTCATATTTACGATAGGTTCTGCATTATGCGCAGTCGCACCTAACGCGGGAACTCTCTTGATGTTCAGGGCCGTTCAGGCTGTTGGGGGCGGACTTATCAGCAGCAACAGCGGCGCCGTTATTGCGGATCTACTGCCACCAAACAGGAGGGGGCAGGCGTACGGCTTTACGGCATTCGGATGGAACGTGGGGGCAATACTTGGGATCATACTGGGCGGCTTAATAGTTACATTCACCACGTGGAGGCTCATATTTCTGATAAACGTCCCCATAGGCGTCTTTTCTGTTTACGTAGGCTTTAAGTACCTCAGAGAGAGGTCACCGCGGGCCATAAAGAAGATCGATCTTCTCGGGTCGGCCTATCTCGGCACCGGTCTCACGCTTATTCTTATAGGTCTCACCTTTGCAGCAGGCACCGGCTTTAACCTAATCGACAAGATCCTCATTGGATCGGGCGCCGTAGCGCTGATTCTCTTTGTTATGAGGGAGCTTAATTTTGATGATCCAATCATCAACCTTACGCTTTTAAAGAACCGGGTGCTGACTGGCTCAATCATAGCTGCCTTCCTTCAGGCGTTAGCAAACTACTCCGTTCTGTTCCTGGTAATAATGTATCTGCAGGGAGTGAGGGGCCTTTCCCCGCTGGATGCCAGCCTGGTTGTTATACCAGGATATATACTGGGGGCTTTTCTCGCTCCTCTTGCAGGCAGGCTATCAGACAGAATAGGTGCAAGGGTTCCTGCCTCTCTAGGCCTTTTCCTGCAATCAATTGGGATTTTTACTTACTCGATATTGGCGGTCAATTCGCCTCTATGGCTCATAACCCTCGCAGCTTCAATTAATGGGATAGGAGCCGGGATGTTCTTTCCATCGAACAACAGCGCGGTGATGGCAAATGCCCCAAGAGAGCACTATGGAGCGGCCTCCGGAACGCTGAGGATGTTTGCGAACATAGGGATGGTCGTAAGCTTCGCTCTTTCGCTGTACATAGCTTCCACGACAATGCCTACGTATCTTGCGGAGGAGATATTCCTCGGCACCAGCTATCTTTCATCAAGCCTGAGCATCGCTTTCGTAAGAGGAATAACAACTTCATTCAAATTCTCAGTTATTATAATCTATTTAGCCATAATATTCTCCGTGCTCAGAGGAAAGGAGATCAGAGAAAAATAAAAAGTTACCATTGGGCTGCTTTTTACTTGATCTTGTAGTAGACCTTTCTTAATGAGGGCTCGACCTTTGCCAGGGCTGTTCTGAGCTCTTCAGGATCAAGCCTTGAGCCGTTACCATCGACCTTTGCCACAAGATACTCAAGGGTTGATACAAGATAGTTGATCTTCCGCTTCTGTTCCTTGCTCGGCGTCCTGGGCGCTTCAGCCTCAATTACGAGCCTCAGCGTGAAAGGAGTGTTGCCTACCTTGTGAACGACGTTTATGTTGGTTAGCCCAGTTTTCTTGAGGTACCTCTTTATGATGTGTCTAACGAGAGAAGGAACTATGGATTGAACTTCGATCTCAGCTATCGTTATCTTACCCGTTTCAACGCCCTTTTCATTAACCCTATTTTCACTTATCATAGTCATAACACCGTTATAGGTATAAAAATTGAGATTTATAAACATTTCGTTCCACAATTTTTATAAAAATTAAAACTATAGATTATATTTAAACTTTTTCAGCAAAACACGCCTTAATATTTTATCTTTGCTCGTTAAATCATCAATTTTTTAATAGATTTATCGTTACGCGACAAATATCTGCAAATTTTATGCTTAAAAGCTTTGCCCTCCTGTACACGGTGCCGTTAATTTAATGCAATGACCCTCAACCATTCTGGCAAAAGGTCATCAGATAGAGGCGCGAATCCAGGTTCTCATCAGTGAACACGA
>JAGDXK010000026.1 GCA_023256405.1 Nitrososphaerales archaeon
GCGCGGCAGCCTCCTAAGCTGTAGGTCGTGGGTTCGAATCCCACCGGGCCCGCCACTTAAACTGTATCCAGAGTCAACTCTGTCCTCCTCTCTGCACTCAGCTGCAAAGTCTTCAGCAGCTGTGAACGTTGCTAAAAATTACACACGTTATTCCCACTGTGCCATGAGGGAGCAGCTTCCATTGTGAGGGAGTAACCCTCGAGACCCTGGGAGCCCCAGCCCTCAGGTGAGAGGAGGTCAGCCGCGGTTTCCACCTTTGTTCTTCTTTGTGAGAGCCTCCTCGATTATCCTCTGCAGCTCCTGAACATCATAGCTTCTGCTCAGGTCTATTTCCGTAAGGTCCTCCCTCTTCAGCTCTGAGAGCATCTTCAATATCTTTATCAGCTCTTCGTCAATGCAGTCGCATGGCATAGGATAACTTGGAGGTCTTGAACATTAAGCCGTTTTCATGTACAGCCTTTCGCATAAACGTCATCCGGCGCTCAGTCCGTGCAGAAAACAGCCCCTTTATCCGTACGAATTTAAATCGAATAGGGCGTCAGCAGAACGCCGGTTCGCTTTTGTTCAGAGCTTCTCAGCGAGCTTGAGCACTGTAACGAGGAACCTGTCCAGATCCGAATTTTCTATCTGGGACAGGCTGTAGGTTCTGCCCCCGACGTATACTTCATCATCGCTTATTATTACCGGCACTTCCCTGCCGGTCCTGAAAGGAAGACTTCTGAGCATAATCTCCTCGGTTATCCCGTCGTTCTTCATTCCTATGAGGTATTTTACAGGGTCCTTGCACTCCTTTGTCCAGACTATGAAGAACTTGGGCTCGGTCCTCGACTCGGAGCCTCCCAGCAGCTTAACCGCTTTCTCAAGCGATTCCCTGCTGATCATGAACGATGGTTCTGCGCCTGTGGCTATAGCTTTAACTCTTCAGTTTATGCTAGGGCTTCCACCACTCTAGCCCAATGAGGACAGGGGGCTTCGCTGATACTGCAAATATGTACTTCTTCCTCACCGATCTAGCAAGCCTTCCGGCAAGCACCACATCAGCTACGGAGAGCGATCTGTTTCTTGCGGTGATCTTCATTATAAACGGCGCGTGCTCTAGTCCAGGTCCCTTTTTGTATATTGCGAAGTCTCCTCCGAACTTTATTCCGGGAAGCACAACATATCCTGCATCTCTCAGAAGCCTGTAGAACATGTACTTGGTCTCGAGATCCTCATATCCCTGGCTGAACAGCCTGAAGGCCTCAGAAAAGCTCAGCTTCTTTCCGTCCTTGTAGATCTCGAGCCTCTGCTTCTCAAGAAGGTAAAGGCTCTCTATCGGATCCAGAATGAGGGGCTCATTGAACGGCCCCTTCGGCTTCTTCAAGTTCATTGGCTTTCCGTAGAAGCCTGAGAAGTACACCCTGTTTGCCTCCTCCAAGTCCCATATTATCACATAGCTTTCAGAAATTACTCCTCTGGCTGGCCTGATCAAAGCCCTATTGATACCACCATTACCGAGTCCGAAAGTGAGAGTATTAGATCAGAAATTTTGTCGAGGCGCTCAAGGATGTCCTTTACAAGAACGTAAAGCTTTGGATCGTTTATGCTGTCGTATGCATCAATCAGGCTCTGCCTGTATATGCCGTCTATGTCCTTCTCTATGTTCTCTATCGCTGGAAGCATCTCTGAGGTCTTCTCGGGATTTATCTGCAGCATCTTTATCATGTCGTTGAGCTTTATTATCATTTCAATCAGTCTGTCCGTTATCTTCGAGACCGTGTCCATCACGTCGTACTTGGGGTACTTCCCAGAGTTGAACTGCTTCAGCCTGAAGGCCGTCCCCTCAACAAGGTCAACCAGCTCCTCTATCTGATAGGCCACCCTCATGATGTCCTCTTTGTTGATTATCATGCTGCCAAGCTCAGCAAGGCTTCTGGTCAGCGCCCTTCTGTATCCCTTGATGTCTTCAGCTATGCTCTGGATCTTCATGTAGCTCTCCTCTGCAGCTCCCATGGCTGTCATCTTCGCCAGCTCCCTTATGGCATCTATGGTCTTCCTCGACTCGTCGGTAAGCACTGCCAATATCTTCCTTTTAGCCTGAATCTCGGGCTCTCCTAAATACAATTTTAATTCAACCATTAATTGGGCCCGAGAAAATATAAACGTTTGTCAAATTTATTTGAGGAAGAATAAATCGCTCGCTGTTTGAAGCCCCTGCTTTGCCATTCAGTTGCTGCTTTCTGACGCAAAACGAATGCGTATAGGTGAAATGCGAGCAAGCCTCGCCTTCTGGGCCAAAAATCGGTCATAAAAGTATTTATATGCGATTCATGAAAAATTATGTGGACATGCGGATATTCTTGGCTTTAAAAGCTGGATTTCTCAGTCTGCAGTCTGTCACTGATCCTCAGGCGATCTACGTGGCTCTGCCCATCGTCGTTGCCGTGATCGGCATAATCTACGGAGCTTATATGGCCCTTTGGGTTCTCAGGCAGGACGCTGGAACTGATGAGATGAAGCACATCAGCTCCCTTATCTCCATAGGCGCCAGGGCCTTTCTGTCAAGGGAGTACAGGACCATACTCCCAGTTGGCGGGGCTCTTGCGTTCATCGTCTGGCTCGTCTACTTCGCGCTGATAAAAAGCGCTGGTCTTGCGGCCGTTTCCGCATTCTCGTTCACGCTGGGTGCACTG
>JAGDXK010000002.1:0-12335 GCA_023256405.1 Nitrososphaerales archaeon
CTTCTCCGTGCCCACAATAGTGGTCAACCTTGAATCGGTTGGTGGAGCTATGGGCACGCTTATGCCGAAAGACCTCACTAGCTTTTCGAATACCTCGCTGAGGGATAAGCCTGATCTGAGCAGGTACGTCCTGTAGATGTGCACCGCCAAGTCCATGTCGCCAAGCATGATGTAGGGCTCAACGCCCATTCTTTTCCACATTTCGTATGCCCTGAAGGTATCCCCAGTTATGCCCCAGTTTTTCTGAAAGTCAAAGATCCCCGCTAGGGAGTACAGCACTGAGTCAAAGTCTGGCGAAACGTAAAGACCCATAAAGTAGTCGTCGTCAGCCGTGTTCACTATTGCGCTTACTTCCACGCCATTCCTGTAAAGCCCACCCACGATTTTGGCTCCTGACGTCCCTCCACATATTACAGCTGTGCTCAAAGCTCCATCCCCTCAGATCAGCCTCTCATATAGATGCGGCTTTATTCTGCTCAGAACGTAGTTTGCAGCTGATGGCGTTAGTTCAGCTCTCCTCCTGAACCATGTGAAGTTGGGCTCCCTTTCCCACATCGGGACGATATGTATGTGAACGTGAAAGATCACCTGGCTTGCCGCCCTTCCGACGTTGGTGAAGAGCCTGACACCGTCTGCCCCCATGCCATCCTTAACCGCAGTTCCGACTATCTTGGAGACCCTTGCAAGCTCATAGAGGTCCTCGTCGGGCACGGATAGGTAATCCTGGTAATGGTTCTTAGTTATCACTAGCGTGTGTCCCGGTGCTATGGGGAACCGATCGAGTATTGCCAGCACCCTGTCATTCTCGTAAACCTTGTAAGCCTGCTCAGAGCCCGAAGCGATCATGCAGAAGACGCAGCCATCGAACACATAGGAGAATATTCGCGTTAGTTTATTAAGCTTTTATAAACTAATGAATGCTACGAAAATTTTCAGGACCTGCAAGTCCGAAAACAATGAAATAAGTTGCGATAAAGCTAAATTAAAATATGAACATCATCATTGAGTTGAGCAGGGGAGCAATTAAGGAAGTAATTCTCGAGAACTTTATGAGCTACAAATACGGAAGGATTACGCTTAAGCCTGGATTTAACTTCATAACTGGACCAAATGGGGCTGGCAAGAGCGCAATCCTGCTTGGAATATCACTCGCCATGGGACAGATTACAACTGAAAGAAGCAGAAAGCTTTCCGATCTTGTGAGAAAGGGCGAGGATATAGGAAGAGTTTCGCTGATCCTGGACAACTCAAAGGTAGATGGAAAGAGGCCATTTCCTTCCTACAATAAGGACGAGATCATGATATCCCGGTACCTGAGAAAGGATGGCTCATACTGGTTTGAAATAGACTACAGAGAGGCCTCAAGACAAGAGGTCATAAACATGTTGAACAGGGTTGGGATAAACCCCGATAACCTGCTCATAATAATGCCTCAGGGAATGGTTGATGAGTTCATACTGATAAAGCCCGAGGAAAAGCTCAAGATGGTTGAGGAGGCACTTGGCATAGCAGGTATAAGAGAGAAGCTGCTTGAGGCAAAAGGAAGGCTTCAGCGTATAATAGCTGAGGAGAACCAGTATCAGGATCTAATTCATAAAGCCATGGACTCCCTGGACAAGTGGAAGGATGAGTACGACAGGCTTGTCATGAGCAGGGAGCTAAGAAAAAGACTTGACGAGCTGAGCTCCGAGCTCATATGGGCTCAGGTTGTTAAGACCGAGAAGTCAATCGCAAGCGCCAATGAAAAGATAGCAAAGATCGAGGAAGAGATCTCAAACGTTCAGAGGAGAAACGAGGAGCTCCAGAGCCAGCTTTCGGAAGACATAAAAAAGGTCAACGAGCTGCTCGAAACAGCGAAGGAGAGCGCCGCGAGGGCGTTTAAAGGAGATGAAAGCGCCCTGAGCAAGGTCTACAGCTCCCTTGACGGACTGCCAGAGATATTCAACAGGGCACTTGACGAGCACTCGAGAGTTAAGGTAGGTGAGTACAGAATAGAGCTCCTCAGCTCAGAGCTGAAGGAGCTGAGAAGGCAGCTGGAGGACCTCAAGGGCGATCTTGAGCAACTGCTGAAACAAACAAAGGGATCGAGACCTGCTTCGGTCAGAACGATAACGGAGATAGAGGATGAAATAAGAACAGTTAACGCGCAGCTCAGGGTGCTGGGAGATGTCAACCAGGAAGCGGAAAAGATCTACATGGATCTCAAGCAGAAGATCGAGGAGTACAAGGAGAAGCTAAACGTGGTTAAGGAGAACAAGGAGAAGACACTGCAGGAGATAGAGAAGCGGTCTGAGGAGTGGAAGAGCGTGATCAAAAAGACCATATCCGATATAAACGATAAATATAATGAAATCATGTCACGCATAAACGCAAGCGGAAAGGTCGTCATCGTCAACGAGGAGGATCCGGTCAACGCCGGACTCAGGATATACGCAAGCTTCATAGGAACCGACCTGATACCACTGGACAGCTTCTCACAGAGCGGCGGAGAGCTCAGCGCTGCGGTTACTGCGTTTCTGCTGGCGGTTCAGATGTACGTGGTCTCGCCGTTCAGGGCCCTCGATGAGTTCGACGTGCACATGGATCCAATAGTGAGAGAGAAGTTCATCAAGGCCATATATGAGATCACGAAGGGCACCGGAGTTCAGTACCTAATAATCACTCCAAATTTCCCGAGCTTCTATGCCCCTGACATAAACTATATAGTTGTGCAGAAGAGCCAGAGCGGAAGCGCACCTAAGGTGATAGCGCATTGACCGATAAAAAGGAGGAAGAGCTCAGGAAGATCATTGAGCTTCCTGAGGCGCTGAAAAGGGTGGGCGGAGATCCCTTCGCGGTTGACGTCGAGGACCTTCTCCGAAAAATAAACGAAAACAGGCTGAAGGATAGAGTTCGATCGCTTAAGTACGAGTCGGAGGCGCTGAACGCGGTTTCGCTGGTTATAGAGAAACAGGAGCAGTGGGTCCTCGACGCGCTGAAGGGGCTAAAAATCGATCCGGAGCTGATCAGGGAGAAGATGCGCGAGATGCCGCTCAGGGATCTTGCAATGTTGCTTGCCAGACATGTTACCCCTGTGCTTGGGATAAGGAGGCTTTCGGCTGAGAGGCTCAGGATGGCCATGGAGTATCTCTCTCTGACAGAGCCATGGGGCAGGAAGCCAAAGCTGGGCATGGTGAACAAGGCTCAGGAGGAATACGTTCAGAGCATAACGTTTGACAAGAAGTTCGAGGAGGAGGCCATGGAGTTCTACGAAAACAGTCTCAGAAAGGAGCTTGAAAGCGCTGGAAGGATACCGTACAGGGAGTTCATCAACAGGTTCAGCGAGCGTCTGAAGGTGGCCTTTTACATAGCTTACCTTGCAACAATAGGCATGATATCGGTCGTCAGAAATCCGCTGACTGGAGAAACGTTAATTAGCAGGCCCTTGGGAGGAGAATTCGAAAGCGTGGCGATACCCTTTGAGTGAGGAAGAGGAGGAGCTAAAGAGGAAGGCGCTGAAGGCTCTCAGGCTGCTTCTTATAGAGACCTCTGCACTTCCAGGGCTCAAGGGCTGGGAGCTAAAGAAACACCTTGGAAAAGATTATCTGAACGTGATAAAAGTAGCATCTGTTGAGGCAGACAGATTGGGGATGAAAATAACCATAATCCCCGATGATGAGGCGCCCAAAGACTTTGACAGGGCACGCTTCGTGCTCATGACGAAGGAGCCACTCACTGAATCCGACTACTCCAGGTGGCTCCGAATTGAGGAGATTGCTTCACTTGGCCTCATCCTGACCGAGATCAACCTGAGGGGCGGCTCAGCGCCTCTCGAAGTGGTTATAAGAACGCTCACCGAGAAGCTGCCAAGGTGGAGGGTGAACCAGATAATCTCCAAGCTGGAAAGGCTGGGTTACATAAAAGAGGAGAACGGAGTTCTCTTTAAGGACTGGAGGAGCATTGTTGAAATCGACGAAACGGGCTTCATGAAGGACATCATACTTTACAGAAGGGAGAAGGGCTGAAACCGTTTTTAACATGCATAACCAATGTCAGGTATGCCTCTGATGGTCAGGGACCTCAGAAAGAGGTTTGGGAAGACTGAGGCCCTGAAGGGAGTAAGCTTTGAGGCTTTTGAAGGGGAAGTATTCGGGCTGCTGGGACCCAATGGAGCCGGTAAGACGACAACGCTCAGGATAATTTCTTCAGTTCTGCCGCCTGATTCCGGAGAGGTGATCTACGGCGGGGAGAACCTCCTTTTGAACACCAACAGAGCCCGGGAGCTGATATCCTATCTACCTGAGGACGCTGGAACTTACAGGAACCTTACAGGTTACGAGCATCTCGAGCTTACCGCGAGAATTTATGCAAAGGACGAAAGGGAGATGAGGGAGTTCATTGAAGATGGAATAAGGCTAGCCGATCTCGGGGATAGGCTTTTTGATAAAACTAAAGCCTACAGCAAGGGGATGAAGAGAAGGCTTCAGATTGCAAGGGCGCTTGAGGTTAGCCCCAAGATAGCGGTGCTTGATGAGCCAACATCGGGAGTTGATGTCTTTCATGCCATCAGGATCAGAGAGATAATAAAGGATTTCGCGAAGAGAAAGGGGGCCGTCGTCATCGTATCATCTCACAACATGTTTGAGGTTGAAAAGATGTGCGACAGGATAGCCATCATTCTGGAAAGATACTCCTGAGCGGAGGGCTGCAGGAGGTGAAGGGCAGCAGCAAGGATCTGGAGGAAGTGTTTCTGAGGCTGGCGAAAGATGAAGGGGAAGATTAGAGCCCTAATAAAAAAGGATGTGCTTGACGTTCTGAGAGATCCGAAGGTATATCTTGGATTTCTGCTTCCTCTAATAATATTCGCCGCGTTCGGTGCCATTTCTCAGGCAACGGCGCCCCCATCATACGCCCCATTGAGGGTGTACGTGGAGGGCAAGTGGGGCCTTCTTACGAGCTACCTGAAGAGCTACGGCATAAACATCACCAGCGTGCCCCAGGGCGCAGATGCCATAATATCCTTCAGAAACGCGAGCGGTTTCATGGAGCTGAACGTGACGTTTTTAATGAAGGACGTCAACCAGCTATACTATGCAAAGGCCGAGGAGCTCAACTACATCATGGACAGACTGATACCTTATTACAGGGACTACCTGCTGAACAGAAGCGGCCTCCAGAACTACATGATCATAGAAAATCCGGCCAACCTGTCGTTCACCACTGTTCTTAACAGCGCCGTTTACCCGTTCAACCCGCTTTATATCTTTGAAATGAGCCAGGTGGAGGAGCTTGTTGCGCCTACCATCCTCTTCGCTCTGTCCATTGAGGTAGCTGAGATGTCAGCGACACTCATAACGGTTGAGCAGGAGGAGAAGACGCTAGAGGTCCTACTGAGCATGCCCGTAAGGAGGTGGGAGATCCTTACGTCGAAGATGATATCCGCTCTTATAATCTCAGTGCTAAGCTCTCTGTTCTATATAATTGGCCTCTTCGTGTTCTCCACTGAGTATATGGCGTTCTTTGGGCTGCAGGGATATCTGGCGCCTGAGTTTGAGACCAGCGTGCTCATCGTGTTCATCCTGCTTCTCATTATGTCAACGGTTTTTGCAAGCTCCCTTGGCCTGCTTGTTGGCCTGATAAGCAAGGATCTGAGGGTTGCAAACATCTATTTGGGAATAATAACCGTCCCAATACTCATTCCAACGCTGTTCTTCATCGCAGGAGGATCGCTGAGCTATGTAAGTGGCCCTCTAAAGTACGTGCTGCTAGCGCTCCCGCCTACATACGCCATAGACGTAACGCGGGCCTTCATAACCAGGGTTCTTCCGCCGTACTGGGGCATGGGCGTGCTGGTGAGCGTCATTGAGACCTCAATCATCATTTACGCAGCAATGCTGACTATTAGCGGAAAGAAGGTAAAGCTACCACACCACAAGAAAGGCTAACAGCGCAAAAGCCAGTAAAGCTGTGAGCTCATATGTTGCTTCATCCTTCTCCACCTCTGCATAGCTCCTTAGCGCTATAGGTCCTTTTATCTCAAGGGCTATCGAGGTTGTGTATGCCCTCTTAACTGAGGCATATATAATGGCCTTCAGCATGCTGAATGGCTTTGTGACTCTTTTTATTCCATGAGGCCTCCGCGCCCTGCTCACCAGGTAAATGGTCTTGGACAGCTCGGTTAATTCTGGAAGTAGCCTGAAGGTTATTGCAGCTCCCGATGCTACTTCATCCGACAGGCCTAGCCTTTTCACAAAACCTACTACGTCGCGAGGGGTCACCGTCCTAGAAAACGTGTAGGCTAGAAAAAGGGTTAGCACGAACTTTAGAGAGGATATGACGCCCCACAGGGCTCCCTGATAAGTTACAGCAACACCCTTTCCGCCAGTGAGCGCGTCAATCAGCGCGTTTGATCCAGGTTTTGCAAGCCAGAGAATGACGGTTGCGCCGGAGCCCGCGTAAAATCCCCAGTAGAAGACTGCCTGGGAGAGCACGAATCCGGTAAAGACCCAGAGGCTGGCCTTGAAGAGCGGAATCACCTTTTTCCCAGAAACAGCGATCGAGTAGACTATGGCTAAGAGAGCTCCTGTGGCAAGGAGCGTAACGTTATATGACAGCAGCGCTACCAGCGATCCAAGCAGCAACACTGAAAAAGACAGCGTTAGCTTGATCTTATGGGACAGCCTCATGTACTATGCCACCCTCGAATACGAACGCCTGGTCCGATACCTGTCTTGCGAACCAATCCTCCTGAGTAACAACGATGACCGAGGAGCCGGATTCTCTGGCCTGCCTTATGAAGTCGGTTATCGCAATTATGCCAGCCCGGTCTTGGCCCTCTGTTGGCTCGTCAAGCACGTAGAGGTCTGGATCCTTTGCGGCTGATGAGGCCAGGGCAAGCCTTACCCTCTCTCCACGGGAGAGCGAATGAGGAAGCCTATCCTCCTTTCCCTTCAGCCCAAAGTGCTCAAGGCTCTGGCTTATTAGATCGTCTCTATTGGCCTCATAGGAGACTTCTCTGTACACGGTCTCCTCAAGAAACTGAAGCTCTGGCGATTGAAGCATGAAAGATGTTGAGCCTCTTCTTTGGTATCTGCCCCGTGGCCTGAGCATGCCTGCTATTATCTTGGCCAGCGTTGACTTTCCGGACCCGTTGGGACCCACAAAGGATATGACCTGACCAGGCTGCACCTCAATTTTAATATCGCTTAGGACAGGGGGACCGCCCTCGTACGAGAAGCTCATGTCCACGCCCTTAAACAGCGGCCCTTCGGCTTTCTTCCTTGCAAAGCTAAAACTCTGAAGATTTAGCTGATATGGTGTCTCATTTAACGGAAGCACGGAATCAGCATAGCTTTCCAGAAGCTCGGTTCTGTGCTCAGCTATTACGCACGTTATGCCTTTTTCCTTCAGCATCTTTAGCTCGCTCAGGAATGACCTTCTTGACTTGCCGTCAAGGTTGGCAAGGGGCTCATCAAAGACAATAAGCTTGTAGCCACCAAGCAGAGCTGATGCTATTGCTACCTTCTGGGCCTCGCCGCCGCTCAGGTTCAGCACGCTTTTGTCAAGAACGCTCTTCAGATTAAACAGCTCGATCACCTCCTCGAGCCTGTCCTCATCGGGGCCCTTCCAAGTAAGCTCCGTTAAAACGTCAAACCCGAGGAAGGAGACTGACGGGTCCTGAGGAACGTAGTACACCAGGCCCCTTTTTAGGGCTTCGCGGGGATCCATTCCAAACACTTTTATTTCCCCAAGGATCTTTGCGTTAACGTACTCATCGACGAACCCAGCCAGAGAATAAAGCAGGGAGGTCTTGCCTGAGCCCGTGGGGCCGGATATAATGCCGACCTCGCCCTCGCCAAGCTCCCAGCTAACATCATCTAAAACCCTTCTGCCATCATAACTGAAACTAAAATCCCGTATAATGAGCATTGATGAAGTTTTGCATAAGAAAGATATAAATATTTGGATGGATGATCCATCCAACATGAACAAAAATCAATCATCGATGATCGTTCTATTTTTTCTAGCGTTAGCCGTTCTCCTAGCCCTGCTCTATCTTGACTTTTACCTCTACGGTACAAATAAGCTTCTAAGCGAGAAAATCACGATTACGGAATCGTTGCTGGTGGTTGGGCTTGGAGCGTTCGTCGTCAGAAAGCAGCTCAGGGGGGCTTTCAGGCCAAAAATTATAGCGCTATCGGTAACTTTCGGAGTTCTGCTCTATGCAGCCCAGTGGGCCATCGCTTACGTTCCGGCCTTTGTCTGGTACACTCCGCCTATAAGCTATTTTGCAACAGCAATTCTTGTTTATCTGCCACAGGGTCTGATAGTCAGTGCTTTAATCGTGCTGACAGATTTTACACCAGGCTCGATCTTTCTAATGATAGTCCCCTTTTACGTTATTTCGATGATTGCCTTCTTTAATCCCATCTGGACTCCCTTCTACTTTGCGATGGCCTCCATGGCCGAAGTGTTTCTCACCGTTGGAAGAGACGGAAAGCTGAGCGCGATCCTTTCATCCTCAGCCTTCAGCCTTGCAGATGCGGCCTTCGCATCGCAGTTCATGCTTTTTAACTTTGGGGTTTATCAGCCGCCACAGGTGCAGCTGCTTTCAGCCCTTGTGGACGTTGTCTTTTCGGTAATAGGAGCTGCCCTGGGCATTGGTGTTGGCATGAAGGCTAAGCAGGCCTGGAGGCCCTGAGCGACATAGCTGCGTATATGATGAAAGCAACCGCCGCTCCCAGAGCTGCCGGCACAAGAAACCTGTTAAGCAGCTGTATTGCTGATTCCCAGTTCTGCCCAAGGGCTATACCTATGTACACAAGAACAAGGCTCCACAGAAACGAGCCAAGAAAAGTGCAGAAGAGAAAGCTAGTTAAGCTCATTCTGAAGGCCCCAGCTGGAAAGGAAATAAGAGTTCTCATGCCTGGAAGCATTCTCGTGATGAAGACCGCCAGGGCTCCGTATTTCCTGAACCACCCTGTAGCCCTCCTTATGTTTGCCTGGCTTAGAAGGTTCCTCTTTTCCAGTCCCTCAATGCCTATCAGCATTCCTATGTAGTAGTCAACGAGTGACCCTAGAAGTGATCCAGCATTTGCAGCGACCAGGACAGCAACAAGGCTCATTTTTCCCGAAGCCACGAGAAACCCAGAAAGAGGAAGAATCACCTCTGATGGTATCGGCAGTGATGAGCTCTCTAGCGTCATCAGGACAAAAACGAGAAGCGGACCCCCATCCACCACCATCCTAGCCGTCCACTTTGGTATTATAGCTATCAGCTCGTAAAGCGGTCCGTAGCCAAAGCTGCCCTGCCTGTAGAAAATAAGAGCGATCAGAAATACTGCAACCCCTGCAGCCGAGCTTATAGTCTTGCTGCTGGGCAATTTAACCAGACTTTCCCTCTAAAGCTTCCCTAATAGCTTCGTTGATCTGATCAGCCATATAATGATCCAGGAGCTTGAACTTTATCCTCTTAACTTCTGGCACCTTCTTTATCGCTTCAACTACGTCGTTCGCAAGCTGATACGCAAGCATGGCAGGGCAGGCCGGAGTGGTCATCCTGACCTCGATGTCCACGGTGCCATCATCGTTCAGCTCAAGCTTCTGAACCAGATTAAGGTCCAGTATTGAAACGCCAACCTCTGGATCAATGACGTACGAGAGGTTCTCCCAGATCTGGTCAAGGACCTTCTCTTTATTCATTGATAAATCATAGTTCAGGCCTCTATTATTTTTTTCCTGCAATTTATTTCTGGCCGTTAAATCAGACCCTGTAGAGCTCGGGCCTTCTCTGCCTGAGCAGAGGCAGTGATTCCCTGACTTCCGCTATTCTGCTGGCGCTAACCAAGACGTTCAAAACCTCTTCTCCTTCCGATGCCCTCGCCTTTATCACTCCAGCAGGGTCTGCGGCAAGGGCGATCCCAGTGTACGCTCTGCCTATCTGATTAGCGGTCAGGACGTAAACTGTGTTTTCCATGGCTCTCGCGCTTGCAAGCGTAATCCACTGCTCCTCCTTGTTGTATCCCTTGAGCCAAGCAGCGGGCACCACTATTGCATCGGCTCCCTTTAGCGAAAGGGTTCTTGCTATTTCAGGGAACCTGATCTCATAACATATCATTACACCAACCCTGAAACCTTTCACCTCGAAGGTAACTAACGGGTTATCGGATTGCCTGAGCAGGCCTGATTCATCAAACCCAAGCGCCCTGAAAAGATGGGTTTTTCTGTATCTGACAACCTGTTTGCCATCAGGGCCTATAACGAAAGCCGTGCTGTACATCTTTGGCGGGCTTTCACTTCTTTCGTACACGCCGATGACTATCCACTTTCCTTCATCTCGCGCCTTCTCAGACAGGGTTGTCATAAACTCAGAGCTCTCGTGTTCTGCGTTTTCATATGCCTGATAAGGGCTCATGCCCGAGGGGTTAAAGTTGGTGAACTCAGGAAACACTATTAGATCAGAAGGACTTCTTTCGATTATGTCTGTCACCTTCTTTAGATTCTCCTGCTTGTCCTCAGAGCTTTCCATCTGAACCAGCGAGACGCTCAGGCTCACAAAGAACATTGCTCAGTACAGGCTTTTAAGGAATTGCGGCAGAAATGCCTTGAAAAGAAAGAGGACAAGAAGGGACGCGAGCGGTATCATTATGTTATCATCCACAAGCTTTTGCTTCTCAGCGAGCGCCCCAATAATCCCTGATATCATGCCCCCATAGCCCAGAACGGCGCCTATTGGGAGAACGGTCAGGATCATCGCTACTGTTCCTTCAATACCCTTGTGCCTTCTTCCAGAAACCAGAGTCCTAGCTATGCCTGTTACCCCGTCGCCAAATGACATAAAAGAAGCTGGAAGCACACCAAACCAGGGCGAGCCACTCAGCAGCCAGCCAGCCAGAATCGAGATTCCCCACATTACTGTAAAATTGACCTCATACTGGTTGTTGGTCTCCTGAAACCACTCCATCATCCTTCCGTTTTTCCTCCTAAACACGAGCATTGAGGTCAGCATAAGGCTGAGAATGAATGGCGTGTAGGGCTCCCTGTAGATGAACGGCACGAGAAGGGCCACCACGCCTCCTCCCAGTATGTGAATGGACTTCCTGCTTATGTACCTGGCAGAAACTGGGTCCTTTTTACTTGAAACGACATGTGAAAATACTAGCCTTGAAATGTAAAGTACAACGAGCATGACCCAGATGATCAGCACAAATGTTACTGTTAGATCAAAGGCCACATAATCCACGGTTTAAATTAGAAAGATTCTCCGTTAATAAGCTTTCGTCAGCAATCGCAACATAATGCCTAGCACATGTTTCATGCAGGAACCTCAATACTTTTTAAGAAGTAAAAGCCCTGGTTAGATATGTTAGAGATCGAGGCTATAGGTTTCATAGCAGGGTTTCTCACCACAGCATCCTATGTTCCAGAGGTCATCAGGGTTGCCAGAACTAAGGACACCCAAGGAATATCACTAACGTGGCTTATCGCACTGCTGGTCGGAGTTGTTCTGTGGCTATTATATGGCGTCTATATCGGCTCGTACCCTGTAGTTATAGCAAACGCAATCACTGCGCTCCTCGTTTCTACAATGCTTGCATTAAAGTTAAAATACACCTGATCACGCCCTGATCAGTTCCCTCAAAAGCTCCCGGTTCTTTACAAGCGCTGTTCCTATAAGAAAGGCATCTGCTCCTGCCTCCTTAAGCTCTTTTATAGCTTTAGGTGAGTCTATGCCGCTTTCTGCAACCTTTATGTATCTGCTGGGCACAAGCTCTAGAATTCTCCTCTGGTGCTCTCTGCTTACCTTTAGTGTGAAGAGATCCCTTGCGTTAACCCCTATTAGCTTGGGCTCGAGACTCAGCGCTCTTTCAACATCCTTTTCATCATGAACCTCCACAAGAGCTTCTAGGCCCAGTGATTCAGCATACCTGTAGAGGTCTTGAAGCTCCTGATCGTTTAAAATCCTGACTATGAGCAGAACAGCATCCGCGCCAAGCGCAAAACCTGCATCTATCTGCTTTCTGCTCACTATAAAGTCCTTCATCAGTACTGGCAGGCCTGACAGCGATGAAACATGTCTAAGCAGCTCGTAGGAGCCACCGAAGTACTTTGGCTCAGTAAGAACGCTCAGCCCAGAGGCCCCGCCTTCAGAAACGTATCTGACGTATTCATCTACGTTCAGGGCCTCAGCTTTAAAGCCCGATGGCGACGACCTCTTTACTTCAGCAATAATCGCGTTCCCAGCGGACTTGGACCTTTCAATGCTTTCTGTTAAGGACGTAATCCTCTTTCGTCTTTCCTCCCGTGGAGCCTCCCTTTGCTTTGAGCTGGCAATGATTTCCATAAGCCAGCCTGGC
>JAGDXK010000002.1:12345-14090 GCA_023256405.1 Nitrososphaerales archaeon
TCCATGAAGTTTTCAAATATCCGCAGCCCGAGCTGAGTTCCAACGCTCTCCGGATGGAACTGAACGCCATACAGCATAAGGTCGGAGGATGCCACCGCCATGACCTCACCATCATCAGACACGGCGGTCACCTCAAGAGGAGGCCTAACATCGTCTATTACTAAGCTGTGGTATCTTGTGCCATCTATTTCATCCGGAAGGCCCTTGAATATCCCATGCTTCCTAATTATCTTTATTCTGCTTATCTTTCCGTGCATTATCCTTCTTGCGTTTCTTATTCTGGCGCCATAGACATGTCCTATTACCTGATGGCCTAGACAGACCCCCAGTATAGGTATTTTCCCAGCAAACTCCTGAACCACTTCGGGTGATATTCCTACATCTTCTTTAACTTCCGGATTCCCCGGGCCCGGTGAGATTATTATCCTGTCAGGCCAGAGCCGCCTTATCCCGGAGATTCTGATTTCATCGTTTCTAATTACCAGCGGCACTGCGCCCAGCTGGCCAACCATCTGGGCTATGTTGTAGACAAAGCTGTCATAGTTGTCTATGATAAGAGCGAGCTTTGCCCTCATGGTCCAACACCCATAGCAACCCTTAACGCCATTAGCTTCTGCTTAACCTCGTTCAGCTCTCCAAGTGGTGTCGAATCGTACACAACTCCCGCCCCTGCCTGTATTCTGAAAGTGCTTCCATCGCTGAAGCCACTCCTTATCGTAATCGCAAGCTCCGAATCGCCGTTGGCTGAGAAGAATCCTACAGCTCCAGCGTAAGGCCCTCTGGGCTCCTCCTCCAGCTCTGAAAGTATCCTTATTGAAATCGGCTTGGGGGCGCCCGATACCGTTCCTGCCGGAAACATGGCCTCAAGAACGTCCAGCGCGTCCCTCCTGTCGTCCAATATCCCGACGACCTTGCTGACGAGATGCTGAACGTGGCTGTACTTTTCAATAAACATGAGCTCAGGAACTCTAACTGTACCTGGAACACATACCTTCCCAAGATCGTTCCTTGCAAGATCCACAAGCATCAGATGCTCTGCTCGATCCTTTTCAGATGACAAGAGCTCCATCTCAAGCTTGACGTCCTCGTAGTCATTGGATCCCCTTGACCTGGTCCCAGCTATCGGATAGGTCTCAACGTGTCCCGCTGTGGTCTTAAACAGCATTTCAGGGCTCGATCCTATGATCTCATGATCACCCATCTTTATGTAGAACATGTAGGGAGATGGATTCAGCGACCTGAGCCTCTCGTAGAACCTTAGCGCATCGCCTTCAATTCTGAACTCGTACATCTTTGATAGAACTGTCTGAAACGTGTATCCCCTGTATATGAGATCCTTTATCTTTTCGACCCCTCTCATGTAGCCTAAGTCGTCCGGGCTCTCCCTCATTAGGCTCAGTGTGAGAGAGACCTCTGAATCCCGTGGATCTGGCATTTCATTGTAATACACGGTTCCGCTGACGTGATCGTACACAGCCACGTTCTCAGGCTCCACAAACTCAAGGTAATTCCAGCCGTTGCCGGGCTCTCTTAGATCAAGGCTGTCCTCGAATATTGATACTGCTTCAAAGCTGACGTACCCGATAAGGCCCCCTGAAAAGAGCGGCACTTCGTAACGATCAGCCCTTGATATGGCCCTTCTTAGCGCCTCTATGCCCTCCCTGTTCCTTGAGGACAAGGCGACCCGGTTCCTCTTACCCCATGCCACTATGCTGAATCTCGACTTGTGCTCAGGGCCGGAAAGG
>JAGDXK010000002.1:14100-15352 GCA_023256405.1 Nitrososphaerales archaeon
AATTGCGGCAAATTCGCTGTTCCTGACGGCCTTGAAAACGTTAACCGGCCCGTTCGATCTATTAATTGGCGCCATCTTCATAGCCTGAGCACCCCCAGAAGATACCTTATCCTCCAGCCGCTCTTCCTTCCTATATCCTCTTCCGATCCCCGTGACACGTCAAAGAATAGAGGGTTGAGACCGATCAGCTCGTGCGCGTTGTTTACATCTATACCGCCTGCTACACCTGAGCGAGATATGTATTTCTTGAAATGAGACAGGTCGTCCACCGTTATCCGGCCTTTTGTTGAATGAATGAGAGGTACCAGCCCGTTTTCCAGCACGCTTTCTATGTAATTAATCCCTTCATATGTTGCTGGCACATAGGCTATGACGTTCTTTCCCTTCAGCCTCCTGAGCTCATGGGTGCTCATGATCCTGTGTACCTGTACGTACATGAACCTCCTGGCTATCTGCTCTATAAAATTCAGGTCTTCGGAGTCGGTAACGTAAACCGCATTTCTGACATAGTTGGATATCCTGAGCGCCTCGTCTATATGAACGTATCTGGGACTGCTCTTCACTCCAACTATGCCTATCATGTCGGCCCCAAGCGAGGATGTGAAAAGTGCCTCCTCTAGGGAGGTGTTTCCGCATATCTTAACCTTCAGATCTGCTCGCCTCCACGATGATCCTCAACCTCTCGTTAAAACCATCAATTAGTGCTCTTGCCTGCTCGTATCCATCCCTTGGGCTCTCAGCGGCCCCTGCTATGAACAGACCAAAGGCAGCGTTTATAGCTATGAACTCCGCTATAGCCTCGTTCCTCCCATTTAAAGCATCGATGAACTTCTGGACCGAATCCTCGGAGCTGCTGACAAGCAGCTCGTTCAGGTTAACTCTTCTGGCTCCAAAGTCCTCCGGCGATATCCTGAACCTCTCTGACCTTCCATTTACGATAAGGAGAACGTCCGTATAGCCAACCGGTGAGACCTCGTCCATGCTGGGCTCTCCGTGCACTATTGCTAACCTCTTCAGGCCCGCAAGCTCTGCTGCCTCACCAAGCACCTCCATTTTGTCCTTTGAATACACCCCAATGACCTGGCTCTTGACTTTCCCGGGGTTAGTCAGAGGCCCAAGAACGTTAAAGATGGTCCTGAAACCAAGCTCCTTCCTGATCGGTGCCACAACCTTCATCGATGGATGGTACAGCTGAGCAAAAGCGAACGCGAATCCCGATCTCTCCAGGGCCATCTTCACCTGCAGCGGGCCC
>JAGDXK010000002.1:15362-22836 GCA_023256405.1 Nitrososphaerales archaeon
GAGCGATGTTGTATCCAAGCTTCTCCAGAAAGTCTGCGCTTCCCGAGGAGCTGCTGACAGCCCTGTTCCCGTGCTTAAGCACCCTCAGCCTTCCGGACAGCAGCAGGGCCGCTGCGGTGCTAACGTTGAACGTCCTCATCCCATCTCCCCCAGTCCCCGCCGTGTCTATGTCGGCCTCCACGTCAAGCTTCACAGCTCTCTCTTTCATTGCGAGCGCGAACCCCGCTATCTCCTCAGAAGTTTCTCCGTTTATTCTTAGGGCCGTCAAAAGGGCCGACACCTGTACAGGTGTTATGTTGCCGTCCAGAATTTCTCTCAGCGCTTCATAGGATTCCGAAAAGCTAAGGTGCCTGCCCTGAAGAAGCTTTTCAGCAAGTTCCCTATACACTGTCAACCACCTCCCTCAGCCTCTTAACCAGCTCAAGCGCTTTCTCCCGATCCTTCTCTAGAGCGCTTACAATGCTGCTCCCCACGGCTATCCCGTCGGCTCCTGAACTCAGTGCTACCTTTATTTCGCTCTCGTTGAGCCCAAAACCCACCACAAGCTTACCCCTGTGCCTTTCTCTGATCCTCTTTACAACTTTGCCAACATCCACGGGCGTTGGGATGCCGGTTGATGGCCTTATGCCAAGATAGAGAAACGCGTCGGCCAGCCTAGATGCGGCATCTATATAGGAATCCGGCGTAAATGGCGTTACAAAGAGCGCGTTCTTTAGACCACTGCTGCTGACTAGCTGTGCTGTCTCTGCAAGCCTCTCTGGGTAATCTATTAACAGATCTGGAATCAGCACCGCGCTGTAGCCGGAGCTCTTCATGAGCCTGAGCTCATCATCAATCAGATCGTCCAAGTACGTTAGTGCAACCATATAGGAGCTGAGTCCTGAGGCCATTGCAATCAGCTCCTTTCTCGTATATCCTCCTGCTACAAGGTAGCTCCTTCTTATGACGGGTCCGTCGTACTTGGCTATTCTTGGCCTTATGCCGATCTCCATAGCGTCCACGGTTCTCGAGATCTCGCGGGCGAACTTCAGAAACTCCTCCTTGTTTGGATGCCCAGCCGTTAGATAGACTATGAGCTCACTCAACATCATGTCACCTCAGTATAGTTGTTAAGCTCCAAAAGCCCGTGACCGCTCAAGTTGAAAACGATGTTAATACGCTCGTTCTTTTCTTTCGCCTCCAGAGCTCTTTTTATAACGTACGCCACTGCGTGGGCGCTTTCAAGAGCTGGCACGATGCCCTGAAGCCTTGCAAACATCCTGCCTGCCTCTATGGCCTCCCTTTCGTCTACCTCCGCAGCCTTAACAACCCCCTCCGTAATTAGGACGCTTAAAGAAGGAGCCACGCCATGATATCTAAGGCCTCCAGAGTAAATTGGTGGAGGTCTGTAGTCGACGCCCAGAGTTATCATCTTAAGCAGGGGAAGAATGCGCGCGGAGTCCGGATAATCATATCTGTACACGCCCATGCTGAACTTGGGTATTTCGGAGGCGCCCACGGCAACGTACTCCTTGTCAGGAAATGAATTTATGATCGGATAGGTGAAGCCTGCGAAGTTGCTACCGCCTCCAACGCATCCAACCAGGACGTCAGGCTCCACGTCAAGAACCTCAAGCTGTTTGATCGTCTCCTGCCCTATTACGCTCTGGTACATTAGCACCACGTCGAGAACGCTTCCGACCATATATTTTGCTCCTCTATCAAGGGCGTACTCTACGGCCTCACCCATCGCAGTTGCCAGAGATCCACTGACGTTACCCTCCTTGAGCTCCCTCATGCCCACCTTCGTGAGATCGCTGGGACTGGGATTTACTGTTGAGCCATAAAGCTCCATGAGCTGCCTTCTCTGTGGCTTCTGCATGTATGAGGATCTGACCATAAACACAACGGATCTTAGGCCAAAGTAAGATGAGGAAAGGGCCACCGCTGCGCCCCACTGGCCTGCGCCTGTCTCCGTGACAACCTCGCTGTTCCCCTCCTTTAGCGCGTAATAGGTCTGAGGAATTGCGGCGTTGAGCTTATGGGATCCCGTTGGCAGAGCCCCCTCAAATTTGAAGTATATTCTTGCTGGAGTGGACAGACGCTCCTCGAGCTTTGTGGCCCTGAGCAGGGGTGTGGGTCTGCCAAAGGCCCTGTAGGCATCAACAACCTCGCTCGGTATGTCAACATATTCCTCTACCGTAAACTGATGCTTCAGAACTTCCTCCGGCAAGATTCTGTTGAGAATCTCTATGCTTGATCTGTCTATCTCAGGATCCCGTGGAGGCGGAAGAGGCTTTGGAAGCTTAGGTATTATGTTAAACCATCTTTTTGGAATAAACTCTACCATTGGCTGGACATCAGACCCCGCCTCTTGAAGAGGAGGTTATAGAAGAAGCCTATTTAAATTTTTATTTTATGATTATTATACGGAACAAGAAGTTCGAATTTCCTAAAGCTCGACCTTAGCTATCAGATAGCTTTAAACTTGGGAAGCTTGCCTTCTTTGTAGAGTCTGATCAGCCTCATTATCCTGCTCTTAATGGATGGCGAGAGGCTGAAAACCTCAAACCTTGAGGGCACGAAGCCGCTCTGCAGGATGGGCTTCTGGGCTATCTCTGAGACCTTCAACAGCGCCTTTATCAGGGGCTCTACGCCCACCGTTCTTGCGGCAAGCTCATCTGCGGCATATTCGGAGTCGCGCTTGAGAAGCACTGGGTTTATCAGGTTCAGAAAGTTGAACACAGTGCCTATAGTTGAGACCAGGGAGAGGAAGTAACTGTCCCTGTCCTCGTTGCGTATGTGCGCCAGCTCATGGGCTATAGCAGCTGATATCTCCTCCCTGGTTAGCATTTTAAGGGCTGCCGTGGTAATCACTATGTAGGGCTTGGTCTTGCTGGCATTTGTATAAAGCTGGACCCTATCTGAGCTCTCAACGTAGATCTCCGGAACGCTGATCCTCAGCTCTTTTGAGACCCTTGCAATCATACTACTGAGCGATTCATCGTTCAGAGGCATGAGCTTTGGACCCCTTCTTGACAGGACCAGGTAAATACCGAGAGCGAGTCCGCTGACTGAGATCCCCCAGAAGATTGGGTCGTGTTTTATTATCCAGAGCCTTGCAAGAACGTCCTCTATAAAATCGAGCCTTTCTCTGAGTATGGACCTAACTATTGGGACTACTTCATAAATCATGAACCTCACGCCCACCAGCAGATATGGAATAAGGGAAAGAAGGGATGACACGAGAAGGATCCTGTTTGCAAAAACAGTCCTGTTTCTGAGAAACACGTAGATTATTATTCCGGTAGCTGAAATCAGCAGGCTCAGCCTAATAATAAACGGCCTGAGTATTATTAAATACCCAAATATCGATAACACGCTTATCAGCTTCAACTCGATTCATCCAGAGCCCTGAAGATCCTCTCAATATCCTCCTGGCTCAGGTTCAGATTGGAGGCGAAGTAGAACTTCAGCGGTTCTCTGAATGCGGTGAGAAAGTCCCTGATAAGGCCCATTGTCTTTTTGTTGTTTATTATTTCGTTCGAAAGCCTGTAGATGTAATAAGGTCTTCCTTCGTCAACAAGCTTCCTCTCCAGCATTCCCTTTTTGAACAGCCTGTCAAGAACTGTTGCCACTGTTGTTATGGCGACCTCTCCATTGAGCTTGTCATAAACCTGCTTTACGGAGGCCTCCTTAAGCTCAGAAAGAGCTGAAAGCACCCTAAGCTCTAAGGGCCCCAGACCGCTCTTCTTCACAATTTTTATGAGGGGTTCAAGGAATATTAACCTTTTCGGTTCTTAAGTTGGCCGGTGAAAAATGTTAAGTAAACGTAAATAAGCATCGTGATACAAAAGCTAATTATGAGCAATGTAGCTTCGGAAAAGATTGCAGAGCTTGACCTATCCAAGGAGTTCAGTGAGATATTTGATCAGGAGGACGGCATAAAGTCATTCAAGTTCTTTATAAATGGAGTATGGGAACGTGGTCAGCAGAAGGATCCTCTCAGGTCCCCCGTCGATGACAGCCTCATAGGCTACGTTTACAGGTCGAGCGTTGAGGATGTGGACAGAGCGGTAAGGACAGCGAAGGAGAATCAGTACAAGATCAGGGAGATCGCTGGGATCGAAAGGATTGAGCTCATGGAGGAGGCACGACACCTTCTAATGGAGCACGAGGAGGACTTCATTAAGGTCCTGATGCTAGAGGGCGGAAAGACTAAAGAGGGAGCTAAGGGTGAGATTGAATCCCTCTACCTGAGAATGAAGCTGACCATGGAGGATGCAAGAAAGATCTTCGGGGAATACCTTCCTGGTGACTGGTCGAAGGACACGGCACAGAAGATAGCGCTTGTTATAAGGGAGCCCGTGGGTGTTGTTGCCGCAATAGGACCTTTCAACTATCCACTTTACATACCGGCATCCAAGATAATACCGGCGCTTCTCGCGGCAAACAGCGTTGTGGTAAAGCCTACGTCAGAGACTCCGCTTTCAACTATGATGTTCGTCCAGATTCTTAACCTGGCTGGCTTCCCGAAGGGCACGATCAATCTGGTAACTGGCCCTGGATCTATAATCGGCAACGCGCTGGCGTCCCACAAGGACGTTGGAATGATAAGCTTCACTGGCAGCACTGCAACTGGCAGGGCCATAAGCTCCGTGGCAGGAATAAAGAAGCTTCATCTTGAGCTCGGTGGTAAAGCATATTGCATTGTTCTTGCTGATGCCGACCTGAAGATGGCGGCCAAGAAGATAGCTGCAGGGGCGCTTTCCAATGCTGGGCAGAGGTGCGATGCGATAAGCGCCGTACTGCCGGTTAAAGAGGTTGCAGACAAGCTCGTTGAGCTCATTGTAGAGGAGGTCAGGAACTGGAAGCTCGGAAATCCGCTTCTTGATCCAACTGTAAAGGTAGGGCCTGTGATTTCACGCGGAGCCGCTGAGAGGATAAAGTCGCTCATAGATGACGCTATTGAGAAGGGCGCCAAGGCGCTCATAGGAGGTAGGGTAAACGGCACATATGTAGAGCCCACGGTTCTCTATGACGTGCCTGAAAGCGCCAGGATACTGTGGGAGGAGATCTTTGGTCCTGTAATACCCATACACAAGGTGAACAGCGTTGACGAAGCTCTCAACATAGCAAGGAGAAGTGAGTATGGTCTGGATTCGTGCGTATTCGGAAACAACTTCTACGAGCTTTGGAAGGTAGCAAAGGGTCTACAGGTAGGTGAGGTCACCATAAACGACATGCCAAAACATGGCCTAGGATACTTCCCGTTCGGAGGAAACAAGAACTCAGGAACGGGCAGGGAGGGAGTAGGCTACAGCATAGACGAAATGACCGTCCTTAAGACCATTGTCTTCAACCTGGAGCCCGCGCAGCTCGGAAAGAAGGTAATTAGGTAGCGTCCTATATTATTACGTCGAATTTTTTCATAATTACTGGATAATAGCTTATAACGTCCGTTGCTGTGAAATGAAGGCCCTTTTCCTTCAGAGCCAGATCTCCTGCCGCCCCGTTTACATAAGCGGCTATCGCTCCAGCATCAACGCCTTTTAACCCCTTTGAAAAGAGCCCCGACGTTAATCCAGCAAGGGCATCACCTGTTCCTCCTATGGTCATTCCCGCGTTGCCCGTGTAATTAAGATATGTTGTTTCACCATCGGTTATTATGTCAACCACGCCCTTTAACAGCACAGTGATCCCGTTCTCCTTTGAGTACCTTTCAGCAGATTCCGCTTTATAATCAAGACCTTTGCCAGAAAGATCGATGTTACTTATCCTTTTGAACTCGCCCTCATGCGGAGTTACTATAGTGGACCTTTCGCCTGCAACCTTTACAACTTCCGGGGTTAAGGCATCGGCATCAAGAACCAGCCTTTTAACAGAGCTCTCCTTTATGAGCTCTATTACACCTTCCTCGTTTCCCTTTCCCAGGCCGTTACCGATTAAAATCACATCAACCTCAGGCATCAGCTTGACAAGCCTTCTGGCGCTTCCTCTGGTAAGCCTGAAGTCAGGAAGAGGTATAACTATCAGGTTTGGATTCATGGACCTGATCGGATTAACTAAGGGCTTTGGGACCGCTGTGTAAACCAGGTCTACGCCGCTGATCAGCGCTGCCAACGAAGCTATATAGGGAGCTCCATGATACATCCAGCTGCCTCCCACGACTAGGACCCTGCCGTTCTGACCTTTGTGCGAATCCCTTTTTCTTGGAGGATAGATCGACCTTATTACTTCCTCATTGATCTCAATAGCCAAGGTTTCTCAACCAGCCCCTTAGCCATTCGAATGCTTCCTCATCGCTCTTGGCCTGTACTGGTGGGTGCTTGAAGAGAAATGATGAAGGCTCTATCAGCGGGCCCCGCAGCCCTCTATCAAGTCCTATCTTCATCAGCCTGATCGCGTCTAACATCACCGCAGCAAACATGGACTTGTCGTCGACTGACAGCTTCACTTTAAGCTCTACCGGAAAGTCGGCGAAGCTTCTGCCCTTTATGTAGATGTAGCAAACTTTCGTGTTTCCAAGGAAAGGAACATAGTCGCTTGGGCCTATCCTGATCTTGCCTTTCTCCTCCAGCTCCTTTCCATAAGGGAGCACGCTCGTCACAGCAGATGTCTTGCTGACCCTCTTGCTCTTCAGCCTCTCCTCAACGGTCATGTTCAGGAAGTCGGTGTTTCCGCCTATGTTGACCTGATACGTTTCCTCAACCACAACGCCTCTCATATGAAATAGGGAGACAAGGGTTCTGTGCAGAATCGTAGCTCCTACCTGACCCTTCACGTCGTCCCCCATAACAGGAATGCCGGCCTCGTCGAACTTTCTGGCCCATTCGCTGCTGCTAGCAATGAAGACAGGTATGCCGTTTATGAAGCCCTTTCTAGCACGAAGAGCAGCATCAGCATATGCTCGCGTGGCAAGCTCGCTCCCTACCGGCAGGAGGTTTATCAGCATATCAGCTCCGCTTTCCTTTAGCTTGTCAGCGACATAGTCAACATCCGTGCCTTTCTCAACTGGCTTGAATGAATCGACCATGTGCGGCGCAACGCCGTCCAGTATTGGTCCTGGGAAAACTTCAACACCTAGCCGTGGGACGTTGTAGAACTTCTTAGTCAGGTTTGGGGGCGCAAATATCGCCTCCGACAGATCCTTTCCAACCTTGTTCCTTGAGACGTCAAACGCGGCAACAAATTCTATATCGGACAGGCTGTATGGCCCAATCTTTTCGCTTATTAGACCAACGGGATCCTTGTCACGATAGTAATATGCCCCTTGAACTACTGCAGAAGCGCAGTTGCCAACCCCAGCAATGGCCACCCTTATCCTGCCCATATCTCTATAATCTATCATTTATACATTGATAAATGTAACTATAGGGCTCGTTCTGCTACAAATTCGGCATGCAGGTGGGGCCGCCACCGGGATTTTCGGCCTACTTAGCTATCGAACCCGGGCCAGGAGCTCCACAGGCTCCTGTGCTACCACTACACCATG
>JAGDXK010000019.1:0-1471 GCA_023256405.1 Nitrososphaerales archaeon
TAAACAGCGTACTCTAGCCCGCTTGCAACACCAAAGGTTCCAACTGATATCAGGCTCGTGCCAACGGCCCTGGTTATGCAGAGGCCAGCTGAGAACATGAGGCTTGGAACTATCAGGAAACCGCCCCCGATTCCAAAGTATCCGCTCACCAGCCCAACAATGAACCCGAAAACTGATACCTTTGCTGCAGTGCTACCCTTTAGCTTGGGGCACTTTCTAGTCGCCTCATCGAGCCTTGGACCCTCCTCAGCGGTTCCCGTCCTTGCGGGCTCCTTTCTAACCGCCATATACGCTCCGAGCGCTATCATCGCGAAGGCAAAGTACATCAGAAGAGATCTTCCCGGCGTTATCCTGCCAAGGTAGGCTCCTAGCAGAGAGCCTATAACACCAACGCCAGCAAATAGGGAGCCGACCCTCATTGCGACGTTTCTCTTCCTAAGATGCATGTACGAATTCAGGTACGCGTTTATCCCAACAGCAAGGGCCGTCGTTCCAATAGCTATGTGGGCAGCGTTGGGAAGCGTGTCCAGCCCTACAAAGTAAAGAAACAGAGGAACGGCAAGAATGGAGCCGCCTCCTCCTATAAGCCCCAGTGAGAATCCTACTATCACGCCCGAGATCACGGCTAAAAGCAGCTGCAGAAGCGTCAGCATAAAACTTTATTGATGGTCTAAATTATAAATTTAGCTCAAAAATTCTTGTAAAAGAAAATTTTTCTTTTATATGAAAATTTTTCAACTTATTTACATCACTGCGTTTGTTAAACCTCTGACCTCCTCTCCGCCATGAATGGCTGGGGTTCCCGAGGTCTCTAGGGTTACTCCCATTTGGGGGGAGCCACACCGTTATTTGGAATTATGTATGAAGGCGATCCTGCGGCGCCTGATCTTTAAAGCCTTTTGTCTTATTATGCGATTCAGCTCGTTGAAAGCCTTCGCGAACAGCTTCCCAAGCTTTTCGAGCTTTCCTCTCTGTTTTTGAGAACTTTTTATAATTGTTTTTACGCTTAGGTCATCCCCGCCCTGAAAGGGCAAGGCTTTCACTGATTGTAAATGAGGTTAATATTCCAGAGGTGCTTCGTGTTCTCCCTTTTCAGCCTCTTCAACGGCCTTTTTCATTTCCTCCTTTACATCGGCAGGCAGGTCAAAGACCTTTGCTCCTGTAGGCGAAATGTCAAGCGACTTGTCCCAGAGAACTTTAATTCCACGATCGTTTATTTCCATCGGATGTCTAACCATCGATATCTTTGAATCCCTCATCTTCCAGACTATTATGGATCTGTACAGCCTTCCCTCCACCTCATCAAGATCCATTCTGATAATTCCATCAACCGCGTGCTCAACGCCTGGACCTCCGAACCCTCTTTCCCCCACCGAGATTTGGCTAACGAAAATAGCAGTGCTTCCAAGACCGGCTATTACCCTCTTAAGAAGCATTACCGTTCCCCTAGCCAAGGCTGGCTTAGTAAGGT
>JAGDXK010000019.1:1481-6999 GCA_023256405.1 Nitrososphaerales archaeon
GCTGACTGAATCTATTGCAACCCTCTTTGCGCCCGTGTTCTTCATGGCAGCCCTAAGAGTATCTATCAGGTCCTGGACGTTATCAGGATCCTTAACCACGTAGTTTTCCCTTTGTGCTGCAGACCCGATGCCAGCCGTAAAGGCATCCACTATGGCGAAGGTTCCCTCCTTTTCATACTTAAAAACATCCCACGAAAAGTGCTGGAAGCTTCTCCTTACTGAAACAGGGTGCTCCTCAAGAGCCACAAACACTCCAGGCTCTCCCTTCTGCAGGCCATTGTAGAGGAACTGCTTTGCCAAGATCGATTTTCCGGTTCCTGGCCCGCCAGATACTAGCACCACGTTTCTCTCGGGAATGCCGCCATAAAGTATTTCATCTAAGCCGTCAACATATGTTCTAACCCTGTAAATGTTCATGAAAAATTTTAGTACAAATTTATAAATAAACATTATGTTCTTAATTGAGCTTCTCGAAAAGGTTTCTTTTTTTAAAATATACATGTAAAAAAGTTTTTAAATTCAATCCCAAATGTGCATGAAGAAGCATGAGAAAGATTCCACGCACGATGGCGACGCAGCATCCTGATAACGCCAACGTTCCAGCATGGGTAAAATCTGGCGAATCGATAGAAGGAGACGACGAGATCTATGAGGCCTACCTCTCATATTCCTATTATGGAACAGAGGAGGTTATGTGGGATGCGGAGGGAAAGGATGTCGACACGCACGTGCTCAGGAAGCTTCTATCAATGTATCCCGAGTTTTTCAAGGACAACGTGATAGGCAAGGACATATTTCTCACCTACAGGCTTCCGAATCCATTTATTGAGGGCGTTGATCGTAAGGTTTTTTCAGAGACCCTTGAAAGCATTCCGATTAACTACGACGTTGGCGAGAGGTTCTACGGGGAAGCGGTAACGGTTCCCGTATTTGAGACGATCCTTCCGATGACCACCAGCTCTGAGGAGCTCATTGCAGTTTATCGTTACTATGAAAAAGCTGTGGTAAATAAGGAAAACATCGAGTTAACGGAAAACCTCAGGGTGCGGGACCTCGTCGGAGAGACAAAGCCCAAGTGGATAGAGCTTATTCCGCTCGTAGAGAACAAGGAATCGCTTCTTAATATAAAGAAAATAGTTGAGAAGTTCATAAGAACCATCAAGGTTTCCTACCTGAGGGTCTTCATAGCCAGATCAGATCCCGCAATGAACTACGGTATGGTTCCGGCAGTGCTTCTTGCAAAACACGCGCTAAGCGAGCTCAGGGCCCTTGAGGAGGAGACATCCGTTCAGATTTTCCCGATTATTGGTGTTGGAAGCCTTCCATTCAGGGGTCATCTGAGTCCTGAGAACGTTCAGAACGTCTTCAGGGAGTACAGGGGAGTCTGGACCTACACGATACAGTCCGCTTTCAGATATGATTATCCTTCTGAGGAGTCGAGAAACGCAATTAGATTCCTTAACATAAGTAAGCCATACGAAAAGCCAAAGCTGTATAACGATGAGGATAGAGTTCTGATGGGAATTGTAGAGAAATACATACAGTCCTACCAGAAGGTTATCGAGGCTCTTGCGCCGCTCATAAACGAGCTTGCCAAGCATGTGCCACGGAGGAGGGCAAGAAAGCTTCACATAGGTCTTTTCGGCTATTCGAGAAGCGCAGGAAAAATAACCCTTCCACGCGCGATAACTTTTGTCTGCACCCTTTACAGCATAGGGCTACCCCCCGAGATCATAGGGGCATCAGCGCTTTCTGACCTGAAGGAGGAGGAGTGGAACAGCCTTATTTCCAACTATGCCAACATAGACATCGATTTTAGAGAGGCTTTCAAGTACTACAATGAGGACAACCTGAGGATCCTGCGGGAAAAGTTTAATTTCGATGAAAGCATCATCGATCAGATCAGAAGGGATGCAAACTACGTGGAATCAACGTTCACAGGAAGGAAAAGCTCTGAGGATTACAGCGTGATCAAACACAGGCTATTATCCACCTTGACTCTCGTTGCGCTCAGGGACGGCAAGGAGTCCGAAGTAAAGAGCAACATAGTTGAGATGGCAAAGCTAAGAAGATCACTTGGTTAGGCCCTGAAGAGAACGGCTCCAACCCACAGCTTTCCATGAAGTCCAACGCTTGTCTTAACGTGTTTGTAGCCATGCTGCGCAAGTATGTTTTCAAGCTTTCTGTATTCCGTCGTAATCATCAGGCCCGTGCCACCTTCATTCAGAATATTGTCTAGGTTCTTGACAAATAGCTCATAGAGCTTTAGAACCTTCTCCTTTCTTCCGCTCCTGATGCCGTAGGGCGGGTTTGAAACGAGAAAGTCGAATTTCCTTTCAGGAACGAACTTAACTGAGTCGTCAAGCCTGAGCTCCACAACGTCAGACACTCCGGCAGCCTGCGCATTCTTCAAAGCGCCTCTGATGTGTTTTGATGAAATCTCTACCCCCAACAGCTTGCTAACAGCGAACTTGGGCCCAACCAGCTTAATCGCTCGCTCCTCCTCCTGCTGATCGTAAAGGCTAAGCCTTTTATACATGAAGTCCCCCGATGGACGAACTGGCGCGCTTCTGGCAAAAAGGGCAGCCTCAATAGGTATGGTGCCACCTCCGGCAAACGCATCAATAAGCGGTCTTCCATCCCATCCAGCCATTATTAACAGTGATGCAGCAAGTGTGGGTTTCAGTGAGGAGGGGTGATTGTACCTTCTGTACTCCCTGAAGTTCAGACCATGGCCAGTCGTGTTTATGCTTATAAAGAGCTCCTCTTCAATAAGGTCAGCGTTTATCTCAACATCTGGATTCTCCAGGTCAACTCTAAGACGTACCCCGTCTTCCTTAATTCTGGAATCGATTATAGCCTGTCCGACTACCCGTTGTATGTCAATCGAAGTAAAACTGTGAACACCGCTTCTCTCGGATCTGACGGCAAACGACTGCTGTTTTCCGATAAATCCGTAGCTTAGAGCGCTGGCCGCTCTGTAGATCTCATCGAGATCCCTTGCTATTCCGCGGTATAGCAGAAGCAGCACCTTATTCAGGCTTCTTGAGAAGTTGTTTAACACGTATACGCACCGAGGGCCACCATCCATAATTATTCTGGCCTGACGAAGCTCAGTTACCCTGCAGCCAAGAATTTCAGCTTCCTTGGCACTGTACTCCTCAAAGCCCCTGGTGCAGGTGCCAACGATTTCCAATTGAACACCTCAGAAACATATTCCTTCAATTTATTCGTTCTCTTAAAAGCAGAACAATTAATATATATCGCGACATAGATGGTTTGGGTTGGGCCAGCTTAAAATACTTGGAATTACGGGAATGCCCGGGGCGGGCAAGACAACCATAGCTCTTTACATCTCTAACAGGCTGGGCATTCCAACCTTCTCAATGGGGGACGTAATCAGGGAGAAGAGCGTTGAGCTTGGATTTGGGCTTGATAAGGAGAGCCAGAGAAAGGTAGTTAGGATGCTCAGAGAGCAGGGCGGAAAGGAGATCGTCGCTAAGCTCACCCTTGATAAAATCGTAAGGAGCGGGTCTGAGCTTACAATAATAGATGGAATAAGGTCTATGGACGAAGTTGAGTTCTTCAGAAAAAAGGCGAAGATGACCATACTGGCCTTGCATGCAAGCCCGAGGCGCAGATATTCGCTTCTCAGGAACAGAGGAAGAAATGACGATCCAAAGAACTTAAATGAGTTTCTTGAAAGGGACAGGCTAGAGCTTGAACTGGGCATTGGCTCGGTTATCGCAATAGCGGATTTCATGATAGTCAACGAGTTTTTGAGCTTGGATGAGCTTTACAGGGAATTTGATTATCTGAAGGATAAAATCCTCGAGTATTTTAATCAGCTCTAAATCCTTTTATTGAGGAAATTTGATTGTTATTACATGAGCTTTGAAGAGCTGGTCAGAAAGGACATACTTATGGTGGATGTGGACACTCCAGTTTCCGAGATCCTGGACCTCTTTGAGAAACAGAGGGATCTCATAGTCGTTTCCCGGGGCTCATTTTATGAGGGGATTGTGAACGAAAGCCTAGCGTATAAGCTCAACATAGATCCCACAACAACAAAAGTGAGAACGGTCATGAAAGTCGCTCCCAAGCTTGGTGGAAGCGAAAGCGTTGGAGAGATCAGCAAGCTCATGGTTGAAAGCGGCTTCAAGACGCTCCCATACGTGCTGCAGGACGGAACAGTGGCCGGGGGCGTGTTCGCTGACGACGTGATAGCGCTAAGCGAGAACTTCTTCAGAAACGTTTCTGTTAAGGACGTGATGACCGCAAACCCAGTGACCATAGAGAAAAGCGCAACAATAGGTCAGCTCCTCTCGCTAATGAGAAACAGCGGCCTTTCAAGGATCGTCGTAGTTGAGGATCACGAAATAGTGGGAATTGTAACGCTGCACGACATAATCCAGAAGGTGATTAAGCCGAGGTTCAGGCAGAGACGGGACAGGATCATAAGCGATATGAAAAAGATCACGGAGTATCCGGTAACTTCCATAATGACAGAGAACGTGATCACTATTGATGAGGATGCAAATGCTTATGAAACGTATAAGCTAATGAAGAAATACCGGTTCTCCTCAGTTGTTGTGACGAAGAAGGGCTTCTTAGCTGGAATAGTTACAAAGGAGGACCTGTTGCGTCAGATAGCCCTGAGCACGACCGCCCTGCCATCGGTTTTCGTTCAGCTGTCCAAAAAGGGCATAATTGAAAGCCTTGAGTATGACCCTGAAACTATAAGATCCAGGATAGATTCGATTATAAGGAAGTACAGAAAGGTTCTCGAAAACTCGGTTCTAACAGTTTACATAAACGGAGATAAGATGCAGAGAAGAGGAAAACCTCACATTATTATAAGGATACAGGTCAATGGACCGTACGTCAACAATTCAGTTACCGGAGAGGGATGGGGGATCAAGAACGCGCTTGTGGATGCCGTTCATAAGCTCGAGAAAGTTCTGGAAAAGGTAAAGTTCGCAACAACGAAGAAGACAACGGAAAAGGAGGTACAGGAGCTTCTGGAATCCATACTGCCCTGAAATTCATGAAAATATTTTTTAGGTCGTTATTTATTTAGGAATATCCAGTTTTGTCCTGGCTTTCTGTTCAGGACAACCCTTTTCTCGAACTTTCTCCTGAAAGACACACGTGGATTGGGGCTGTGCTTCTCCCTCCCCTGAATCTTGGGCGTCTGAGATCTCACCTTTCCAGCCTTCGTAATACTGCCGTGGGTAGGCATACTTAAAGGTCTTCCATGCCTTCTAATTAACTTTGTGGTAACTGCGTTGAGCTCATCTACAATCTACGAGCTTAAATTAGCTGACCTCCTCCCCGCCCTGAAGGGTGAGGCTTTCACTGATTGTAAAGGATCAGTGCTGGTGTTTGCCATGGTTAAATCGATCCCGATCTTCCTTGGGCAAGCTGCCTCATGAATCTATTTCGATAGTTGACTTTTCGCAGGAGTAATAGAAAATCGTATAAAAAGAGCATCGATATATGATTTAGCTGATATGAA
>JAGDXK010000019.1:7009-21209 GCA_023256405.1 Nitrososphaerales archaeon
TATGCGGGAAGCCAATCTTCGGGAAGCCAATAACGATTGAGGTGGACGGCGCATATCTGAAGGTGTGCGCCGAGTGCGCCAAATATGGAAAGGTGGTAAAACGCGTTCCGCAGAACCCCCGTATATCACAGGCTCCCAGAAGCGGAAATCAGAGACCCCAGGATGAAGAGGATTACGAGCTAGTTGAGAACTACGGAAGGATAATCAAGGAAATAAGAGAGAAGATGCAGTTAACGCAGGAGGAGCTTGGCAGAAGAATTGGGATAAAGCCCTCCCTGCTCGCAAAAATAGAACAGGAGAAGATTATACCGGACTTTCAGACCCTCAGAAAGCTGGAGCTCAGCCTGAAGGTGAGGCTTAGAAAGTGAGCGAAAAGGCGGTAATTGTAACATTTAAGGATAAATACGCACAGCAGGAAATTGTTGAGCTAGCTGAAGCTACAGGTCTAACCGCTGTGTATGTTCTGCCAGTTAAGGAGATAGGCATTGGCAAATACGGTATAACTAGCGGGAAGGCCCTTGAGCTGAAGGACGTAGTTGAAAGATACAATCCTGATATCGTGATAGTTGACGAGCAGCTCACCGCCTCACAGATATATAACCTTTCAAAGCTAGTTGACAGGAAGGTGATCGACCGGATCAGGCTCATTCTCGACATCTTCGAAAAAAGGGCCATGACAACCGAGGCGAAGCTGCAGGTTAAGCTTGCAGAGCTTCAGTATGAGATACCGAGGCTCAAGGAGCTCGTTAGAATGAGGAGAATGGGAGAGCAGACCGGTCCAATGGGATACGGTGCTTACGAAATAGAGAAGTACATGAGGTTCCTCAAGAGGCAGATAGTGGTTCTAAGGGAAAAGCTTGAAAAGGAAAGAAGGAGAAGGGAGCTTCATAGGCAGAAGAGGTATGAAAGCAATAGCTTCATAGTTTCCCTGGCAGGCTACACTGGAGCTGGAAAGTCAACCCTTTTTAACCGGCTCAGCGGAGAAAACGCCAGGATCACTGGAAAGCCCTTTACAACGTTAACTACTACTTTCAGAAAAGTGAAGGGTCTGGATGACGTCTACGTCGTTGACACCGTAGGCTTTATTGAAAGGCTACCGCACTTTCTGATCGAGTCCTTCAGATCGACTCTCGAGGAGCTTAAATATGCCGATCTTGTGCTTCTTGTGGTGGACAGCAGCCTCCCCGAGGAGGAGTTCTGGCGTAAATACAACGCAAGCATAAAGGTCCTGCAGGAGCTTGAAATAGATCTGAAGAACGTGATAGCGGTGCTGAACAAGGTTGATGCAAGAAAATATGAGCTGAAGTTTCAGGACGAGAGAATAGCAGGATACGTGGAGATATCCGCTCTTTTGGGAATCAACATCGAAGGGCTTCTTGAAAAAATTAAGGAGAAAAGGGCTGAAAAGGAACAGATAATAGGAAGCGCTAGCTCAGTCAGCCCTGATCTTTCCGGTTAAAGTGTCGGACAGCCACCTGATGCCCAGTGTTGTGATCACGTACTTGGTCGTCTTTTGATCTCCAACCCTGGCAACGTATCCAGCCTTTACGAGCTCGCTCAGCCTGCTGCTTATGGATTTGCCCGGCAGGCCAAGGACGTTAATTAGATCCTGGACGCTCATGGGCTCGCTCTGAATCCTGTTCATGAGAAATGCGATTTTATTGCCCACTAGCTGCAGTGTTATCTTCTGTTTTATGCTAAGGTTGTTATCGGCAACGATCCTGGGCCCTTCGTTGGTTATTTTTACGTAATCAGAAAACATCTGTATTAGATCCTGAAGGTCATAGCTGAGCGATATTTTTTTGGCGAGATCTATTGCTGGAAGGTTATCCGAAAGGAACTTTATAATTGCGGTAAGAACCTCGTCCGGCTTTCCAGCAAACGAAGCTGAAATGTCTCCGTACTTTATATCCACTCTCAGCGTGTTCTCGCTCATGCCTGTTCACCCTGTGGTTCCTTCACTAATTTACTTGGCATAGCAATATATACGTATTCGCCTCTCTCGTTTTTGAACCTTCTTATCTTTCCCTCTTTGGCCAACCTCAGCAGCGAAACCGCCACCGTCTGTTTGGGATAGACGAGACCAAAACTGTCAAGCACCTCCTTAACCTCTGACAGTCTGCGCGGCTTAGACCCCCATTCGTTTGTAAACAGCTTTAGGATGTTAACGGGAAGTGATGCGTTGGGATCCAGCTGTACGTTCGGTAGCTGTTCCGGCATGACCACATTCGATCCGCTTTCCTGTTCCGAAACGCCAGCTGCAGCTTCAGGCGTGCTGTTAAGCTCATTGTAGATCTTTAATGCAAGGTCTCCAAGAAACTGCATGTCATCCTTAGTGCCGTAAATTTCTATCTCATTTACACCAATTTTCAACCTGATCTTAGAGTAGTTAACTGACATTTCTATCACTTAATACTACATGATCTTAGATAAAATAAAAATTTTACTATGCTCTGTAAGGTTAAATTTGTAATAAGTAGATAATGTGTATGTTAAATTTGAGAAATTCATGTCATCTTTTTACATGTATTTCTCTTTTTTCAAAATTCGCAACTTGCGTATATTGATAAAGCTGGCCTCGGAAACGTTTAAAAGCGAAGTATAGGGTTCAACAGTTAATGCTTGAAATAGCTAAAGTCAGCAGCAGCGCGCTTGAGATAAAAGGATATGATCTAATTGCGGACCTGATTAATAGGAGATACAGAGAAGGGGGCATCATAGTTCTTTCGGCTCCAAAGAAGCTGAAGGAAGATCTCGATACTGCGCTTTTACTGGCGGCGCAGGAAGATTCAAAAGCCCTGGCTTCTGTGGAAAAGGCGTTCAACGAGCTTACTGAGAATGGAAGGCTAGGCGGTGATCAGGCTAGGGATCTTTACAGCGAAATAAAAGAAATAATATCTCTCACCACAAAGGTGGGAGAGCTCTATCCCGCACTAGTAGGACGATTATACTATGGTTTCGAAAGGATATTTTTAAGGGCACTCGCTGACAAAATTAAAGAAAAGGGGGTAAGTAACATAAATTTACATACGGGCTCTGAGTCTGGGATCACCTTCAAGGAGCAGATCACATCAGAGCTGCTTCTTAATGCCTCTCTTAACAAGTGCAGAAGATTCGTTGAATCTTTTCAGGAGGATCACGAAGCTTTACACCTTGTAGGCTCTTTTACTGCATCCGATTCATACAACAAAATAATAAGGGCGCCAAAAGGCAGCGCTGATCTCATAGCATCCCTGCTGGCCGCCACGATAAACGCAAAAACGCTGACGGTCTGGACAGGCTCTCAAGGGCTGATGTCGACCGATCCCACTATAGTTGAATCCGCAAAGAGAATTGAGGTCATGTCCTACAGGGAGGCCATGGAGCTTTTCTCGATAAACCCCGAGCTCTTCAATCCTCTGGCGCTTGAGGTGATTAAAATGAAGAACATAGAGCTGAGCTTCAGGACAGCTGACATGCCCGATGAGGAAGGAACTCTAATTAGGAGCCAGAGCCCTGTGTTATCCAACGTTGTTAAAGCGGTAGCCTATAGATCCGATCTTGCGATTGTAACTATAACAGGCACGGAGCTCAGATCCGTAATACCGCTTCTTATAAACGAGGCGCTCAGGAACTCTATAAAATATCATACTATAATTCAAAGCTCATCCGGCTCTGAGATTAACCTAATAGTTGATCAGAAGGACGTCAACAAGCTCAGGAATATAATCGAGATCCAGTTCATGGGCGATACGATTGAGGACTATAAGATTGTCAGCGGCGTCTGTCTCGTATCAATAATTGGAGAAGGCATGAAGGGCACGCCTGGCGTAGCTGCTAGGCTATTCGGCGCAGTGGCGAGGAACAGGATAAACATAATAATGATAATTCAGGGATCTAGCGAGCTTAACATAGGTTTCGTTATAAGGGGTGAGGACTGCGTAAATGCCATAAGGGCTGTGCATTCGGAGTTCATCAGGTGAACGTTCAGAACTCGACAGGAAAGAACCTGCGATAGAGGGGCTCCTTCTTCAGCTTCCCTTTAATCGGGAGCTTATAGCCACAGAACTTGCACCTGTTCTCATCATCTATGTTATATTCAATTATCTCAAACCCATACCTTTTTATGACTGGAGCGCCGCAGTTTGGGCAGTACGTGTGCTCATATGGATGCCCTGGGACGTTACCCAGGTACACGAACTTAAGTCCCTCCTCCTTCGCCACCCTGTAATGCGCCTCAAGGGTGCTCAGGGGTGTTTCGGGAAGCCACAGAAGCTTGTAATCTGGATGAAATCGCAGAAAGTGTATGGGCGTATCATCTCCAAGATTTTCCAAGATCCACCTTGAGAGCCTTCTGGCGTCATCCAGAGAGTCCCCTATTTCAGGAACAACAAGGTCAGTAATTTCTACGTGAATGCCCTTCCTTCTGAGCTCCTTAAGTGAACTGAATATGGGCTCTGGATCGGGTACAGCAGCATACCTTCGCAGAAAGCTTCTGTTTCCGTTTCCCTTGAAGTCAACCGTTATAGCATCTAGGAACTCCGTAAAGTAATCAATTTCCTCATCAGTAAAGTAACCGTTGCTGACGAACACGTTAAAAAGCCCGGCCTTTCTTCCTTCAACCCCCACATCATGCGCGAATTCTGCGAAAATGCTGGGCTCGTTGTACGTATAAGCTAGTCCGTCTGCCCCGTATCTTTTGGCTAAATTTATCACATCATCTGGCATCATCTCAATTCCCTCAACCCTTTTTCTTTGGGATAAGTCAAAGTTCTGACAGTAGGCACATGCCCAGCTGCATCCAGTGGTGCCCATGCTGAGAACCTTGCTTCCAGGGTAAAAATGCACCAGGGGTTTCTTCTCAATAGGATCCATGTGAAGGGCTTCAATAATGCCGTAGTTCAATAAGTACAGCTTTCCACCTTTAACTCCTCTAACTCCGCAGAACCCTATCTGGCCCTCTCCGAGAAGACATCCTCTAGCGCATGCAAGGCACTTTATCCTTTCTCCTGCTTTTTTAAACAGATATGCCTCCTTTAGCACATAAAGAATAAGGCATAATTTCGTTATATACTTATTAGAAAAATTGATCCCTTAAATTTTATTAGACGATTAATCTAAAGAATGATGATAAATTGATAGATGAGGTCGACAGGAAAATCCTCAGCATTCTCTGCGAAAACGCCAAGATACCGATAAGGGAGCTAGCAAAGCGAGTTGGTGTCTCAATCGGGACTGCGCACAACAAGATCAAGAGGCTGGAAAAGGAGGGCTACATAAGCTCATATAGGGCAATAGTTAACTGGGCAAAGGCAGGATACACTATAACCGCTATCATAGAGGTCGTCATAAGCGGCGGGAAGCTGCTGGAACTTGAAAAAATGATATCTGAATTCCCCAACGTTCTCTCCGTGTATGATGTAACTGGCGAAAGCGACGTAATTCTTATTGCAAAGTTCAAATCGCACGATGAGCTAAGCTCTTTTACCAAGACACTACTCTCTCTTGAACATGTGGAAAGAACCAACACTCATATAGTACTAACAACGGTTAAAGAGGGCAGCTGCATGAGCCCGTCTATCTAGATTCCCTCATCCAGCCAATATTTATTCCGAACACTTTTGCAAACATGGCCACAGCGCTTGTTAGGAACATAAGAAGCACGTATGGATAACCCAGTAATGAATACCTTATATAGAGGCCACCGCTGTATTTTTCTTTATATTTCAGATAAGCTATTATCAGCAATGCTGTGCCAACAAAGTTAACTATTAACCCTAATGTGTTAAACATAAGATACATTATTTTAAGCATGCTCGATCCAATTGTGAAAACAAGGCTTGTCGCTCCAAAAATCGGCATAGCAAGATAGAGTTCCATGTGCAGCACTTTTCCGTTGGTTGGCATTTTCAAGTGCTCAGTAAGCGCATCCACGTACCCTTTATACCATCTCAACCTCTGCACAAAAAACTCCCTGAGGGTCAGCGGTGGCGTAACGTTGACTTTGCTTCTGAAGTATCCAATTTTAATTTTGTTTAATACCAATTTTGCCCAGAGATCGATATCCTCAGTTATGCTGTTCTTAAAAGCCCCAACCCTGTTTAGCACGCTCTTCTTGATCACAAGGCTGTACCCATTTATCGGCGGCGGCAGGCCAAGCTTATAGCTACCCGCAATGATGTAGTTCATCACGTCGCTTTCAAGCTCATTCATAAACGTTAGCCAGTTATGCTTAACTGCGTTTACTCCGGTTAATCCCGTAGCTGCATCGTACTTATTTAATGCGTTCGCGGCCTTTATGAAATAATCTTTGTCAACCACGGCATCAGCATCGACAAACACAATGTTGTCAAAACTAGAGACCCTAATTCCAAAGTTTAGAGCGCCGGCCTTCCTTTCTTTATTGTTTGTCAGGCTATAAACCTTAACCAGGCCTTTGTACCTCCTCTCCAGCTCCTTTGCCACACTTAGCGTTCTATCTGTTGAGCCGTCCTCTACTATAATTATTTCAAGTTTATCCTTTGGATAGTCCGCCCTGAGAATTGATTCAACGGCCCTTTCAAGGGTCCCCTCTTCATTTTTTGCGGGGATTATTATGGAAAGCCCGATTGGATAGCTGTCCAGAGCAGGAACGCCTTTCCTGCTATGGTGTAGATCTGCAAAGCCTAATCCTATTATCAGGCTCCAATAAAGGCCAAATAATATTAGCATAAGCTCCACCGCGAAGTATATTAACGTAATAATCACGAGGTACTCTTAATAATGTCAAATAAAAAGCTTTATCGGCTGATCCATCTGGCTCCGATCTACTCTCCGCGTGGATGACGGAGATTTCCATAGGTCTCGAGGGTTACTCTCCTTTGGCGGAAGTTACCAGGCTTTAGAATAACAGGCATGACATATTCAAACGCTGTTTCCACCTCTGACGTGAACGAAGAGGCTTTCTGCTTTCAAGCGCTCTACGCTTCGATCATCCCGCTTCGAAAAGGCGAAACTTTCACTAATTGTTAAAGTTGAAGTTTTATATTTTTCATCCCTAGAACGTTCATTTATTGGTCCATAAAGGAAATTTCTCATAACTGATTTAAAATTATTACAATTTTGACCAAAATGTTCTAAATTATTTTTAAAATATCACCAACTTTCTTACATATCATAAATTTAGCAATAACGTTAAAATAGGACCAGAAGAGAGGTATCCAAAAATGATCAATCTCACGCTGAAACCTAAGAAGGAGAAGGTCGGAAGAAAGCCAATCTACGAAAAGAACGCCGAGTATCTGAAAATATTATCAGATCTGTACATGCAGGGAAAAAGACCGTCAGAAATGTCAAAAATTTTAAATGTATCCATACCTACAATATATAGATGGTTAAAACAAATGGGTCTTTTAAAGAGCAAAGAAGAGGCTCTGAGGGTTTATCTTGATGAAATTGAGCTTAACGGGTTTACGAGAGTTCCAGAAGCATCTCTTGCAAGAAGAATAGCCAGGAAGGTTCCAAACTCCAGGATAATAAAGCTCAACACAGGCGTTGGAATGGAGGGAAGGAAGTTCTCCAGCGTTTCATTCTTTGGAATGAGGCCGTTCACTCTGGTGTTCGTGGTAAAGGACGAAAACGCCTTCAAAGAGCATGCCGCAAGGCTCTTGGAGGGCATGTTCTACGAGGCTAATCCGAATCCGGACCCTCACCTAAAGAAGGCCTTCACCCATTTCATACATTCATTCGGCCTTTCCAAGGTCTTTCAGGATAGCCCGTTCAAAAAGGCAGGTTTCTATTACTAGATCGTAGTCGTGTTGTTTTAACCTCCAAGCTTATACATTGGCTTTACAGCTTCTGGCATAGCGTTCTCTCTTACGTATTTAATCACCCCTTCGAATTTGTTAAAGTAAGCTTGCTTTATAGCGCTAATAATTTCTTCATCGCTTTTGCCATCCCTGATCATGGTCTTGAGGTTAGGACCGCTGAGCGAGTACATGCAGGGGAGGAATACGCCCTCGGCGGTAACCCTCACCCTGTTGCAGTCAGAACAGAAGGGCTCGGTCACTGAAGATATTACGCCGAACTTGACCCCAATTTCATCTATAAAATAGTATTTTGACGTTGAGTGAGCGCTTCTGGTTACGGGCAAAAGCCTGTATCGGGAGGATATCCTTCTTAGCACTTCCCCAGAACTTACCACCCTTTCGGGCCTCCAGCCCCAGTTACCATCAAACGGCTCATATTCGAGAAACCTTACAGTTACTCCAGCCCTCCTTGAGAACTCTAAATAGTCAAAGATCTCGTCATCATTAAGTCTCCTTATAAGAGTGACGTTCACCTTCACCTCTTCAAAGCCAGCGTCTTTAGCGGCTTTTATGCCTTCAAGCGCTCTCTTAAGCCCATCTATGCCGGTTATCTGTCTGTACCTCTCCGGCTTCAGCGAATGCAGGCTTACGTTAATCCTCTTAAGACCTCTTTTCCTCAGCTCACGCGCTAATCTGTCCAGGTAATAACCGTTTGTTGTCATCGAAACATCATCAAATAGCTCGCTCGCGAAGCTCACTATATCCAGCACATCGTTTCTAAGCAGGGGCTCCCCTCCGGTCAGCTTAACTTCCTTTACTCCAAGATTTCTGAATATGATGAGCACTCTTTTGATTTCATCAAGCGTCATGAGCTCGCTCTCATCGAAGAACTCTGGGGCCGAGGGCATGCAGAACACGCATCTATAGTTACACCTATCGGTCACCGAAAGGCGTAGCTTCTCCGCAACTCTTAAGAACCTGTCAATCAGCATTCAATCAGGTTTTAACCGCTATAAATAAATGTATTTGTTTAATTTTTTGGGAATAAAAATGAACTCGATAGATAACATTAAAGATGCGTAGGCGATGGCACAAAAAATGGTAAAGCTTATTATGATGTGCGTTTTAATATGAATCGAGCGGTCGTCGTCTAGCCTGGCAGGACGTCAGCTTCCCAAGCTGAAGATCGCGGGTTCAAATCCCGCCGACCGCATACATAATCATTTTTCGTCGCCTAGCTCTGGAGCGCTGAACATTACAATTAAACTTTTAAAGGTCCAGCTACAGATGCGAGTTAATGCATCTTACAATAACCGACAAAATATGGGAAGCGCATGAGATAGCAAGGGAAGAGGGTGTTTCCCTTCTGTACATTGATAGACATCTGACACATGAAGTTACTTCTCCAGTAGCATTCAGCGACATGAGGGAGAAGGGATACAGAATAAGGCGTCCTGATCTGACGCTAGCCGTCATGGATCATAACGTTCCAACGGATTCAAAGGAGAGGCCAACAATGGACGAGCTCTCAAAACAGCAGATGGATGCTCTTTGGAAAAACGCAAGGGATTTTGACGTGCCCCTTCTCGACTTTTACAGCCCGTATCAGGGCATAATACATGTAGTTGGCCCAGAGCTGGGATTTTCACTGCCGGGTTTAACAATAGCGGCGGGGGACAGCCACACGAGCACGCACGGTGCGCTCGGGGCTCTGAGCTTTGGCATTGGCACGTCGGAGGTGGAGCACGTCTTCGTGACGCAAACCCTTTGGATAAAGAAACCGAAGCAGTTCAGGATAACAATGAATGGAGAGCCGAGGATGGGTGTTACACCAAAGGATCTGGCGCTCTACATGATTGGGCAGATAGGCACTGGAGGGGCCATAGGTCATATAATAGAGTTTGGTGGCTCAGCCATATCTGGGATGGGCGTCGAGGGAAGAATGACGCTATGCAACATGTCAATAGAGGCAGGCGCAAGGACCGCAATAGTGGAGCCAGATGAGAAGACATTCGAATATTTGAAGAACGCGCCGCTTGCTCCAAAGGATGACTGGGATGAAGCGGTAAAGTACTGGAGAACGCTGAAGAGCGATCCCAAAGCCGAGTACGACAAAAGCATAAGCTTTGACGTCAGGGATGTTAAGCCGATGGTAACATGGGGAACGAACCCTGCAATGGTAGCTCCAGTTGACGGGCGGGTGCCAAATCCTGCTGAAGTAAAGGATCAGCAGCAGAGAGCCGAATACGAAAGAGCTCTTAAGTACATGGATCTGAGGCCAGGACAGCCAATAACCGACATAAAGATAGACTACGTGTTCATAGGGTCGTGCACGAACGCAAGGCTATCGGATCTTATAGAGGCGGCCAGCTTCCTCAAGGGCAGAAAGATCAGCCCTGATGTCAGGGCATTTCTAGTTCCGGGCTCTGAGTGGGTTAGAAGGAAGGCCGAAAGGCTGGGGCTGCATGAGATATTCATGAATTCTGGCTTTGAATGGAGGCACTCAGGTTGTAGCATGTGCATTGCGATGAACGCGGACAGAGTTCCCAGCGGCAAAAGGGCTGCATCCACCTCTAACAGGAACTTCGAAAACAGGCAGGGCCCTGGGGCGCGGACCCACCTCGTAAGCCCGCTCATGGCCGCAGCGGCGGCAGTGTATGGCAGGTTCGTGGACGTAACTGAGCTCGACCTTGACAGGGAGGTGTTAAGCCTTGCCTGAGAGGATTTCAGGAAAGGCCGCTCCATTTCCATACGATAACGTTGATACTGACCAGATAATTCCAGCGCAGTTCCTTAAGCTTTTGCAGAAGAAAGGCCTTGGCAGGTATCTCTTTTACAGATGGCGCTTTGATGAAAGCGGGAACCCGAGAGCAGATTTCATCCTTAATGACCCAAGATACAGGGATGCATCGATCTTGATCGCTGGAAAGAATTTTGGCATAGGATCATCCAGGGAGAACGCAGTGTGGGCGCTGGTAGATTACGGGATAAAGGCCGTTCTGGCCGAGTCCTTCGGCGACATCTTTTATGGCAACGCAGTAAAAAATGGGCTTGCCTGCATAGCACTTCCTGAAAGCGTTCTGCGAGAGCTCAGGGAGAGAGCCGAGAGGAGTGAGCTATACCTGACCATAGACCTCGGAAGGAAAGTCATCGAATATGACGACAGGAGCTTAGAGTTCAACGTCGATGAATACGCGAGAAGAAGGCTGATGACTGGTGAGAGCGAGATCGAGTACACAATGAGGAACTATCTTAACAGGATTGAAGAGTACGAGAAAAGGATGCCATCGTTCGCAGCAAGAGGAATCGACAGCGTCACCAGAAGGATACTTGAGGGCTAGTAGGCGTAAAGATACTCCACCTTCCTTCTTATTTCGATTATTTCATTCAGAAGCTCAGCATCCTCAGGAGGCAGCTCCGATTCCTTCAACGCCTTAGCTTCCTCTGAGGTTGGCAGCGTGAAGAGCACCTCGTCCTCCTTAATGTGCCTTCCTATGGTGACGTTTTTCATGGATACAGCTCCCTCCTCGTTAGGCCCTAACCTCTGAACGCTTTCGCCCTGAACCTGGATCTGCTCTATGAATCCAAGCTCCTCTCCTTTTGAGTTCATTACTCTTGCCTTGGGCTTCAAAATCCCAGCAATAACTCTCACGCCAAATATAGCTGGGTTGCTTCTTCTGAATATGTATCCCTTGAGCACCTGGAACTTAGCAGGGTAGGTCATTTTCTCGATCTTCAGCCTTAGATCCTTCTCCTTCTCCTGCTTGACGAAGTTAAGATAATCCTGAAGCAGGTTGTACATTACGTTTCCGAAGAATACTGGTACTGGAGGGTTCTCAACGAGCGACTTCTGGTTAAACGCCAGTATAACTCCAAGATACTTGTTTTCCTGCCTGACGAGCTGGGCCTCAACAACGTCCTTCTTAGTTACTGGGCCTATTTCGGCGTATCTAATTGGGATGTTCTCCTTTTTAAGGAGAAAGCTGAAGGCCTCCAGGGAGCCCAGCGTATCAACTTTGACTATCACCCCCAGCTGATCTGTTCTTATGGTCAGGCTTTTGAGCTCCTCCTCTATAAGCCTCGATGCCTCCCTTTCCTCTTCCTCGTTCGTTATGACGTAGACCGGAGCGCCTGCAACCACATCCTCAGGATCTGACACTAGAACGCTGATGCCTGCTGAGGCAGCAACGCTCTTTACCGGTTTGAACTTGTCCCTCGGGTCTCTCATCTCATCAAGGGGCTTTGGCAGGTATATTCCCTTTATTCTGGTCACCTTTGACCCCCTGTCTGTGCCTGTAACAACCCTGTCGTTCACGGACATAATGCCGTTAATCAGTATAACGTTCAGGACCCTTCCCATTCCCTCTTCCTCCTTTACCTCTATTATTATACCCTTGCCGGGTCCGGCCTTAAACTGAAGCTTCTCCTTCATAAAGTTCTGAACCAGGCCTAACAGCACCGTAAGAAGCTCCGGCAATCCTTCCCCCGTTGCAGCGCTGACGGGCACCATGGCAACCTGCCTCTTAAAGTTAGTAATCCTGTAAAAAGCATCGCTCTCGAACCCCAGTGCTGACAGCTGACCCATTACCGTATAGATCCTGTCATCAAGAAGCTTGACAGTGGCTTTGTCCTGCTGATTAAGATCTTCAAGCAGGAGCAGCTCGGGGTGTGGCCTCCAGCCAGCAATCAGGTCGATCTTGTTGAGAGCTATAAGAAATGGGACCTTCTTCTCCTTCAGGATGTTTATGCTTTCAACCGTCTGCGGCTCTATACCTTTAGTGACATCAACAACTACTATTGCTATGTCCGCAGCCGAGCCTCCTCTGTACCTGAGATTTGCAAAGGCTTCATGGCCTGGGGTATCAATGAAGAGGATTCCAGGAATTTCAACCTTTATCCTGTACCTTTCGATGAGACCTCTTGAGAGCTTAACAAGAACTTCAGATGGAAAAAGGCTGGCCCCTATGTGCTGCGTTATACCTCCTGCCTCTTTCTCCTGAACCGCTGTCCCCCTCAGCTTGTCCAGCAGGGATGTCTTGCCTGCGTCGACATGACCTAGCACCACAACTATCGGCTCTCTTAAGGACTTCTTAATCTCAAGCTCCTCCATGCATCCAAATGAGGCATTACCCGTAAATAAAGCATTTTAAAAAAATGACAAACGATTTAAAACCATGTATTGCGATTTATGCGAAAAATGAGGCCCGTAGTTTATTATCATCCAGCGTGCTACACCAGCCATAACCTTCTGAAGGCTGTAAGGGACCTCGAGCTCGATATCGAGCTAGTAAACCTCAGCAACGACTTATCGCTGGCCATAATCAAAAGAATACTGACGGTGCCTCTAATTGAAATATCTGGAAAGTATGTTTACGGTGGGCCAATAAACCTGGACTTAGCCATCAGGCTCCTTAAGGAGGGCAGGGCCGAGCTCAGAGTTGCCGATCCCCTTGAGAGCCTCGGCATGGCTCTTGTCGACAGCTCAGCAGCCTCATCGATCGTGGTAACCAGCGGAAGCCTTGAGCAGATTCTCAAGTTTGAGGATTTCATAAAGGCCGCAACCGGGCTGGAGCTGGATCCCGAAGGGGCTGAAAAGTTAGAGCAGATTAAGGAGATCCTGCATGACAGCGAGGCCTCCAGGACTTTCATTGAAAAGTGGCGCCCCAAAATGATAGCAACCCTTGTCTACAACGCAGTTAGGGAGAGGCTTTATCTTGGTTATCCTGCTGACATCACTGAGGAGGACGCAGCGCTGTGGCTGATAGCCAAGTCCAGCATAGGCAGAGCCGGGGTGCCTTTCTGGGACAGGGTGCAGCTAATTAAGAGCTCTGCTCGTGAAATGGTACAGTACTACGAGCAAAGAAAAGAAAAAATAACCGAAAAGCTCAGAAAAGAAATAGACGAGATAAAGGCCTTTTATTCAGACCGCTACGCGTAGCTCTTCGTGCCCCATTTTTCAAGAGCTGCCTTTAGCTCCTTTGATTTTTCCGCGTACTCCTCGAGCGGTATCCCCTTGTTCCAGGCATCTATTGCGTCCCTTACGGCCTTTGCACCTGCTCTTGGTCCCATTGGATGTCCGAGCACACCTCCTCCTATCTGTATTGCGATGTCGGGGCCCAAGGCATCAAGGAGCTGAGGCAGAACTCCTGGATGCAGACCTCCTGAGCTAACTGGCATGATAGGATTTAGACCGACCCAGTCCTGCTCAAAGTATATGTCCTCCTGCGGTACTTTGTCCATCGTTATCTCCTCCTTGATCTTTATTACGTCGGACTTGGTTGACTCCATTTTACCAACCCCAGCAGTTCCTATGTGCAGGAAATCCACCCCGGCCAGCCTAGCAACCTTAGCAACAGCGAGCATCGTCGCCCCATGATCAGGAAGCTTTGTAAACGCCGCATGCAAGGTCCTGTACGCGTAGCGCGCTAGACCCA
>JAGDXK010000019.1:21219-21475 GCA_023256405.1 Nitrososphaerales archaeon
GACCCAGCTCCTCTGCCACGTTCCTTATTGTCTGAACAGCAGCCCACCCAGCAGTTAGGAAATCCACCATGATGAACTCGCCACCGTAGTCCTTAACCAGCTTAGCACGCCTCTTCATCTCCTCAGTTTCCGCGGTAATATTGATGAGAGCTGACTTCCTTTCCCCGGTTTCCTTTTCAGCCTTATCCCTGTACTTGAAGACCTCCCTCACCCTGTCCTCGAACTTTATGAACGGCTGGCTTGTTAGGTTTTCATC
>JAGDXK010000018.1:0-5009 GCA_023256405.1 Nitrososphaerales archaeon
GCCCAAGATGAAGGAGGTGGAGCCAGGGCACTTCGTTGCATGTCACCTTTATGATAGATCCTGATGAAGGTTCACGTAGGGACGTCGGGATATTCATATTACTGGAATGAGGGGAAGCCTGACCCGCTTTCCTGGTATATTTCAAAGGGCTTCGAGACTGTGGAACTGAACTCCACGTTCTATTCGTTCCCCAGGAGGCCCATGATAACAAGGTGGTCGAGGGCCGCCAGGGGCTTCTTTTACTCTGTAAAGGTCTACAAAGGAGTTACGCATTATACAAAGCTCTCCAGCGTTTCCCTGTTTAACAGGTTTTACAGCGTCTTTGAGCCCATGAAGAGCATGATAAGAGCTTGGCTGTTTCAGATGCCTCCAAGCTTTGGGTGCTCAGAGAAGAACCTTAGGAGGCTCGATGAATTCATCAAGTCGGTTTCGCTTGAGGGGATCCCAGTGATTGAGTTCAGGGATCCCTGTTGGTGGGAGCACAAGGGTGAGGTCTCGGATTTGGGCTACGTCTTCTGCTCAGTGAGCGCGCCAGAGCTTCCCGAAGAGCTTGTGGTAAGCAACGGCATCATCTATCTGAGGATGCATGGAAGAACCGAGTGGTATGCGTATGAGTACAGTGAGGAGGAGCTGAGGAACTATTTTCTCAGGATAAAGGAGAGTGGGGCAAAGGAGGCATACGTGTATTTCAACAACGACTTAGGAATGCTGGAAAACGCTTTATTTTTCAGAACGCTATCTGAAAGGTCATGAGGGCCTTCATAAGCGTGAACGTCGAGGATCAGAGCCTCGTAAGAGAGATAATGAAGATAGCTGAGTTCATAAAGAATGGGGAAAGAGGAATAAGTCTCACGAAGGAGCAGAACATGCATTTCACGCTCAAGTTTCTGGGCGAAATCGATGAGAGCACAAGGGACGAGCTGATCAATTCGCGGTTCTCCATAAGGCTCAGAGGAGTTGGCGTCTTTCCAAGCCCCGAAAGAATTAGGGTGATCTGGATAGGAAGCGATTCGCAGGATCTGGTCAGGCTTGCGCGCGAGGTTGACAGGGCATCGGCCTCTATACCCAGCGATGAGGAGTTCACGCCCCATCTTACAATTGCCAGAGTGAAGTTTGTGGAAAACAAGAGGGCTTTGCTTGAACGGATAGAAGCTCGCAGGGACGTTGATCTTGGCACCTACAGCGTGGATAGCTTCTATCTAATGAGAAGTGATCTGTTTCCGAGCGGTCCCGTCTACACGCCATTAAAGAAGTTTCAGCTCCTCTGATAAAAACCTATAAATGGTGCATGCGCTTTTAGGGTTGTGAAAATAAAGGCAATATTGGCGGTTAAGGACTCCCTCTCGGATGCAGAAGTTGAGGACATGATTGCAAGGCTCAGCGAGCACTTTGAGCTATACAGCTTAAGGGAGCTTCCATACACGGTTAAGGTTGATTCATATAAAGTGATAGAGGATGAGGGCATTTCGACAGCAATAACCATCGGGGGAGACGGAACCCTTCTGGGTCTCTCCAGGTTTCTTCCTGAACACGTTGAAGTGGTTGGTATAAACATGGGCGGAAGGGGCGTTCTGGCACAGATAGATAAGGACTCCCTGAACGAGTTCATCGAAAGCTACCTCTCAAAGAAGTACATCATTGAGAGAAGGTTGAGGCTGAGGGCGAGGATATCAGATGTCGAGACCGTAAACGTATTGAATGAGTTTTACATCCAGAGGGCTAACTTTAATCAGACGCCCTATTTTGACGTAAGGGCCGAGGGCATTTTCGAGCTCAGGGAGAGAATGGATGGGCTCATAATTTCCACTCCATCCGGATCAACCGGATACAACTTCTCCAATGGAGGGCCCATAGTGGATCAGGAGCTGGAGGCCATTATTATAAACCCCGTGCTTCCTCTCAGACCCCTCCCCCCCATCGTTGTCAGGCCCAAGGAGATCCAGGTCGCCAGCAACCTGCATACATACGTTATAGCTGACGGCCAGCTGAGGTATGAAGTGATGCCCAATGAGAGAGTAGAGATATTCAGGGGGGAGTACCTGAGCCTCGTTAGGCTCAGGTCTTCATCTTCTCAGATCCAGAAAATGCTCAATTTATGAGCTTAGAATCCCTTTGTTACCAAAATTTATAAGCGATCATACACAAACAGATAATCATGGATACTTACAGGTTTGAGTTCAACTCCTTTGAGGACCTCCTGAAGGACTTTCTGGCAGTTTCAAGCTTCCTTGGCAGAACACCTGCCCTTGCTGTATACAGATACAAGGACTACCTGTACATGATTCATCCGTTTTACGAGGGCATAGGAATACACTACTATAAGGATACTGAGAAAAGGTTCCCTGCAGGTGAATACATTTTTGACACGCTCAGCGAGAAAATAAGGACGAGAGGCGATAAAAAGGAGCTCTCCACAAACGAAGTTCTAATAATCATAATTGAGCAGAAGTACAGCTCCCTGCTTGAGGACTTTTAAAAATCATGCGGGGGGTGGGATTTGAACCCACGCACCCCAACGGGACTGCCGCCTCAGGGCAGCGCCATTGACCAGGCTAGGCGACCCCCGCAGTAATTTCTAAGCTGCATGAAAATATAAGCGTTATTCTTTTTTAATTTCAGCCAAAAACAGCTAGCCGTTGATCGGCATCGATCAGGGTATCTTCGTTGTTACTGTTGCTTTGTCCTTATCAACATATACAGTATGCTCGAACTGGGCAACCGGTGCTCCGCTGGCCTCTATAAGCGTATAATACTCCTCAAGCAGGTTTTCCTTAACAAGCCTTTCAAGGGCTGAGACGCTGTTTGGCCCGAACTCCTTTATTATCCATCTTGATGCGAACGGTAGGGTTCTGTAATTTTTCCAAATATAATCAACAAGCTGGGCCTCACTTTCATCCCTGACCTTTCTTGGAGCAACGAGCCTGTAGATGTTGCTGTGCTGTCCATCTATAACGAAACCCATTGCACCCATCTCCACAAAGAATGGCTCTATTGCATATGCGTTCTGGCTTCTGAACCTTCCCCTGACTGGCGAGCCTATCATGGGCACGGAATCTCCGGTGTGCAGCACGTATCTGTCCAGTCTGTGGCCCATTAGGTTTTCAATTGGCTTAAATCCATACCCCTTTGCCAGCTTTTCAACATATGATCCGAACTCATAGAACTCCAAGCCATCCTTTATTATCGATAAAGCCCTGTCCAGAGCCTCATAGTTTGCGCGAACCATGCTGGTGTATATGCCTGAAAATGAAAGAGTAATCGCTGCATCTGCGATGTAGCCATCAACGTGAACTCCAAGATCAACTTTAACTACAGAGCCTTTCTTAATTCTCTTGTCATCATTATATCTGGCGGTATAGTGTGCGGCCTCCTCGTTCTGTGATATGTTTACTGGAAAGGCCGGCCTTGCTCCCTTTTTTATTATAAATTCCTCCAGCTCCTCGCATATATCCAGAACCATCATTTCCTCATGAACAATCTCGAACGCTCTCCTGAGGGCCTCTCCTGCTATCCTTCCAGCCTCGGCGTACTTCTCATACATCTCTGGTGACCTCCCTTATTCTATTTATAAGATCCTGTATATCAATCTGAGGGGCTATCGCAAGCATCACGTTTTCAACCCTTGCCATTTCAACAGCAAGCGGTTCCACGCTTGAAGTCCCGTGAACGACAACAAGCCTCGGCTTTAGAGGAGAGATCCTGATGGCGACCATTGGGCTTCTTCCTATCCCCACTTTGGTGAAGATCAGTGCCCTTTCCGAGGACTTTCCAAATATCCGGTAGAACTGCTCGCCCTTGAGAGCTATGATCGCCTTTATGCTGTCCAGTACAGTGTGCCCAAAGAGGTGATGTTCAAGCATGTTTTCCCCGGATAGAACCCGGGCCCCTATTCCCTCGATAAACTCTCCTGCCTTCAGCGGCTTCCTGTATTCCTTTATTTCCCTCGGCATTATCATCACCCTGATATAGCGACAGAACCACGGCGTCAACGCCCCTGAGCTTTATGAGGGCTTCAAGGTACTTTTTAATAAAGCGAACGCCGGCCTTTCTTCGTCTGCCCCTCTCATAATCAGATATAACGGGAGGTGATACCCCCATATGCTCGGCGAGCTCCTTCTGTTTGATGTTCAGGTTGCTTCTCAGGGTTCTGAGAAGGATTCCTGGGTTATCCGAAAGAACTATTCTGCCAACGAGCTTGTATATCTCATCATTTTCCAACTTTATTGATGTCATGTACTCGTGGCTATTTTAATTTTGCATATGGACCGGGGGGGACTTGAACCCCCGACCTCCCGCGTGCGAGGCGGGCGTTCTACCCCTGAACTACCGGCCCCTAATCAGCTATACTGTAGTTATAATTTAAGCGTTATTTTATATTCGTGGCATGTTGCTCTTCGCGCGACAGGGCGCCTCAGTGATAGACACGCTATCTGTGGAGTTTTCTCATGAATCAGCTGTATTTAAATGCGCTAAGATGTATGGGAAAGTTTTTAAATTAATTGCGTAAATACATGGAAGGCAAATGCCTGAATTTGGGTACTCGTTCACTCAGTATAATGAGGCCTCGGATGTAAGAGGGAGCCTTAGAGAGGTAGACGTGAGCCCAAAGGAGGCGAGAGAGGTAGCATCCTACATCAAGGGCATGAGCCTCGACAGGGCGAGAGAAGCGTTACAGGAGGTTGTGCAGATGAAGAGATACATTCCTTACAGGAGATATCATAAAAAGGTCGCCCATCATAATATACCGGGCTTCTATGCCGGCAGATTTCCTGTTAAGGCCGCTAAGCTCTTTTTGAAGCTTCTCGATAATCTTGAGGCAAACGCTCTTTATAAGGGCTTTGACGTCAGCAGGCTTGTAATTATTCATGCCGCAGCCTATCCAGGGAGGAAGCTCGTGAGGTATGTTCCGCGAGCTTTTGGAAGAAGGTCCCCCAAAACCCGAGTGTACGTGCATCTGGAGGCCGTTGCGAGGGTGGTGTAAAGTGGTCGCCATTAAGAGCATTTTAGAG
>JAGDXK010000018.1:5019-7122 GCA_023256405.1 Nitrososphaerales archaeon
GATGCTTTATGAGTACCTGGACAAGAAGCTGAAGCAGGCTGGCTTTGCAGGAATGAGCCTTGAAAACTCTCCTCTTGGAACTAGGCTTAACATCCTGGCCCTGAGGCCAGGCCTTGTTATAGGCTCACATGGCTCAAACATAAGAAGCCTCATGGAGGAGATCTCTAAGGAGATTGGCCTGAAGGATGTATCGATCAACGCATTTGAGGTTCAGAATCCGGCCATAGATCCCAAGGCCATTGCGCTCAAGCTTGCCAATGCTTATCAGAAGGGTGCCAACTTCAGGAGGGTGGCCACGGTTCTAATGAACGAGGCGATGAAGGCCGGCGCTCTGGGTATAGAGATAAAGCTCCAGGGAAAGATTAGAAGCGAAAGGGCCTCTTTCCAGAAGTTCAGGATGGGAATCATTCCAAAGAGCGGATACCCGCGTGAAGCATACACAAGGAGCGCAGTCGAGCACGTGCTCCTGAAGATGGGGATGTACGGCATAAAGGTGACGGTCGCATATAAGAATCCCCTTCTCGAGGATTATAAGCTAAAAGGTGAGGTAAATGAAGAGAATAAAGGCGAGCAAGCTAAGCAATGAGGAGTTAGAAAAGACCCTAGCGGACCTCAGGAAGGAGCTCCTTAGGTTGAACAATCTGAGGCGGATGAGGACTCTAGGAAAGGAGTCAGGCAGCATCAGGTCGGTAAGAAGAAACATAGCCAGAGTTCTCACCGAGCTGAACAGGAGGAGGAAGACCGGTGCAGCTTCTGGGCAGAAGGGTTAAGGTGATGAGCATGGGGATCCAGGGTACTGTGGTTTACGAGACCAAGAACCTTCTTTACATAAGCACCTCGAAGGGCATCAGGAAGGTTCCAAAGAAAGGGAATACGTTTATTAATGATAAGAAAAAGTATCTGGGAGATAAGCTAGTTGGTAGACCTTGGGAGAGGTATGATCCATAATGCTGCAGGGTATTAACCTAAAGATTGCTCAGCCAGCTTCAAAGTGTGATGACCCGCTCTGCCCCTATCACGGGCATCTTAAGATCAGGGGAAAGGTTAGGGTAGGTAAGGTAGTGAGCTACAAGATGAAGAAGGCTGCGGTCGTGGAAATCGAATACTTCTTTTACGTGAAAAAGTACATGAGATATGAAAGAAGAAGGAGCAAGATTCATGCAAGGGTACCTCCATGCGTAAGCATAAAGGAGGGCAGCACGGTCGCAATAGCTGAGACAAGGCCTCTTGGCAAGAACATAGCGCATGTGGTTCTAGGAGAGGTGAAGACAGGTGCCTGAAAAAACTAGAGCTGTATCTGCAAAGGGCGTAGAGGAGTACAGGCCGCACATTACAAGGGCCATACCAGTGCCGGCGGTCATCAACTGCGCAGACAACACTGGGGCTAAGAAGCTGAAGGTTATCCAGGTCGTGGGCTACAAGGGCAGGCTAAGGAGGATTCCTGCAGCCGCAGTTGGTGATGAAATAGTCGTGGTAGTCAAGGTGGGAACCCCTGAAGTGAGGAAGCAGATATTCCATGCGGTCGTCGTCAGGCAGAAGTATCCGATCAGGAGGCTAAACGGCGAAAGAATAAGCTTTGAGGATAATGCAGCGGTTCTTATAACTCCAGAGGGAGAGCTGAAGGGAACAGAAGTCAGAGGTCCAGTGGCCATGGAGGCAGCTGAAAAGTGGCCAAGGCTGGCTAACATAGCTTACATGATAGTGTGACCCGTATGAAGCTTAAGGACCTTCTTAAAAAGGCAAGCTGGTTTGAAAAGAACAAGGCGCTCAGAGCACGGCTCTCAGACGAGCTCAGGCAGAAGTACGGCATTAAAACCATAAGGGTTAGGAAAGGAGACGTCGTCAAGGTTGTGAGAGGGGACTTCAGGGGAGTCCAGGGAAAGGTTATAGATATATATCCTGACCTGGGAAGAATAGCGGTTGAGGGCCTTGTGAGAAAAAAGGTAAACGGGCAGGAGGTTCCAGTAAAGGTGCACCCCTCGAAGGTTATAGTAGTTGAGCTGAATCTTGAGGATGAGCTCAGAAAAAAGATGCTTGAAGAGCTTGCAAATAAGGTGGTGAAGCAGGTTGGCTAAGAAAGGCGGTTCCACCGTAAGAAAGAGA
>JAGDXK010000018.1:7132-12926 GCA_023256405.1 Nitrososphaerales archaeon
GTTATGCCAAAGTTCTACAGCGTTCCCAGAAAAAGGTACGTTTTTGTAACTAACGTCAATCCGGGACCCAATCCAAAGAGCTTAGCCTACGATCCGGTAACGTTAGTAAGGGATATACTTGGATACGCTAGGACCGCATGGGAGGCCAAGAAGGGAATTAAGGCAGGGATGCTGCTGGTCAACGGAAAGGTTGTCAAGGATCATCAGTACCCAATAGGGCTATTCGACGTGATAAACATAAGGGACACTGATATATATTACAGGCTAGTGCCCGCTGAGGGCAAAGAGCTGCATCCGATTAAGATCCAGAAGCAGGAGAAGGACCTTAAAATTGTGAAGATCGTTAAGAAGACCAAGCTGAAAGGAGGCAGAGTTCAGTACACCGGACACGACTCCTCTGTGTACCTTCTCGATGATGAGTCGCTCAAGATCGGGGATTCGCTTCTCGTTAACCTCTCAGACAAGAAGGTTCTGGCGAGCTTCAGGTTCGAGGAAGGAAATCTGGGCCTTGTATATAGAGGAAGGAGAGTTGGCGTTCTTGGCAAAATAGCCGAGATCATACCTAGCACGTTTTCAAGGATCGCTATGGTTAAGCTGCTCGTGGGAAATGAAAGCGTCACAGTTCCTACCGAATATGTAATAGTCGTGGGCAAGGAGAAGCCCGCAATCACGGTGGTGAGTCAAGAATGATGACTGAGGGCCAGCAGTCCAAACAGGAAAACCCGATGAAGAGGATCTACATAGACAAAGTTATACTGCATATAGCCGTTGGCGAATCTGGAGAGAAGCTGGAGAAGGCTAAAAGGGTTCTTGAGGAGCTCTCGGGTCAGACCCCAAGCGAGAGAAAGGCCAAGAAGACGATCAGGGACTTTGGAATACACAGAGGTGAAAAGATAGCAGCCATGGTAACTCTAAGAAAAAAGAAGGCAATGGAGGTGCTGCAGAGGGTTCTGGCAGCCAAGGGTAACGCCGTTCCTCTGAGCTCCGTTGACAGGTTTGGAAACCTAGCCTTTGGCATTAAGGAGCACATAGACATACCCGGAATGAAATACAACCCCGAGATAGGAATCTTTGGAATGGACGTGATAGTCAGCCTTGCAAGGCCTGGCTACAGGGTCCAGAGGAGAAAGAGGTCGAGATCCAAGATAGGGAAGGAGCACCGGATTTCAAGGGAAGAAGCAATACAGTTTTATAGGAGCATAGGGGTGAATCTGGTGTAATGGGCAAGTACATATTCGGAAAGATGAGGAGCGGAAAGCCAAGGAGGTTCGGAAAGGGAGCCAGAGCTTGCATAAGGTGCGGTCAGTACGGTCCAGTGATCCAGAAATATGGGCTTATGCTATGCAGGCAGTGCTTCAGAGAGGTTGCGCCCACTTTGGGCTTTAAGAAGTACAATTAGGTGTTGGATATGCCTGCGCAGGATCTTCTCGCAAACCTCTTTAATACGATAATGGAGAACGAGAAGAGAAACAAGAGGGAGTGTTACGTCATGCCAGCCTCCAAGTTGCTGATGGAAACCCTGAGGATCATGCAGAAATACGGCTATATAGGTGAGTTTGAACTTATAGATGACAGGATACTTCCGAAGCTCAAGATTCAGCTTCTGGGCAGGATAAATAAGGCCGGCGTTATAAAGCCGAGGTTTCCTGTCGGATGGAAGGAAATAGGCCAGTGGGAAAGAAAGTACTTGCCGGCAGTAGGCGTTGGGATTCTGATACTCTCGACTGATAAGGGCATAATGAGCCACGTTGAGGCTCAGGAGAAAAAGATTGGAGGGAGGTTGTTAGGATATGTCTACTGAAACAGTAACCCAGAAGCTCTACTCTGAGGAGATTCAGATACCTGAGGGGGTTACAGTGGCCCTGGAGGGCAAGAAGCTTAAAGTGAAGGGGCCTAAGGGTGAATGCGAGAAAGACTTTTCTAAGATGAAGGTTGACATAAAGGTTGATGGAAACAGGGTCATTGTGTCAAGCATAAAGAAGAGGAAGGACTACTATGCCGTCGCAAGGGCCGTTGTGAAGCATGTTAAGAACCTCATAGAGGGCGTTCAGAAAGGATACACGTATAAGCTGAAGATCGTCTATTCACATTTTCCAATTCAGGTAAAGGTCGAAAAAGGTCAAGTCAGGATTGAAAACTTTATTGGTGAAAGATTTCCGAGGTTTGCAAAGATAGTAGGTTCTAACACCAAAGTGACGGTGCAGGGAGATGACGTTATAGTTGAAGGGCCATGCAAGGAGGCGGTAGGGCAGACAGCAGGAAACATAGAGAACGCAACGAGAATAAAGTACAAGGACCCGAGGGTTTTCCTAGACGGGGTGTATATATATGAAAGATCCTGAAAAGAAGATTCCTGAGTTCAGAAGAGGAGAGAGCTGGAGATACAAGAGGATTAAGGAGAACTGGAGGAAACCAAAAGGAATCGACAACAAGATGAGGCTGCAGCTCCGTGGATGGCCTCCGATAGTCAAGATAGGATACAGGAAGTCAAAAAAGGTAAGAGGACTGCATCCATCCGGGCTGCAGGAGGTGCTTGTCACAAACGTTAAGGAGCTCGAGAGCCTAGATCCTGCCAAGCACGCCGTAAGGCTTTCTGGAAGGCTTGGCCTGAGGAAGAAGCTCGAAATACTCAATGAGGCAAGAAAGAGAGGGCTAAGGGTCCTTAACGCTCCATCGGGGGTGGTAGCTGAAAAATGAACCTCAGGAATAAAAAAGAGCTGATAAGCAGGATGTTGGGAGTTGGAAAGGACAGGATCAAGTTCGATCCGGAGAGGCTTCAGGACATTGAAGACGCTGTAACGAAGGATGACATCAGATCCCTTATCGATCAGGGGGCCATTGAAATTGAACAGATAAAGGGTCAGAAGACCAAGAAAGAAAAGAGAAAAAGAGGACCCGGAAGCAGAAAGGGAAAGAAGACCGCCAGAGCTGGCAAAAAGGAAAGATGGGTTAAACAGGTAAGGGCCCTTAGGAATTATCTGAAATCCGTGAAATCGCAGATACCACGGGACCTTTACTGGGAGGCATACAGAAAGATAAAGGGTGGCGAGATCAAAACGGTTGCTAGGCTTAAGGAGTTTTTAGGTGGTAGGCAATGATGTTTAGAAGAAGAAGGGAATTTAAAACCAACTACAAAAGAAGGAAGAAGGTCATAATGTCAAAGCTTCCAATGGTTTATGCATTCAAGTCGAACAAGAACATTTGGGGGCAGATTATTAAGCCGGCAAGGACAGGAGATGTCGTGCTGGTTCAGGCGAACTCCAAGGAGCTTGAGAAGCTTGGGTGGAAGTTCAGCAGAAAGAACTATCCAGCAGCTTATCTTGTTGGTCTTCTGCTGGGCAAAAGGGCAGTTAAGAAAGGAATAAACGACGCCATTCTTTATACCGGCGTCAAAGGTTTCGTTGCTAAAAGCAAGATAGCAGCTTTCGCAAAGGGGGTTGTTGACGCCGGGCTGAACCTCAGGATCTCCGAGGACGTATTTCCAGACGAGGACATCATAAGAGGCGAGAAGATAGTGGCCTATGCAAAGAGCCTTGCCCAGTCTGGTTATTCTGGGCCTCAGTTTTCAGATGTAATGAAGGAGATAGAGAGCCTTCCAAAGATATTTGAGGAGATTAAGAACAAGATTCTAGGAGGTGAAATAGAATGAGCGAGCAGGTTGCACCGGCTGAGGCGCCAGAGGAGAAGAAGGAGTGGACACCCAGAACAACGTTAGGACAGCTGGTCAAGGAAGGAAAGATAACAAGCCTGACTGAGATATTCCAGCTTGGGTACAAGATCAAGGAGCCCGAGATAGTTCAGACTCTGCTTCCAAACCTCAAGACGCTTCTGTATGGGGTAAGGGTGGTACAGAAGCAGACTGACGCAGGGGAGAAAACCAGGTTCAGGGCTGTTGTGGCTATAGGCGATCAGAGCGGCTGGTTTGGCGTTGGTCACGCTAAGTCAATGAACACCAGAACGGCAATTGACAAGGCCATAAGGAACGCAATGCTTAACATCGTTCCGGTGCCGCTGGGATGTGGGAGCTGGGAGTGCAGATGTGGCCAGCCGCATTCGGTACCTTACGTGCTTTCGGGAAAGACAGGAAGCGTGAGGATAGTCATATATCCTGCGCCAAGAGGTCTCGGGATAGTTGCTGCACCACACATCAAGAACCTGATAAGTCTTGCAGGAGTTAAGGATGCCTGGACCAAGACCTTCGGCATGACATCAACGGACATCTCAATGGCTTTCGCCGTTTATGACGCTTTTAAGAATGCATCGAAGATGATCCTGAAATGACGCTGATAGTTGCAATAAGAATAAAGGGAACAGTCAACGTAAGCGAAAGGGTCGACAGGACGCTCAGGCTCTTGCATCTCAGGAGAAAGTTCAACGCAACAATATTAAGGGACGATCCGGTTACTAGAGGAATGCTCCAGAGGGCTAAGGACTACATCGTTTGGCAGGAGATACCAGTTGAAAAGGCAGCAGAGCTTCTACAGAAGTGGGGAAGGACCACGGGCTGGAGACCTCTGACGCTGGAATATCTTAGATCCAAGGGCATAAACAGCTACGAGGAGCTTCTGAAGCTTTATGAGGACAGGAAGGTAAAGTTCAGGGAGCTCGGCATAAAGCCATACGTTGGCCTGCCACCTCCAAAAAGGGGAATTCCGAGAAGAAAATATACAGCTCTTGAGCTATTAGAGAGGATGATGCAGAATGGCAACTAGAAAGAGAAAGGTAAGGAAGCTCAGGGGATCCAGGACGATGGGATGGGGACAGGTAGGGCAGCACAGAAAGTCAGGAGGGCACGGAGGTGTTGGCAACGCAGGGCTTCACAAGCACAAATGGAGCTGGATACTTGTGCACGATCCAGATCACTTCGGCAAGGATGGCTTTCACAGGCCGCGTTCGCATGAGATCAAAAGGTGGATAAACGTTGGCGATATAGAGCAGCTGCTTGAGAAGGTTGAGATAAAGGAGACAAGGGATGGGCTGCCGGTTCTGAACCTAAAGGATATGGGTGTGGAGAAGGTTCTTGGCAAAGGAAAGATAACTAAGGCACTGTACATAATAGCTGAAAGCTGGACAAAGAAGGCTGAGAATGCGATCAAGGCTGTCGGCGGAAAGATAGTAGCAGAATAAAATGAGCGCAAGAGATGCCCTATACAAAATCTCCGCGTTCTTACCTGAGGTTCCGAAGCCGAAGCAGAAACCGAGCCTAACTGAAAGGCTTATATGGACTCTGCTTGCGGTCGTTCTCTACCTCTTAATGGCGAACGTTCCTCTTTATGGTGTTGTCAGCTCTCCCACCTCTCTGCTTTTCTTTTATCAGATAATTTTTGCGGCCAACATAGGAACGCTTATGACCCTTGGTATAGGACCAATAGTTACTGCTGGACTTATTTCACAGGTTTTAATCGGGTCGGACCTCATACATCTAGATCTTACTAACCCCGAGGATCAGAAGTTCTTTGCCGCTCTTACGAAGGTGTTGACCTTTGTATTCATCATTGCGGAAAGCATATTCTACGTGCTGAGCGGCGTTGTAGGGACTGTTATAAGCCCATACGCTAAGATAATTATAATACTGCAGCTGATCATAGCCACTTCGATAGTTTTCATGCTGGATCAAATGCTGCAGAAGGGATGGGGCATAGGAAGCGGCATCAGCCTTTTCATCCTTGCCGGGATTTCCCTGCAGATAATGCTTGATCTTTTCAGCCCCATACCAGTAAACGGCCAGTACTTTGGATTCCTCCCGTATGCTATTAACGAAAGCATCCACGGCAGGCTGGGCGCCGTGGTAAAC
>JAGDXK010000018.1:12936-17892 GCA_023256405.1 Nitrososphaerales archaeon
AACAGGCCTGCTACTCTTCCTAACCTGATAGGACTGATAAGCACTATCTTCTTTGCCCTTTTGATTCTTTATCTGGAGGGTGTAAGGATCGAGGTTCCCGTGGCATCAGCCAGATTTAAAGGGTTTACTGCTACATATCCTATAAAGCTGCTCTATGTCTCGAACATACCGGTCATACTCGTTGCGGCTCTTATAGCTGACTTTCAGTTCTTCTTTGCGATGCTGGCGAGGAACCCGGCGCTGTACAATCATATAACGTGGCTAGGCACGGTTCAGAACGGCACCTTTACAGGAGGCCTTCTCTACTACATCAGCACCCCACCTCCGGTGCCCCTTGCTTTTCATCATCCGGTTCAGGTTCTGACGTATTCCGTATTTGTGATAGTTCTGAGCGTTGCCTTTGCAAAGCTATGGGTTGACGTTAGCGGCATGTCCGCCGAGAAGGCTGCAGAAACCATAATTGCCTCTGATCTTCAGGTCCCTGGATTCAGAACAACCAGGGCAAGCATAGCCATGCTTCTTAACAGGTACATTCCAGTGGTAACGCTGTTCAGTGGCCTGCTAATAGGAATAATAGCTGCTGCAAGCACCCTGCTTAACGTATACGGAACTGGCATAGGCCTTCTGCTGGCGATAGATATCTCAATAAGCTACTACCAGATGCTGGCACAGGAGCAGCTCATCTCCACGGTGCCAGGTCTGGGTGGTCTATTTGAGTAAGTTAGCCATAGTTGGAGGACTTGCTGGAGTGGGCAAGACCACAGTTCTTGATATAGTTTACAGGAAGCTCGGCGAGAAAGGGATCAGCTTTCAGCAATTTGTTTATGGATCAGTAATGCTGGCAGAGGCAGAGAAGCTAGGCATCAGAGACAGGGATATGATGAGAAAGCTGCCATATGAGAAACAGGTAGAGCTTCAGAGGATCGCCGCTGAAGCGATAAGAAAGTCAAAAGCAGATGTTGTAATAGTAGACACACACTTCCAGATCCCAACGCCTTATGGTTATCTTCCGGGGATACCGATTTACATAGCCCAGATCCTGGCTCCAACGCACCTGTTCTTGATAACGGCGCCAGCTGAGATCATCCTGAAAAGGAGGATGTCCGATCCTACAAGAAAAAGGGAGATCGTTAGCGTGGATGAGATCGAAAAGGAGCTGGAATACGCTCGCATGTACATGGTAGCTGTCTCTGAGCTAACCGGTGCAGTCGCATCTGAAGTTGTAAACGAGGAAGGAAAGCCGGAGAGTGCAGCCGAAGAGCTTATAAAAAGGCTGGGCCTAGAGTAGTTCGAAGATGTTTCTCGGCATTGTGGAATCATCTCTGCTCATATTTGGCGTGGCTCTTGCTTCATCTCTAGCCTCGAACTTTCTGATAATGAAAAAGGTGGATCTTCAGGCCAGCAACGAGGTTATGAAGGCCTACCAGGAGTTCGTCAAGGAGTACAGGCAGGCCCTTTCAGAGGGAGACAGGGACAGGCTGGAAAAGCTGGAGAAAAAGCAGAAGCAGCTGCAGGATCTGGTCATGAAGGTGCAGATGGACAGGCTTAAGGTATCGTTATACCTGCTGATACCGTTTCTGATCCTCTTCTATGTTTTAGCGATGTTCTTCGGCTCCTCAACAGTGGCAATTTCCCCCTTCAGGTTTCATATATTTTATTTTGTGGCGTATGAGCCGGTAAGGGGCGGATGGGGCATGAACTTTGTTACCTGGTACGTTATAAGCTCCCTCTTCACTAACACAATAATCGGAAAGGCCATGAAGGTCATTCCTTAATGGGCTCTTTTTGTGTCCAAAGCGTTTATTAGAACAGCTACGACGAAGATTAAGCTTATTACATAGTTGTATGGCCTGAGGACCAGAAAACCCAGATAAGGTACCCAAAAGACCACCTTACCCCTGATCATGTTCTGGGTCACTAAAAGTGGAGTTCCGCTTGTATAATTAAGATCTGGATAGGGGTTCGTGATCGGGTTTACTCCCTTAACTATTACAGCATAGTCATCGATTTTACTGATGACCATGTGTATAACAAGCTCCCTGTAGAAGGGATTGTAGTACACGATTATCGTTGAATTTGGAACCAGCTGGGATATCGTGGCTGGCTCAACAAATGCCATGTACCCGTACCTCAGAATTGGCTGCATGCTCACGCCCTCAACCGGGTACGCGTACCCTGTAAGGTTCAGAATCAGGAGGGTCGCGTAGAGCGCAAAAAGAAGAGTGCCCACAATCAGGAAAATTCTTCTTGCCCTCATGATCTGTAAAGCTTAATTACTGTGATTTATTAAAGATTATTATGCGGGTTGAGAAGTACGATATAGAGATCTTTCTCGACTTTGACTCAGGCACCTACAGGGGACACGAGACGATTTACATGTCAGGAATCGATCCCTGGATAGATGCCGAAGGGCTCAAAATCTCTTCGGTTAAGGCGGATGGACAGGAGCGTGAATACATCACATCGCCTCGGGGGATTCAGATAACTGGAGAGGTCATGGACAAAGTGGAGATAGACTTTGAGGGCAAGGCGTCGGAAACGCTCATGGGATTTTATGTTGCTAGAAGCAGAACGGGCAAGTTCTTCACCACGCAGTTCGAGCCAAACGGCGCAAGGCTCTTCATTCCATGCGTGGACAGGCCGGAGTACAAGGCTCGCTTCAGGCTGACCGTTCATGTCAACAGACCCACGAAGGTCATTTCGAACATGCTGCCGGAGAAGGTTGAAAGCAGTGGAAAGGACGTAACATACTACTTCCCAGATACGCCCCCAATGTCAACGTATCTACTTTATCTTGGCGTAGGCGATTTTGACGAGATAGAGGACGCCCATGGTGGGAAGAGGATCATGCTGGCGGCGTATGATGGGAAATCTGCAAGGGGCCGCTATGCGGTCGAGGTCGCCGGTCGCGTTATAGATTTTTACGAGGGCTACTTCGGCATAAAGTATCCTCTGCCGAAGCTTCACCTCATAGCTGTTCCGGAGTTCGCTGTGGGAGCAATGGAGAACTGGGGGGCAATAACTTTCAGGGAGATAGCTCTGCTGGCTGACGAGAAGAGCTCCGAGTCGGTCAGAAGAAACGTTGCTACGGTCGTAGCGCATGAGATAGCCCACCAGTGGTTCGGAGATCTCGTAACCATGAAGTGGTGGGACGACCTGTGGCTAAATGAAAGCTTTGCTACTTTTATGAGCTATAAGGCGATATCGGCGGTCTTTCCTGAATGGGATCACTGGGAGGACTTCGTTCTTGCGGAGACCGACCCAGCACTACACATGGATTCGCTTTCAACAACCCATCCAATACACGTTCCGGTGAAGTCCCCTGAAGAGGCGGAGCAGATATTTGATGATATAAGTTATGGAAAAGGGGCCAGCGTTCTGAGAATGCTTGAGGATTATCTCGGGGAGGAAAACTTCAGGAAGGGCATAATGTCATACTTAAAGGTCAATGCCTACGGAAACGCAACCATGAACGATCTCTGGATCAGCCTTAATGAGGCCTCAGGTCAGGACGTCCTGTCAATCATGACCGATTGGGTTACAAAGCCCGGCCACCCAGTGCTGATCGCCAAAAGACGCGATGGCCTGATGAATATTACGCAGATGAGATTTGGATATCTGCAGAGAAGCGAGGACAGCTGGCCAGTACCTCTGACCTATTACACGCATGATGGTAAAAGGCGCTCCAAGCTGCTAAAAGGTAGCGTAACGGAAATAGAAGATGCTGACAGACTAAACGTCGACGGCAAGGGCTTCTACAGGGTTCTCTATGAGAACTTTGAGAATGAGGTCAGAAGATGCAGGAGCTCCTTTGACAGGTGGAACCTGCTGAGCGACGCATATGCAGGGCTTCTGTCGTTCTCCCTGGACTTTGGCTCGTACCTCAAGTTCGCTGAAAGCTTCAAGGAAGAGAAATCGTATCTTCCAGCCATCACTATTCTTTCGCAGCTGACCAGCCTTAACGCTATCTCTAAGGGCAAAATGGAGAGCATCTATCGTGAATACCTCAGCTCGCTCTATGAAGCCTGGAAGGACAGAAACGACTACAAGGCCAAGATGTTCATGGGGGTTCTTCTGAGGAGGCTAGCCCAGCAGGATGCAGCTAAGGCAAAGGAGCTTGCGTCTCAGGACTTCTTTAAGACGGATCCCAACTACAGAGGTGCGGTTGCAGTTGCTAAGGCTGTTGTATCAAGTGCTCCATATGATGAGCTGCTTTCAATATACTCAAGGGCTGCAGACGATGAGGACAGAGTGAACGTGCTGAGCGGCCTGCTCATGATAAAGGACAGGAAAGGATTTGAGAAGGCCCTGGACTTCATGAAATCAGAACACGTAAAAAAGCAGGATCTAAGGTACATTTCCTATGCAGCTCTAAATTACTATAACTATGACTCCTTCTGGCTCTGGTTCAAAGATAACCTGAACGTGCTCAGAAAGGTCTTTTCAAAGTCGGGCGTTCTGCCCAGGCTCATAACTTCCGTAGTACCTTACATAGGGCTAGACAGAGAAGACGAGGTGAAGGAGTTCTTTGGGAGGATAGAAATGCCTGAGGCCGTCCTTGGCATCAGAAACGGGCTGGAGCTTCTGGAGGTCTATAGCCGGTTGCGCAGATCTATCATTGCCAGCTTGTAATTATAGCCGTCACAGAGCGCGTTTATAGAAGCAAGCAGCACGTTGTCCGATACAGAGGCGGTGGTCCAGCTCGAATTTCCATCAGAGAACTGAATTAGCACCCTCACGTACGATGCGGTGCCCTTCTTATCCCCCTCGGTTACGGTTACCTTGTACGTCTCAAGCGCCACAGTTGAGAGCTCCGGGAAGACCTTAACGAGCGCCTTTCTTAGCGCCTTGTCGATAGCGTGGACGGGGCCAACTCCTGTCTCTCTTTCATAATAGACCTCGTTTCCGACCCTTACTATTACCTCCCCTTCAGCCTCAATCCTGCCATTTACTTCT
>JAGDXK010000018.1:17902-20473 GCA_023256405.1 Nitrososphaerales archaeon
TCTTGAATTTGCCATCCAGTAGAGAACCCTGAACTTCTCAACGTACGCTCCCATGTTCTTCAGAAGCATGAGCTTTACCGTGCCATCGGCTCCCTCTATGCTTCCGTACTTCTCTATCTGCTTTACCATGTTTAAAGTGGTTATCACTGCTGGATCCTCTTTGGTCAGGTTAAGCCCAAGCTCGCTTGCGTAAATCAGAATGCTGGACCTCCCGGACTGCTCAGATATGACAAAGTTCCTCTCGTTCCCGACAAGCTCTGGGTCGATGTGCTCATAGGATCTTATGTTCTTAAGCATGGCATCGATGTGAACGCCTCCCTTGTGAGTGAAAGCGTACCTGCCCACATAAGGCTGATATGGATTGGGCTGCATGTTGAGCAGGTTATAGACGTACAGCGACAGTGATCTAAGCTTTCTCAGATCCTCATCGCTCTTAAGTGCCTTCTTTTTCATTTTAAGAACTAGAGCCGGTATGATCTGTATCAGATCAGCGTTTCCTGTTCTCTCTCCTAGGCCGTTTATGGTACCCTGAACGTGCACGGCGCCTTCGTTTACTGCAACGAGGCTGTTGGCCACCGCAACTCCAGAGTCGTTATGCGCGTGTATTCCCAGTCTAGCATTTATCCTGCTACGGACTTCCCTAAATATACTTTGAAGCTCGAACGGCAGCGTTCCTCCGTTCGTATCGGCAAGAACTATGGTTTCGGCACCTGCCTCCTGAGCGGTTCTGATGGTGCTGAGCGCATAGTCTGGATTGTCTTTGTAGCCATCGAAGAAGTGCTCGGCATCGTAAATCACCTTTATGCCATGCGACCTAAGAAAGTCTATGCTCTCGCCTATTAACGAGAGGTTTTCCTCTGGGGTTACTTTCAGCACATCCTTAACGTGAAGAAGCCAGCTCTTGCCGAATATGACGGCGTACTCCGTGCCAGCGTCCACAAGGGTTTCTAGGTTTTTGTCCTGCGATGATCCCTTCTTCTTGGTGGATCCAAAAGCGGCTATTTTCGAACGCGACAGGCTTACCTTCTTTATCTCGCGGAAGAACTCCATGTCCTTTGGATTGGACGCAGGCCACCCTCCCTCTATTATGTCGATTCCTATTTCGTCCAGCTTTCTCGCTATTTCAATTTTTTCGCTTAAGTTAAAGCTTACGCCGGCCATCTGGGCCCCATCGCGCAGAGTTGTATCGAGGATTTCCACCCTTTCACTCATGAAGGTCGCCTCAGGACGCAGCCCACGTCCGCGGACTCAACAAGAGAAGCATAGCGCAGCAGGAAAGGTGAGCTGGTCTTTGGGTCTGGCCGCTTCCAGGACTCAGCTCTTCTCTTAAGCTCTTGCTGATCAACTAGAAGGTCAATCTTTCTGTTTTTAACATCTATGATTATAACATCATCCTCCCGGACAAGGGCTATAGGGCCCATGTCCCATGCCTCAGGTGATACATGACCCACCGCAGGACCCCTGGTTCCGCCGGAGAACCTCCCGTCGGTAACGAGAGCAACCCTGTCGTCGATCTTCATTCCAACAACGGCGCTAGTTATGTCAAGCATTTCCCTCATGCCGGGTCCTCCCTTTGGCCCTTCGTACCTGACAACTATTACGCTTCCCTCAGATATGTGCCCGGATATGACGGCTCTGAAGGCCTCCTCCTCCGAGTCAAAGGGTACGGCCCTGCCTTTAAAGTAATAATCATCTCCTAGAGCGGCCGTTTTGATCACGCTTCCCTTAGGGGCCAGCGAGCCCTTCAGTATAGCTATTCCACCCGTTCTATGGACAGGGTTCTTAGTTGATCTGACGACTTCTCCGTTCTTAACCTCTGCCATCTCGACCACATCCCTGATAGTCAAACCGGCTACAGTGGGCCTATCAAGGTAAATGAAGTCCTTTATAGCCTTCATTATGGCGGGCACGCCACCGGCCTCGTGAAGATCCTCCACCATGTAAGGTCCTCCTGGATATATGGGAGCTATGTGTGGAACCGTGCGTCCGACCTCGTCAAAGTCATCGAGGGTCAGGGTTACCCCTGCCTCGTGCGCAGCCGCAAGAAGATGAAGTATCGTGTTGGTGGAGCCTCCAAGAGCCATGTCCACTGAGATCGCGTTAAGGAACGACTCGCGGTTCATGAAGGTCCTCGCGGTTATGTTTTGCCTTACAAGCTCCACAACTCTTCTTCCAGCCATGTAAGCGATCCTTCTCCTTTCTTCACTCTCAGCAAGAGCGGTACCACCGTATGGCATGGTAAGGCCCATGCTTTCCACCAAAATCGACATGGTGTTTGCAGTAAAGAGGCCGCTGCAGGACCCTGGTCCTGGACATGCATACGATTCTATTTCCATGAGCTCCTCCTCAGAAATTCTGCCTGCCTTGTAAGATCCAACGGCCTCAAAAACGTCTATAAGCCCAATCTTCTTTCCCCTGTATAGTCCGGCTTTCATAGGTCCTCCCGTGACCATAACTGCAGGGAGGTTAAGCCTCGCAACGGCCATCAGCATACCCGGTGTTATTTTATCGCAGCTGCTGAGAGTGATCAGGCCATCGAACTGGTGGCCTACGGCCATTATTTCCACGGAG
>JAGDXK010000027.1:0-15299 GCA_023256405.1 Nitrososphaerales archaeon
AACCGGGCGGTCGTGGGTTCAAGTCCCACCGGGCCCACCTTTAAATCCTTAATTCCACTTTTATATGCGCGTTTATTATTTAGATGGTGATAAGAACCGCTCATGGGAAGGTATTTGTTGCTCCTTATGAACAGAGGACTAACTCCAGATAGCTCATCCACATTAAAAACGTCCCTAAGGGAAAGGGGAATTAAGGTCATCGATGTTAGGATAGGAAAGCACGTTGAAGTTGACTATGTAAGCGATTCGAAGCTCTCAGCGCAGATTTCAGATATACTCGGCTTAAAGGTTCTAGAGGAGAAAGAGCTGGAAAGAACCGAGAAAGATTACGTCCATCTAGTAAAGGAGGGGAGGTGCTGGGAAGCACATGAAGCGCTTGAGGGGGTCTGGAAGGGCGTCGACCCCTCTGACAAAATGGGAATAATGTACATTATAAAGATCTGCGTGGCCACAGTTCATTATCAGCGAGGGAATTACGAGACCGCCAAAAGGATCATGAATGAGGTCATCTTATCTGCACCTTCAAGGGAGCTCTTCGAAAGGCTGAATCTTGTCTTCCTGTACGAGCTGCTTAAAACTCGGGGAGAAGAAGCGCTTAAGCTGCTCGCGTACGGAATTGGCTGAAGTAAGGTTATAAGTTATTAGGGGCATTAAAGTAAACGTCCATGAGCTTCAGCATGAAGTTCGATGAAAGAAGAGTTGATGAGGTTGTTGCCGAAGTTAAAAAAATAGTGACCCCCAGCGAGGAGCTCAGGAGCAGGCTAAGAAGCGTCGTAGAGGAGCTATCGGAAAGGCTCAGGAGGAACGGGCTGGACTTTGTTCTTGGGGGCTCATATGCGAGAGACACTTGGCTGTCCGAGGATCAGGACATCGATTTCTTCATCCTGTATGATCCCGCTCTGGGTCCGGACGGAATAGCCAAAAAAGGCCTGGAGGACATAAAAAGGGCCATTGATGGCTTGCCTTATTGGGAGAGGTATGCTGAGCATCCATATATAGAGGGTTCGCTAAATGGTGTCAAGTTTAACCTTGTCCCATGCGCAAGAACAGAAAAGGGGAAATGGATAACAGCAATGGACAGAAGCAGATATCACAACGAGTATCTGCTCCCAAGGCTCAACGATGAGCTGAGATCGGAGATAAGAGTATTCAAGAAGTTTCTTAGAAGCAACGGCGTTTATGGTGCGGAAATTAAGGTAGGAGGCTTCAGTGGATACATAACCGAGATCCTCATCGTGAAGTATGGATCGTTCAAAAGGGCCCTTCTTGAAATAGTAAACTGGAAAAAGGGAGATATTATAGCGCTGGAGCCATATTCATACGACCCGCATAGGGTCTTCGATACAGAGGTAATAATATTGGACCCAGTGGATGAGAGGAGAAATCTTGCATCTGCTATAAGAAAAAGCACGCTTGCTAAGATAAAAATCTTGGCCCTTAGGTTCCTGCTGAGCCCTAGCATGTCCTACTTCGAGAAGACCGTAACCCCGAGCGTTCTGGACATTGGAGATCATGTTCTCATGGTCTCATTAAGAGCGCCTGAGGCGGTGGATGATGTAAAGTGGGGCATGTACTACAGGGCTCAGCAAAACATAATTAACATTCTACGCCAATACGGGTTCAACGTTATTAGATCCGCGGTATCAGAGAGCGAGGGATGGGTTTCGTTCGCGCTCTTTCTTGAAAGAACAAGGAAGGCCTTCGATCTCAGAATAGGCCCTCAGGTTTATCTGGTGGACAACTCCTTACAGTTCATCAGCAAGCACAGGATTGTATGGGCTGGGGATGACATGAGACTTTACTCTTTTGAGAGCGCCAAATTTCAGGACGCATCAGAAGTAATCGGCAAAATAAAGGAATCGCCGGTCAACAACGGGATTCCGGAAGGCCTCGCTAAGAGCTTTGAAACTAGCTCAATGGCGTATTACTTCAGCAGCCTTGATCCAGGCTCCCCTTATGCTAGAAGCGCCAAGGAGGCCTACGCCTCCCTTTTTGAGACCTTAAACTCCCCCTGACTTTATAGTCCTATAGTATTTGCAAAGGTCGTTCAAAACACATCTGTCGCAGCCTGGGTTCCTTGCCTTGCAGGTTTCCCTGCCATGTTTTATGAGAAGCATGTGCGCTTTCATGGGCTCATCGAAAACCTCAAGCAGCTTCTCCTTAATCTCGCCGTAAGTTCCCGCAGCAAGCCCGAGCCTCATGGCCACCCTCCTTATATGGGTATCCACAGGAAACGTCCTTGCTCCCAGATAAAAACCAATGAACACATCGGCGGTCTTTTCGCCAATCCCTTTTATCCCGATTAACTCATTTCTTGCCTCTTCAGGCGAAAGTTTACGAAGATCTTTAAGATCTCCGTTATGTTTTTCAATGGCCCATTTTGCTACGCTTATTATTGTCTCAGCTTTTCTTTTGTAAATTCCGGAAACTTTTATCAGCTGTTCCACCTTCTCTCTACCTGCCTTAAGTATGCTTTCCGGGCGATTCAGGCCTGCCGCAACTAAATTCATTGTCGCCCTTAGCGCGTTTCTGTCTGAGGTGTTCTGACTCAGGATAATTGAGACGAGTATGAGAAAGGGGTCAGTAAAGTTCAGCGGCGCAAACTCATCTGGCGTTATTTTGTACTTCTTTTCAAGCCTTTCTAGTATTTCCTTTCCTAACGACTTCAGCGTAGGCATTCAGCGCCTCCTTTTCAAGCCCATCGAAGTACCCTCTGTAAAGCGCAACAGCGTACCCTGTTCTGTAGATTGTAAACATAAAACCTTTATATGTTCCTTTCAGATAGTCCTTGCTTCTCTGAACTTCGTCTATGCTGATCTGGTCAAGATCTACATCGCCAAATGGCCTGTTTATGAAAATCGTGCTCATTCCATCCTTACTGCAGCTTATTTCCGTATCAGGCTCTCTGAGCGGCCTGGCCCTAAGGTCGCATACCTCACACCGATCATCCTTTTTGAGGTTTATGCTTTCAAGGGTTCCCATACTTAGATCCAGTATGCCAAGCCTGCCCTTGAATGGCGGTTCTCTGCCGGTCAGAATGTGCAGAATCTCATTGGACTCCAATGATGCTATCGTTGTAACCACGGAGGGATTTACGCCTACAGTGGCGCATGTGGGTAGGCCCTCTTCATCAAATCCGCTGTAAAACTCGTTCAGGCAGGGTGTTTCTCCAGGAACTATCGTGCTGATGTTTCCATAGTTTTCAATAGCTGATGCAAAAACATAAGGCTTTTTATGCTTGACCGCCGCAAGGTTGAGGTTGTATCTTGCCCTCATATTGTCTAGACCATCGGCCACAGCGTCAACCTTTGAGATTATCCTTTCAAGCTCATCAAAGTTATTAACGCTTATAGGATAGGTATAAACGCTGATGTTTGAGTTAATTTTACCGAGCTTCTCCTTGGCCGCGTATACCTTCGGCTTTCCAACATCATTTTCGTCATACAGAACCTGTCTGTGAAGGTCGCTGAGCGAAACCACGTCTCTGTCTATTATGTGGAGCTCCCCTACGCCCATTCTGGCCAAAAGAGATACTACCATGGAGCCAAGCCCGCCAACGCCCGCGACTGCAACCTTTGCTTTCAGTATTTTTTCCTGTCCATCAATTCCTATATCCTTAAGAACTATCTGTCTGGAATATCGCTCATATAAGTTTGATATCATTACACGCTTGTAGCTTCAAATTTTAAAATAAGCGTTTTTGAGCTTTTTGGAATCACGTAGCAGTGAGAGCGCTCATCTCGGACGCCTCAACGTCCTCTTCGCTTATTTCTATATTGCCAATTTCGCATGATGCGCATACATATATTTCATGATCATTTCCACCACATCTTTCCTGCGCCAAGAAGATCTGATCGGTTCCTGCGAGACGCATTAGGAAATCTAGCTCGGGTTTTCTTGCCAGAAGCTCTCCATTTTTCATAGCAAAAATGGTTTGCTCGGCTATCAGCACAAGAGCGCCCAAGCTCTTAACGCAGTCGCCTTTTATCTTGACCATGAATGTGATATCGCCTTCAGGCGGACTATCGATGGAGACTCTCAAATCGCTCCACCGTGGGCTACCGGCAGGATTTTTAATTCGTCGGAATCCTTTGGCCTGTACTTTAGGCCACCTAGCAGCGACAGCTCGACGTCGTTCACGAATACAAGCACGTTGGGGTTTCCTGGTCTAAGATCCGGCTCAATCTTGGAGAGATCGTCAAGTATGTTTTCAAGCGTTTTTGATCCATCTACGGTGTAATCCAGCTCCTTGCCAAGCTTTCGGCTGAGGCTCCCGTAAAGCTTTATCTTCATCGTTGGATCATGAGCGTTGAAGCAATATAACGCTTTTTGAAAAACTCCCACCGTGCCTTTACAGCCTGCTGAGCGGTACGCAGTTTATGGTTACAACTTTGAAGTCCTCAACGTTTTCCTGATCCTCAAATTTAGCCACGGTTATGGACGCGTTGTGTATCTCTATCTTTCTTACCTCCTTTCCGCTCAGCTTCAGAGGTACAGTTATGAGCGCTCTGATGGGCTCAAGATGGCTAACGGCTATGACCTTTTTGTATCCCGCAGCCAGAACGTCCTTAGCAAATTCAAGCATCCTCTTTCTGATCGAATCGTACTTCTCAATGCCGTAAATCGTCCTCTCATCGAAATACTCCAAGAACCAATCAGGGTTGCTTTCGAATACAGTTCTTACTGGGACGTTCCTGAGCCTTCCGAGAGCCACTTCACGGAGCCTTTCATCGATTTTTACTTCAAGCCCAATGCTCTCACCGATAATCGTAGCTGTTTCATATGCCCTGTAAACCGGGCTTGAAAAGATAGCCTCAGCGCCCGAGCTTTTAAGAAGCTCAGCTGCTCCCTTTGCCTCCTCCCGGCCCCTCTCTGTAAGCCTGTATTTGTTTGCGTCGTCGTCAGGAAAAACACCATCCCTGTTGTTTTCAGCGTGGCCATGCCTTACAAGATATAGAGTGAGACCCATGCAAATATGAATCGAGCGGGGCGATATAAAGCTGACCTCACACTCCCTTGAAGAAAGGCGGCTCCAAGGCGCCTTGGTTCGTTCGCTCTCCTTGGAGCATGCGCTAATGGCAATGGAACGAACGTACAGCTTCCAGCATAAATTGCAGAATTACAAAGTCCGTGAAAGCCTAGCCCTTTCAGGACGGGGAGGAGGTCAGGGGCTTCTGCAGCAGTTCATAAACATAAAATTTAACTTTAGCTTCAAACAAACGCAAAAAGTTTATGAGGGGTATCATGAAGGTTTTTGTATGCCGTACCTGATACTCGTCAGACATGGCGAGTCCCTATGGAACAAGGAGAACAGATTCACAGGCTGGGTGGATGTGCCCCTGACTGATAAGGGAAGAGAGGAGGCCAGAGTTGCCGGAGAGCTGATCAAGAACACCGGGATAAAGATTGATGTAGCTTACACAAGTCAGCTATCAAGGGCCATAGAGACCCTTGATATCATACTCAGAGTTCTGGGCCAAAACATACCGGTAATAAAAGATTATCATCTTAACGAGAGAATGTATGGGGATCTTCAGGGCCTCAACAAGGCTGAGACGGCTAGGATATATGGGGAGGAGCAGGTTAAGCTCTGGAGAAGAAGCTATGATGTCAGGCCTCCAAACGGCGAGAGCCTTGAGGATACCCAGAAGAGGACCGTGCCGTTTTTTAAGAACACGATACTTCTAGACATTACATATTACAGGAAGAACGTGCTGGTGGTGGCCCATGGAAACAGCCTTCGCTCGATAATAATGTACCTAGAGAACATCTCTCCCAAGGACATCATAAATCTTGAAGTTCCCACCGGCGTTCCAATAATCTACGAGATGGACGAAAAGGGCTCAGTAATCAAAAAGCTCGAGCTTAAAAAGCTTTTATTGTAGACATAAGGAGATAAACTTAGCATGCCTCAGATTAGATACGACTATATAACAGGCGTCTCTCACATTCAGTGGGACGTCACGTTTCCAATAAAGTGCCCCGTATGTAACGGTAAAGCTAATCCGGTTTTTTCGATATCTAGGGAGACCGCCAGTAAGGCAAGCTTTCTTAAGATCAAAAAGGAAAAGGAGGAAATCGAGGACTGGGATGTCCTTGTTGCTGAGCATCCTCAGCCGCTGGTCGACGACAAGTACACCGGCGAGTGGAACGAGTGGCCCTATAAAAGCGAGCCCGCAAAGGGAAAGCACTACGTTGTTTTTATCGGAAAGGATCACGTGCCCTTTCATGAGCTCTCTAAGGATAAGGTTTATGAAGCTCTTTATGCCATTCAGGAGACCTATAAGAAGCTCTCGGATCTCAACAGGGTGATTTACATTTCGATAATAATGCTTTCGGCAGATGGGGCCGATATGGAAGGCCATCCCCATTTTGACGTCATTGGTCTTCCCTTCGTGCCTAAGGTGATAAACGAGGAGATGAACAGATTCGTGAAGTCCCTGGAGGACAAGGACACATGTCCTATCTGTGAAGTTATAAAAGCGGAGGAGCTTGGCTCCAAGCTTATATACAGGAACGAGAACTGGATAGCCTATTACCCCTGGTCTCCATCCAGAAGGAACGAAATAAGAATAACAAGCCTGACACACTATAAGCCAATCTCAAAGCTGACGCAGAAGGAGCTTCAGGATCTCGCGTTTCTGCTCCTAACTTCAGCGAAGGCACTCCACGAGGTTTCAGGCACCGATTATACTATAGTATTCCATCTGCTTCCGCCGAAGAGGTCAGTAACATATTATCACAACTACATACAGCTGTTTAACATCAAGGATGTAACAGAGTCCATGCTCAACGGCCTTGGCATATACATTGGAAACTCGGACACGGAGTTCAAGAAGATCCAGAACGCCTACAGGAGCGTCCTCAAGAGCATGGTCGGGCTCTAGAAGCCTGACGGGATTCTAGAGCAACCGCATCATCTTTCAGGATTTAAACGGATAAGTTAATTAACCATATCATTAAAGTAATCATGACAAATTGAGCGCGCAGCAGGATCTCGAGGCAAAGATAAACGAGCTCGCAAGTCTCGTCTCGGTGCTCGAGAACTTCTATGAAAGCGTGATATCAAGAATTTACCTCATAACGCAGGCCATCGAGGAGACCAGGGCAGCTAAATCGGCCATAGAGATACTGCCAGAAGCGGGTGAAGCAGAAATCATAGTACCCGTGGGGGGAGATGTGCTGCTTAAAACGAAGGTTGATTCAAGCAGCAAGATCATGGTAAAAATAGGTGGTGGGGTTGTAATGACAAAGAAAAAGACAGAGGCTCTGGAGTTCCTTAATAAGAGACTGGAGGAGCTCGAGTCAGCTCTATCGAACGCTCAGCAGGACAAAAAATCGATCGAGGAAAGGCTGGGGGCCGCAAGGCACGAGCTAAACGAGCTTCTGAAAAGAGCCAGAAATGTTCAGCAGGCTTAAGAGGCTTTTTTCGGATCTGGTTTCCGCTGTAACGGGAAAAATCTCAGAGAGCGATATAGAGCGGTTCTTCAAGGACAGAGAGATTGAATTCATAGAGGCAGATGTCAGCTTTGAGGTGCTTGACTATCTCAAAAACGAGCTTCTGAGGAGGGTAAATGAGTACAGGACAAAGAGCCCGAAGGATGAGACCATAAAGCAGCTTCTTGCAGAGGTAATAAGCGGAATATTTCCGCAGTCGCAGACCCTTCCAGAAATATACGCCGCATCTGGAAAGAAGCCATTCACAGTTGTTTTCTTGGGCATAAACGGAACCGGCAAGACTACCACCGTTGCCAAGGTGGCGTTCAATCTGAAAAACACCGGTATCAGGCCCCTGATGGTTGCTGCTGACACGTTCAGAACAGGTGCGATCGAGCAGCTTCAGGAGCACGGAAGAAAGATTGGTGTCGAGGTGTATTACCGTTCATATGGGTTTGATCCTGCAGCCCTTTCCCGCGATGCGTTCGAATACGCTAGATCCAATGGGTATGACGTGGTCCTTATAGATACAGCAGGCAGAATGCAGACCAACGAGTCACTTCTGAATGAGCTCATGAAGCTTGTGAGCGTTGTAAGGTCAGACCTGAATATCTTCGTGGGGGATGCCCTTGCAGGCTATGACATGATAAATCAGGCGCTTGCATTTCTAAACAAGCCAGGCTTCTCGCATTCAATTGTAACAAAGGTTGATGCAGAGGTTAAGGGCGGATCTTTGCTGAATCTTGCATACTTCACTAAGAAGCCCATCATGTATGTTGGAACTGGCCAGAGATATGAGGATCTTGAGCCTTTCAGCTCGGGCTGGATTCTCAGAGAGCTGCTGGGCGGGTGAATTGTCAGAATCCCTTTTCTTTGAAGAAATAGCAGCGTGCAACGCCTGTCCACGTCTTGTTAAGTACAGAGAATCGGTTAAGGAGAAAAAAGGAAGTGAGGGAAGATACTGGAAAAGGCCTGTCCCAGGCTTTGGAAACCCAAAATCGGGAATAATGATCATCGGCCTAGCGCCCAGCGCTCACGGCGGAAACAGGACAGGGAGGGTTTTTACTGGAGATAAATCTGGCGATTTTCTTTTTGAAGCTCTTTACAGGGCCGGCTACTCAAACATGCCCGTTTCTCGCTTTCCTGGAGATGGCCTGCAGGTAAACGGCGCATACATAACCGCAGTTGTCAAGTGTGCTCCGCCAGATAACAAACCTACAAGGGAGGAGGCCGAAACGTGTATGAGGAGGTTCCTGATAAGGGAGATCGCCGAGATCAAACCAAAGGTCATTGTAGTGCTTGGGACCTTTGCATATGAATGGTCCTTAAGAGCGCTCGAGGCGCTAGGGATAAAGACAGAAAAAAGGAGGTTTTCTCATGGATGTGAAACAGTAGCAGATGGAATAAAGGTAATATGTTCATACCATCCTTCGCCGCAGAACACCTTTACGAAGAGGCTTAGCATGGAAATGCTGGTCAAGGTTCTTGAAAGAGCCAAGCAGGAATCTCAATCGGATCAAAAAGCAATTTAAGAACCAAGACGTAATAGCTCTCATGGACACCGGCGTCACTACGCTCAGAGGGCTTTCATTCGATCTTATATATGAAAGGATCACCGATTTTCTGAGCGAAAGGATAGGTGAAAGATACGCAGTAATAGGCCTCAGCGGAGGGGTTGATTCATCACTGACTGCTTACTTCCTTGCAAACTCCATAAGCAAAAGCAGAATATTTGCCCTTATGCTGCCAGATTCAACGTCAACTCCTGAGGACGACCTGAACGATGCAAGGACACTAGCCAACGAGCTCGGTATCCCATACAGGATCATATACATCGATCAGATCGCAAAAACTTACCTTTCGGTTCTTGAGCCCGCTGATAACAGGGCTGTTGGTAACTTAAAGGCAAGAATAAGGATGTCAGTACTTTACTACTATGCAAATAAACTGGGTGGCCTTGTTGTCGGAACGGGCGATAAAAGCGAGCTCTACCTTGGCTATTTCACCAAATACGGAGATGGAGGAGTGGATCTTCTTCCAATAGGCGATCTGTACAAGACTGAGGTAAGAGAGTCCGCCGAGCACTTTCAGCTGCCGGAATCTATAGTAAGGAAGAAAAGCAGCCCGAGGCTCTGGCCAGGCCAGACAGCTGAGGACGAGCTAGGTATTTCATATGAGGTTGCCGACAGAATTCTATACGAGCTCATAGACCTTAATAGGCCACGTGAGGAGGTGATAAATAAGTGGAAGGACAAGGCCCAGAGGGTTCTGAGCCTTATGGACAGCAGTCAGCATAAGAGATCGCTGCCCGCAGTAGCCAGGCTAACCTAGGAAGACATGTCATGCTCTGAGGCTCTTTTAGCAACATTTTTAAATTCTGTGATCTTATGGTAAGCTGAGTTGAAAGGAAGAAACTACAGGCGCCCTGAGGGCATGCCTTATGTAAGGAGAGAGTACATCGATGCCATTCCAGGACTGAGGATAGCTAAGTTCACCATGGGGAAGCTCACAACAGGTTATGACTACATCCTCAGGCTCATCTCGGAGGGAAGCGTCCAGATTAGGCAGAACGCGCTTGAGGCAGCCAGAGTGGCAGCAAACAAGACCATAGAGGAGATAGGAGAAAATAACTATTTTCTGAGGCTCGTTCCATATCCACATGTAATCCTCAGGGAAAACAAGATGATAGCAACTGCCGGTGCGGATAGGCTTTCCGAGGGCATGAGAAGGGCATTTGGTAAGCCCGTAGGCCTCGCGGCGAGGGTGGAACCGGGAGACACGATACTTGAAATATACGTGAAGAAGGAGTTTCTTGAAAAGGCCAAAGAGGCGCTCAGAGTTGCCAGGTCGAAGCTTCCGGTAAAGACGAGACTTGAAATAATCGAAGCGCAGAAAGAGGTTGCTCCTCAGGCCTCTTGATTTTCATCAACTGGGATCAGATAGACAGCATCATCAAAGATGAAAAACCCAGTTCTGTGCTCATAGTAGGTCCAGATGGGCTTATAACGGCGTTGCTTAAAATACAGGAGCACCTTGAGAGTATGGGAATTGAAGCGTATATATCTGGAGATCCGTCATATGGATCATGCGACCTTCAGATAGAGAAGGCGTTCAACGTTCACGCCGATCTTATTTTTAACGTAGGTCATAGAATTGGCCTTGAGCGTATAGGCAACGTGAGATTTATTGAGACTGAATACGTTTTTAACGATGAGACGCTGAAAAGGCTCATCGAGCTTCTCCTCGATTATTTAGCTTCTAATAAAATCGAGGGAAAAGCCGGACTCTACACGCTCTCAAATTACTACAGCACCTACATAAAAATCAGGGAGATGCTCAAAGATAGAATAGAGCTTGCGCCCGTGGGAAAGTACGAAACGCTTCTTCAAGGTCAGGTTCTGGGCTGCAACTTTTACTCGGCGTTCACTGGAAGCGCAAGCTATAACATACTGCTGGGCGAGAGCCTTTTCCACGCAATAGGCCTCAGGCTTTCAACTGAAAGGCGCACCTTAATGATGGATCCCCATGCAATTGAGATTACGGACGTTGAGGACGAAGCAGCAAAAGCGCTGCGCTCCTCCTTTGCCAGGATAGGGCTAGCTATGAGAGCTGAAAGGATGGGCCTGATAATCGGGGAAAAGGAAGGCCAAGTAAACATCAAGAAGGCCGAGTTTATAGATAGGGAATTGCGCAGGCTGGGGGTTCGAACTGTAAGGATCGTTATGAATGAGATAACTCCTGAAAAGGTCAACAAGTTCGAGCGCATAGAGGCTTTTGTGGAGGTAGCCTGTCCTAGAATACCGATGAACGTCGAGGGGTTCAGAATGCCACTTCTTTCGTATCCTGAAGCCCTGGCGCTCATAAAGCTTAAGAGGGGCATGAAGGTCGAAAATCCCTTCAGAGGAGCCGTCTGGTTCTAATAAATCCTAATATAATATTCTAATCTGATCCCCATCCTTAAGCTCAAAGCTAACTCCTACCCTCATCCTGGAGCCGTTTCTTATTACGTATGCGCCTTTTGCATTCCTGATGTTTATCTCGCTCGCGACGTCGCTCACCGTGCTTCCTACCTTGAGCAGCAGGGGAGGACCTGCAATTGCTCCTTCAGAGTCCAAGGTGTAGATCCTGATTAGGCCCAGTGCATTCAAAATATCAGAAACCAGTTCCTTGGGGTCTGACTTCATTTTGACGAATACCTTCTGCATCTTTCCAAAGATGTAATCCTCTACGTCATCCAGGGTTGCATCTATGCTTATCTTTATAATGCAGTTTGAAATTCCATAGCCTGTTAAGAAGCTTCTTAGCTCCTCCTCAGAGATGAACTTTGATTTCCCGATTATTCTTATTCCTCCGGTTGGCATTCTTAAAATTTCCACAGCTCTTCTTCTGTTCTGAACAAGAACTATGTCCTCGGACTCAATCAGCGGAATGACCCTTTCATCGGCTATTATAAGGACGTCAGCCTGCTTTATCAGCTTCATGAAGTTCTTAAGATTTCCAACCCCTATAGGAGCGTAATACGTCTGTATGATGATATCAAGGGCCTTTAGGGGCGCAACGAAGGGCCTGGAAAAGACTTCATACTGAGGAGGATTTACCCCCGTGAGCCTGTAAAATGAGTCCGTAAAATCATAGTCAACGAGGACGGCCATTATGCCCTGCTTTTTTACAATCCAGATGTCCTTTCTAACCGCTTTCTTCTTTTTGCTTTCTATTATTTCCTCCTTAAGCGCGGCCATCTGTCTCTTTATGGAGACTTCCAGCTTTTCGGTGCCCTTGTGATGAGGCATCTTCGAGTAAAAAAGCTGGAGAAGCCTCAGCTTCTCCTCAGGATCCTTAGCTCTTATGGCCTTGGCCCATATTGCCTTGGCCTCCTCTGTAAGGTTAGTGACCATTTTTGTTTATTTAAAAATAAGATCTAAGGTAATAAATTCTTTATTAAAAATCAGAACTATTAAATTTAGGCCTCTCTTCGCACAATCCGACATCCTTCACATAATAGATTCTAAGCTTTCTTTCCGTTCTTATAGTGAAAACTGACGCCCTGAATTCAACCCCGGCTCTGATGGCTTTAAATAAAAGCTCTGAGAACTTCGGGTCTGTTATGTAGTTAGGGTAAAAACACCTAACGTTTTCCCTCATTATCAAGAAGTATATCAGCGCCTTCCTGCCACTTTCTACCACCTTGATAAGATCCTCCAGGTGCTTTCTGCCTCTCTCGGTCGGGGCGTCCGGGAAAAGGGCCACTCCGCTCTCAGCGAGTGTGCACCCCTTCGTTTCGACATATTTGTCAGGTTCGACGAAAAAGTCAATTCTGCTGTCCAGAAATTTCACTTCGGGCTTAACGTTGCCCATTTCCCTCAGCATGCAGAGGGCAATTGGCCTTTGAAGAGCTGAGTTCGTTATAACCCAGGATTCTTTGTCTCTTGCGGCCATGATCAGGCAGCTGGTTTTAAGTCGCTTCCTATTGATGTAGATGACCTCGTTTCCCGGATATATAAGCTCTCTCAGCCTTCCTGTCTCATGCAGGTGGCAGGCCCTAACGTCACTGCCAGCCAAAACCCATACAACAAACCTGTTAACCCTTCTGACTATTTTGCCATAGTGATATTTACTGCTGATCTCCAAGCACACCCTCATAATTGAGTTGTTTTTAGCGCCTGATATAAAACATGTGCAAGCGCTTAGTCCCTGTCCTTTGAAAGATGTTACCAGTCATTGAAAGCCTCGCCCTATCAGGGCGTGAGGGGGTCAGCAATTAGATATCAGGGTCTGAAAGTTAAGAGCACAACGTAGGCAAGAGATGAAAGAAAAGCAGCTGCATAGGCATATCCTACGAGCGGCACGCCGTATTCGTACTTTCCATTCTTTCGGCTCTTGATCATGAACCTTCCATTGTTTTCTCCGCTTTTACCCGAGCTGCCTCTGCTTCGATAATAATAAAATGACAGGTCTATCAGGGCAGTGAGAGGAAAGAATAGAATCAGGAACGGCACCGCATAAAATATGGAAAATATTGATGGCAGGCCCAGCACATCGCCGATTGCTACATATCCTGCCCTGTTTATCATAAAAAGCATTACAAAGAAGACAGATGCAAGCAAAAGGCTGAGCTCAAGCGCAAAAAGCCCGCTTATAAGATAAAGGGCAAAATAGGATGCGTAAGGTAAGATGAGAAAAAGATCGTGCACCTCCCTGTATCTGAAGTCCTCTACTGCGCCTGGTAGAAAAAGGACTCCAGAGACAAGCGAACATAGCAATACAAGCTCCGCGTGATTCAAGTGTAATAAATGTAACGGTTTAAAGTTAGTTAAGCTTTTTGCCCTGTCTGAGCTGATTCTTCAGTAAACGTTTAAAAAACCCATGATATTAATTTGAAAAGTTGTCGATATACCTGTACAATGTATACAGAAATCCAAACGTAGGATTATTCTTGAAGGTATCTGAGAGCCTGCTTCTTGTTCCGAACGGATATCCCGAAAGAAAGAGCAGGCTCATGTCGGAGATGCTTGGAGTTAACTTCGGCTACGCGAGCGTAGCAGGCGGAAGGCTCCTTGGCCCACTTCTTGCTATGAACTCATTTGGTGCCATCACCTCAAAGTTCATAACAGATGAAGAGCTGGAAGGCATAAGAGCCCTCATGAATGGGGAAATTGAGAGGCTGAACTCCGTCTACACTGCTGTCGGTAACCTATTTCTTGTAAACGACTACGGTGGGATTGCATCACCCATACTTAGCGATGATGAGGTCAACCAAGCTTCGAAGGTTTTCAAGGTAAGGCTGTTAAAGATGAGCATTGCGGGCTACAATCAGGTTGGTGCTGTGGGGGTGGCCACCAATAAGGGAGCCCTTCTCCATCCTATGGCGTCCGAGGAAGAGATAAGGAGGGCAAAGAGCGTGCTCGGGGTAGATGTAGATGTGGGCTCGGTTAACGGAGGGGTTCCCTTCGTGGCCTCCGGAATCGTGGGAAACAGCAGGGGACTTATAGTTGGCAGGAGCACAAGCGGCCCCGAGCTCATGATAATAAGCAGAGTCTTCAAGTTTGAGGGAGAGCCAATAAAACACATGAAGCTTTTGGAAGAATGAACAGGTTTAATAGGGTATTCCTTCCTGTCTTAACGCCTTCTTTAGCTGTTCTATGTCGGGATCTATTTCCGGAGGCTCAGTGTATAAAGACTGGGCAAAGGCCAGGTCCTTAAAACCTGAGCCCGTTACAAGCACTACTATCCTGTCGCTTCTGTCTATAACCCTGTTATCCAGAAGCTTCTTAAGGGCTCCAAGCGCTGCTGCCCCGCTTGGCTCCGCAAATATCCCCTCGTACTTTGCAAGGTCCTTTACGGCCTGTGCTATTTCCTCATCGGTTGCTACCTCGCCAGTGCCTCCAGTCTTCTTTATGCCTTCCAGGGCGGCATCTCCGTCCCAAGGATAAGGATCTGACAGGCCTGCGGCTATGGTGTGGGGATGCTTTTCGGGCTCAATTTTCTCAAAAGGTATACCGTTTTTTATCGCCCTGACAAGTGGGCTGTTTCCTGCAGGCTGGACTGCAACGAGCCTAGGATAGTAGTTTACGAGGCCGATCTCCATGAGATCCCTTACTCCCTTCCACAGGCCAGCCAGAAGGCAGCTGCTGCCTGTGGGCACAAGCATCCAATCGTAGGGCTCCCAGTTGAACTGCTCGGCCAGCTCAAAGGAAATTCCCTTCGGACCCTCGACCTGATAGGGATTAAATGGCCCGAAGGAAGGTGAGGGATACCAGCCCATCTGGTCAACAGTAGCAAGCATCATCTTAACAGTTGGATCCTCGCCTTTCTCTATGCCCCTTACTTTAATTACTGAGGCTCCGTAGAGCTTGAGCTGCGCT
>JAGDXK010000027.1:15309-19656 GCA_023256405.1 Nitrososphaerales archaeon
TGCGCTATCTTGGAGGTGCTTGCGGTTGAAAGAACGAACGCGACCGTCTTGATCCCTGCCTTTGCAGAGTAGGCCGCCAGCGCCGCAGCAGCGTTGCCGCTGCTTGCGGTTGTGTCAACCTTAACACCTAGCTCAACGGCCTTTGCCACACTCACTGCCATGGATCTGTCCTTGAAGGATCCTGTTGGGTTTCTGGTTTCATCCTTAATGTATAGCTCCCTGAGACCATAGGCCTCGGCCAGCCTCGTCGCTCTGATCAACGGGGTGCCTCCTTCGCCAAGCCTTACCGCATACTTCTCGTCGGCTGGCATGAGCTCCTTCCATCTCCAAGTGTCCCTGGGTCTATTTGCAAGGGAGCTCTTAGTCAGACTTTCCTTAACCCTTTCATAGTCATAGTATATATCCAGCCTTCCCAGGTCCTTCTTTTCGCACATTACGTGACCTTCACGGGGATCGTAAACCTTGCCACACCTAGAGCAGACCATTTTGGTAACGTATGACATTCCGGATCATCAAGGCATTGGCGGTGTATTTTAAATAATTTTTGAATTTTGTTCCATAATGCTTATTATAGTAGTTCTTTTATTTTTTATACATGAGTTTCAAAATCTCTGGAATTTCCGGCGGAAAGGAGGAGAAGCACGAAATAGTCATAATCGGAAGCGGTCCTGCAGGCCTGACCGCAGGCATATATGCAGTCAGGGGAGGCGCAGATGCCATTCTAATAGGAGGATACTCCTTTGGTGGACAGCTCATGCTCACGACTGAGGTCGAGAACTTCCCTGGATTTCCAGAGCCCATACTTGGACCTGAGCTTATGAAGAGAATGAGGGCCCAGGCCGAAAGGTTGGGCGTGAATATAATAGATAAGGATGCCACGGAGATAAACCTGCTTGAAAGGCCCTTCAGGATTACGGTGGAGGAGGATACTTACTACGCCGATGCCGTTATACTTGCTATGGGAGCCTCTCCAAGAGAGCTTGGAATACCCAGCGAAAGGAAGTTCAAGGGCAAGGGAGTTTCCTACTGCGCTGTGTGTGATGGAATGTTCTTCAAGGGCATGGACGTGGCCGTAATAGGTGGCGGTGACACTGCCATTGAGGACGCAATATACCTTTCCAAGATCTGCAAGAGCGTAACAGTTATTCACAGAAGGGACAAGCTTAGAGCCCAGGCGGTCCTCCAGAAGAGGGCCTTCTCTATTCCGAACATAAAGTTCGTGTGGAACAGCGAGGTCGTTGAAATATACGGCACCCAGAAAGTTGAGGGGGTAAAGGTAAAGAACAAGATGACAAACGAAATATCTTCTCTGCCGGTTCAGGGAGTATTCGTGGATATAGGACATATACCAAACACCTCACTTGTTGAAGGACAGGTTGAGCTCACTGAGAACAAGTACATCAAGCTCTACGGGGAGACTGGGACGAGCATCAAAGGAGTCTTTGCAGCAGGAGATATTGCCGATCCGGTCTACAGGCAGGCAATAACCGCCGCAGGCATGGGAGCGAAGGCCGCGCTTGACGCCCTGAGGTATCTTCAGGAGCTCAAGGAAAAATCATGAAGGAGAATTCGGACAAGTTCAACAAATTATTGGAGCAGATTTTAACCATAAGAAGCGATCTGACTAGGGAGCGCATTCTGCAGCTAATAGAGGAGAAGAAAAAGAAGGTAGGGGCCGGATATCTCACAGACCTTGGTGCCCTTTACCTGGTAATAAACGACCTAGGAATAAAGCTTGAGGAGTACATGAGGCCCAGCGAGATAAAATCGGAAAGGCACGGAGTTAATATCTCCTCCTTTCTGCTTTCACATAAAAAATATCAGAATAGAACCGTGTTTTTTCTAATCGATACAGAGCCAATGAGAGGCGTCTACTGGGGTCAGGAGGACCTGTTCAGAGACATAAGAGGCGTAGTCCGCGTTAATCTGAAAAACGTTTCCATAAGGAAGTCAAAAAGAGGAACCCTTGAGGTTCACGCCAATGACAGGTCCCAGCTCTTGGTGACAGATGAGAGATACGATCTCAGGGACTTCGTTAACAGGTTTCCCGATCTGAAGAAGCACTTCATAATAGGTATCGTTGAGGGTCCGTTCAGAACGATAAGCTATAAAAGGAAAGACGGAACTGAGGGTCACGGGATAGGATTCTTTGTAAGAGGACAGAAGAGGGTGCGTGTGGTTTTATGGGACTATGAGGGTGCAGACAGGATAAAGGAGGGGCTCACGCTTGTTGCTGGCCCAGCCGTTTTCAAATCCAGCGCATTTGGAGATGAAGCAGCGCTTCTTAATCCATTTAACATGGAGCTTTACCCCTCAATAATGTCAATTTACCGGGCTCAGCAGGGAGCCATGCTGCTTGACGAGTTTGGACACGTGCATCCTGCAAAGGTTCCACAGGAGTGCATAGAATCCAAAAGCATAGTGGTAATAGAGGCAAAGTACGAGTTCCCCACTTTCAACGTGATAAAATGCACCAGCTATGAAGGCGCAACGAGCTATAAACCGGTCCTTGATAAAATAGCTTCTGCTGAAAAGGGATACGTAAGCATGGATTTCATCATGCTCTCAGAAGTTAGCATGAAGACACCTAACCGGTACGAAGCGATCATAGGTGATGACACTGGGGAGGGCGTCCTCATCATACCATCCGAGCTCATACAAAGCGCAAAGAAGCTATCGGTTGGGGAGAAGGTTAGAGCTCTGGGCCTTCTAGCGCTTGGAGAGCAGAAATTTATGATGAATGAGTACACCGTCTTCCTTAATCCTGAAACCTTCGAGCAAATAACCTGAGACTACCACTGATTAAAGTGGAAGACATCAGATCTTACAGGCTTATCCCGCGGCTTGCCGGCCGGTGCTCCAATTACTATCATCCACTGCGGCTCAACGCTGTCTGGAACGTTAAATAGGGTTCTGAATATATCAGGCCGAGCTAGCGGCACAGCCCTCCAGTGGGCTGCGAGACCTAAACAGTGAGCGGCCAGCAGTATATTCTCCGCCGCTGCCGCCAGACTCTGAATACCTAACGTTTTTTCAAGCGGAGAGGCATCCCTGAGCCTTGCAAGATTGAGAAATCCAATGATGATCAGGGAGGCTGACCTTATAACGGAATACGTCCTTTCAGCTTTGATCTCATCAGCCATGCCGCTCTTAATGTATTCCGATCTGAGAATCGCCGCTAGAGATTCAATGATCCTTCTATCATCGACCGCTATGAATTCCCATGGCTGAAGATTATGCGCACTCGGGGCCGATGCCGCAGCCCTAAGAAGGAGCTCAACGGTTCCCCTGTCTATGTTGATCTCAGCAAGTTTTCTTATGCTTCTGCGCGACAGAATTGCCTCTATGCATTCCACGTTGTTTTTTAATAAAGTTAAAATAATTAAGTTTTGCATTATTTGGTTAATGAAATTAGGATTTATAGGGTTAGGCAAAATGGGGCAAGCGCTGGCCTTAAGAGCTGTCCAGTCAGGATACGTAGTCTACGGATTCAACAGGACCAAGTCCAAGGTCGAACACCTGAGGGACAGGATAGATCTGATGTCATCAATTAGCGATGTTGTTGAAAAGAGCGACGTAATACTTGTCAGCGTGACTGACGATGAAGCCGACGAGGACGTTATTCTCGGAAATCATGGCATTTCCGATTACATCAAGCCCAACAAGCTGATTATCGACTTCAGCACGATATCTCCCATAATGTCAAGATACATAAATGAAAAGCTCAAGAGGAAAAACGCATACAGGCTCGAAGTTCCACTTATAGGAGGCCCTGACAAGGCGATAAGGGGAGATCTTATAGCGCTGATAGGCGGGGACCGGACTAAGTATGAAGAGTATTCGGATCTCATAAAGACCTTTGCTCACAGAACCATATATGCTGGCGATATAGGAGATGCGCTCTCATTGAAACTGGCATTTAACCTCCTGGTGGCTGGTTACGCTGAGCTGATCGCTGAAGGGCTTACCTTAGTTCAGAAGATGAAGGTTGATCCCAGGCTTTTCATATATCTGATTAACGCCAGTGGGTATAAAACCGAGTTCAGCGAAGTTAAAGGACAGAAGATGCTGGTTAGCAACTACGAGCCAACGTTTTACCTGAAGCACATGAAGAAGGATTTAGGTCTTGTAGCAAAGGTTGCTGATAAGTACAACATACACATGCCGGTGCATGCGGCTCTCTGGAGCACCTACACGGCGGCAGCGGAATCCGACTTGGCCGAGGAGGATTACAGCGCTATACTTGAATATTTGCTAAAAATTAATAAGTTAAAGGAATAAAATCTGGTATAAGCCGGGGTGCCGGAACGGCCACGGGTGCGGCTGCAGACCGCATTTATGTGGGTT
>JAGDXK010000012.1 GCA_023256405.1 Nitrososphaerales archaeon
TCAACTTGATCAACAATAGGTTAGACAAGGTAGAATATAAATGTTGCGCAATTTGAACAACAACACCAACAATATACGTATAAAACTTAAGAAAGGAGATTGGGAGATAGAAGTTGAATGCCCGGAGGATAAAATAGATGAAGTGATTCCAAAAATACTCTCAGCCATTCCTGTTCAACAACAGATAGCAACAAAGGAAAACATAAGGAAAGGCACAACCTGCAAGGACCTGCTGGTTCAGCTGTGGAAAGAAAAGTGGTTCTCGCAAGAGAGAAGCCTATTTGAAGTTGATGAGGAGCTGCAGAGAAGAGGGTATCATTATGACAGATCAGCAATAGCTCATGCCCTTACCGATTTGGTAAGAGAGGGAATATTGACCAGAACCGGCACGCCAAGAAGCTACAAGTACTCGCAGAAGTACCCGCCAGAATGACGCTTTCATTGGTGGTCTCCTAGTTTCAACAACATTATTCAACAACAAGATGGCGTTAAAAGCTAATACGATGCGTTCGGCGTGATGTTGTATCAGCAATAAATTTAAAGATCGATCTCGAAATATTTTATGTAAGGTTGAGTTATAAGGTCATACATCCATCCACAAGAGTCGCAGATCTTCTTGGTTTATTGCTGGTTCTGAAGAATGAATTTGGAGGCAAAACCGACCTTTTTGAGCTTGAGGAAAGGCTTGAGGTCGATCTCGACGACTTTATGCCCATCGTTTATACTGCTAATGAGCTGGGCTTCGTCACTATAGGCGTTGGTGACATAATAATAACCGATAAAGGCCTTGAATTCCTGGAGGCGAATCTCAAGAAGAGGAAGCAGATCATAAAGGAATCCCTTGAAAGGATTGAGCCATTTAAAACTGCAAAGGAGCTTGGGGAGTTCACTGTTGAAAGTTTGAACAAGGCGCTTCTCAAGAAGGGCATAGCTGACTTCAACTCGGCAGATGGGAAACATCAGCTTGAGCTGCTGCTAAACGAATGGGGAGTTTATTCTGGATTTCTGGAAACGGATCACAAGTACAGGGTGAAATCATAAAGCCGCAAAATCGGGTAAGCCTTACAATTAATGAAAGCCTCGTCTTTTCAAGGCGGGGATGGTCAAGCGTAAAGCGCTTAATAAAAGCAGAAAGCTTCTTCGTTCATGGCTAAGATGGAAACAACGTTTATGTCATGTCTGTCGCTCCATGACAAAGCAACTTCGGTTAAAGGAAAGTAACCCTTAAGACCTCGGGGAACCTCCGCCACTCACAGCGTGGGAAAATGTCAGCTCTAGACCTTCTGGGGCTCTATGTACTCCTGGCCGTTCATGTACGGAACGAGAGGCCTGGGTATCTTTATCCTGCCATCGGGCTGATAGTGGTTTTCCATAATAGCTATAAGCGCCCTTTCCGTTGCAACGAGCGTTGAATTAAGAGTATGAACGTAGTTGAGCTCGTTGCCTTTTCTGTACCTTATCTTTGCCCTTATTGCCTGCCATTCTAGGCAGTTTGAACACGATACTGCCTCCCTGTACTTGTTCTGTCCTGGCAGCCATACTTCAAGGTCATATTTCTTGGCAGCGCATGCTCCCAGCTCTCCTGATGCCACGTTCACCACCCTGTAGGGAATCTCGAGGCTCTGGAAGAACTCCTCGGCGTTTCTTATGAGCTCCTCATGGTGCTTCCATGAATCTTCGGGCTTGCTGTAGATGAACTGCTCCACCTTCTCAAACACGTGAACCCTGAATATGCCCTTAGTGTCCCTTCCGTGAGCTCCTGCCTCCTTTCTGAAGCAGGGCGATATTCCAACGTACTTTAGCGGGAGGTCCTTTTCATCAAGAATCTCATCATAGTGATATCCGAGTATAGCGTGCTCGGAGGTCGTGAGGAGATACAGGTCCTCATTCTCTATCTTGTAGATCGCGTCCTCAAATGCTGAAAGGTCAACAGCGCTTTCAACTATTGCCCTGCGCAGCATGTACGGGGGCTGCAGCAGGGTAAAACCCTTTCTTACTCCGAAGTCCAGGCCATACGCAATCAGCGCATAGTTGAGCCTCACGAGATCCCTCTTCAGGTAATAAAACCTAGCCCCGCTGGTCTTAGCGGCCCTTTCAAGATCTATGAGATCAAGCTTGAGGCCTATATCAATATGGTCTGGACCGGTCTTTCCGGCCTCTCCCCAGGTTCTCACCACCACGTTGTATGACTCATCAGGCCCAACGGGCACTGAGCTCTCGACGAAGTTAGGCATAACCAGCTGCAGCGAGTTTATCTGCTCTTCAACTTTGCTGAGCTCGTTTTCCTTCTGCTTTATCTGCTCGTCGAGTGTTTTTACCTTATCCTTTTCAATGGCCTCAGCACCGCTTCTGATTTTTCTGGCTATTTCCTGTTCCAGGATGTTTTTCTGATGCCTCAGCCCATTTATCTCCTGTATAAGCTTTCTCCTTCTGTCATCCAGCTCAAGAAGCCTCTCCAGAGGAAAATCGGAGCCCCTCTTTTTAAGAGATTCACGGTACTCATCAAGCCTGTCCCTGATCAAACGGAGCATCATTCCACACCCCTTTCAATCATCTTGGCAAGCTCCAGAACCTCATCTACAGTGTTGAGAAGCGACATTATCCTCCTCCCATCGCTCTCTGCGTGAATTTCAAGAGCTTCGTTACTGTACTTCATGTTCATTGCTATCCCTTCAGGAAAGTTCACGTTGTCTGGCGCCAGCGCCCTCATAAGGCTCTTGAGGTATCTCTCATCCTTTTCCAGCAGGATGTCCACCGTTACCTTTTCGAGAGCCAACACGGTTTTTATGTGCAGGGTTTCGCTTAAAACTTTTTTGATCTTACGCCTCAGTTGTTTAGCAAATCTTAAATTAACAGCTGATTAACAACTGAGAAGGCCAATGCTTGAAGACTTCAGGCTAGTTCCTGTGGCAGTCCTAATAGTCGTATATGTGCTGATTGCCAAACGGAGCATTTTCGGCAGGAGGGTTGAGATATGGATGGCAATGGGCATAGGTGCAGCCCTTATGTTGTTAAGTGGAAGCATATCCCCCTATGAGGCGCTTCTCTCGGAGAACGTTCATGTTCTGATCTACCTCGTAGGCATGCTGCTGATCGGGGCGGCACTCAACGAGAGCGGCCTTCTCATGTATTACTTCAGAAGGCTGTTCGAACATGAGGAGAGCTTCTACAGCGTTTCCCTCAAGCTTTTTCTGCTGATAGGATTTCTCTCTGCTGTGCTGATGAACGACACCCTTGCCATAATAATGACCCCTCTGCTGGTGGAGGTTAGCAAAAGGCTGAACATCAACGAAAAGTTTCTCCTTCTTCTGCTTGCGTTCGCAGTAACTACAGGAAGCGTCATGACGCCCATAGGCAACCCCCAGAACCTCATAATAGGGCTTCAGATGCAGAACGCTTTCTTTTACTTTGCAAAGTATCTTGCGTTGCCAACCCTCGTCAACCTCCTGGTTACCTATTATATGTTGAGGATTTTCTTCAAAAACAGAATTCCAGGAAGGATAAGCGTTAACTCACTGAACTATAATATAAAGGATGAGCGGCTTGCCTTCCTTTCAAAGCTGTCCATGGCCCTTCTCTTTGCACTTTCAGTGCTCAACGCAGCTCTCTTCTTTCTGATAAGGAGGACGTTCTCGCTGGACCTCATAGCGCTCATTTCAGCGTTTCCAGTTCTTCTCTCAAGAAGCTCGGTCAGGGTACTGAAGAGATTTGACTGGAAGACGATAGCGTTCTTCATTTTCATGTTTATAGTCATGCAGGCTGTATACAACTCTGGCTTCTTTCAGTCCTTTGCGCTGGGCCTTTTCAATAATCCGGTAAACATAATGTTCATCAGCATAATCCTGAGCCAGTTTCTCAGCAACGTTCCCTTCGTCGATCTATTTGTCAGGTTCGCTGGATCTTCTCCCATCAACCTTGTTACGCTGGCAGCGGGCAGCACAATAGCCGGGAACTTCCTCGTGTTAGGGGCTGCCAGCAACATCATAATTATTCAGACCGCTGAGGACCGGGGAGGGGAGGGTCTATCTTTCATGGACTTCGTTAAGTATGGTATTATTACGACGCTGGTCAACGCGGCAATATACCTATTTTTTATATATTTGCAGATCTAGAATGGGTATAAAGGAAAGCATTATTATGATGAAGATCATGATTTGAACTATGGCCCTTAAAAGGATTGGAACCATAATGCATCTTACCAAGAGCAACAACGTGGTTATTAAAGCTGAGGATATACCGGATATAAACTCAGTTGTATACCTCAAGAACAAAACGGAAATAGGAAAGGTGATTGAGGTGTTTGGCCCCGTATCATCGCCGTTTATACTGGTAAAGTACAGTGGAAAGGCAAAGGTGGAATCGGGGAATGAGGTTTACGTTGAAACAAAATGAGCGATCTGAGGTTCCTTAAGGAGTACTATGTCAACCAGGTTTTAAAACACGTTCCGGTCAACAGGAAAGTATTCGAAATTGGCGCCGGATACGGGAACTTCACTATAAAACTGGCCTCCTTTTCTAAGCAGGTGAGGGTTTTTGAGATCAACCCGAAGCTTTTCAGGATTCTGCAGAGGAAGATCTCATCTTTAAAGAACGTGATAGCCATAAACGATGACGCTTTTAAGTATGTTCCGGAGATCGACGAAATAATTTTCACGGATCTTCCGTTTAGCCGATCCCGTGACTTCATAGTCTGGCTTTCCAAGAACCTGGTGAGGGAGGTATATGCAATAGTTCAGTCAGAGTTCTACGAGAAGTTATCAAGCATGCCAGGCAACAGAAACTATACAGGCGTATCCGTGCTGTTCAATCTTCTCTTCGAGCATTTTAAGGTCATGGACATTCCTAGCGATGCTTACATCCCAACGCCGAGAGTGCACGCGACGTTCTTTGTCGCAAAGAGAAAATCAGACATCACGCTTACAGAAGGGCAAATAAATAAAGTACTTACCCTTATGAACAGGAGGAACTCATCATCAATTACAAGGCCTGGATTAAAGGTGTTTCAGCTCACCCCCGAGGAGGTACTTGATGAGGTGAGAGCTTTAGATGAGCTCTAAAGGAGAGTACAGACCTGCGGAAGACACGTTCTTTTTGCTGGACATTTCATCGGATATAGCTAGTGGAAGGGTTCTTGAAATGGGTTGCGGAAGCTGTTTCGTTCTCTCCAACATAGCAGCTGATTTCAAGGTGGGCTGCGATCTTATAAGGCCTGATAACCTGAAGCAGGAGCTTGATTTGGTAATTGGGGACTGCACTAGGCCTCCCTTCAGGTACGCCTCTTTCGATCACGTAATATTCAATCCTCCATATCTGCCGTCGAAGGTGATAGAGGACGTGACAGTCGATGGAGGAAGAGAGGGGATAGAGGTTCCGATGAAATTTCTCAGATCATCTTTAAAGCTTGTGAAGAGCGGAGGTACCATACGGTTCGTCCTCTCGTCTCTTTCAAACTACCACAAAGTGGAGGACGCTATTAATAAGCTTGGGCTGTCCTTAAGCAGAAGAGAAAGAAAGCTATTCTATGAGTATCTTCTGGGCTACATAGTAAAGGTATGAGGCAGAATACAAATTGGTAGAAAACGCTTAAAGGTACGTGTTGTTTTAAAAAACTTATGATAAAGGAAACGGTTCATGAGATTGCACGAAAAATAAGCGAAAAATCCCGCGACATCTATGAGGCTATCCTTCCTCCCGTTGACGTGTACGAGGAGGGGAATGAACTCGTTGTGGTTGCTGACCTTGCAGGCTTCAACAAGGAAGATATTAAGCTATCACTAACTGAAAGCACCCTTACTATATCCGCTGAAAGAAAAGATAAGGAGGGAGTTGATTACTACTGGAAGCAAAGGCCCCTCAGGATCAAAAAGGTTGTCGTTCTGCCAGATAAAGTTGAAACCGAAGGAGAAGTGAAGGCAAAGTACGAGAACGGGGTTCTCACAGTTACGCTGCCTCTCAAGAAGAAGGTTCATATACCGGTTCAGTGACAGCCGCTTAAATTGAAGTTAAATGGGTTAAGGGACGTTATTTCTTTTTTTACCGTGATCCCGTTAAGCGGGAGCGTGGAAGGGGCGGCCGATTCCATCTATCTGCTCCCTGTTGTTTCTCTGATTGTTGGAGCTGCACCTGCGTTAGCGAGGTATTACCTGAAAGGGATTTTCGGAAACCTGTTCGCTTCGGTGGCATCGCTAGCCTTTATATACTTGGTTACTGGCATACTGCATTTGGATGGGCTCAGCGATTTCTTTGATGGTCTATTCGCTAAGGGGGATAAAAGCGAGAAGCTGAAGATCATGAAGGACCCGCACATAGGTGCAGGAGGGGTCATTGCGCTCATCTTCTTTTATTCGCTTATGCTCGCCTCAACTTACGAGTTTGACCCCAGAACCCTTGTTGCAGCTTACACGTTCTTTGTAACATCGGACATGCTGGGGAGGGCCTCAATCATAGGGGGGCTGATTGGAGAAAATTATCACGAAGGTCTCGGCAGCATTTTCAGCAGAAGGTTCAGAAAAAGTCATCTCGTATACTATCTTTTAGTATCACTGATCCTTCTTCCGATCGTGAGAATTTATTATCTTCTTAACTTTGCTGGCATTGCATTTGGATATCTTGTTTACAGGGTTGCAGTTACATCCTTTGGATCTTCAGGAGGGGATGTGCTTGGAGCTTCGGCGGAGCTCGGAAGACTGCTGGGGATGATGGTCCTGTGCGCGCAGTTATGATGGCTGGAGGAAAGAGTAGGAGACTGGGATACGATAAGCTTCTTCTCAGTGCATGCGGCCTGCCGCTTATTTTTATTATGTACCTCAAGTACAGCGGCATAGTTGGAAAGCCGTTGGTTGCAACTGACAGGGATCACGTAAATGGACTCAGCTTTCTGAAATTTCTAGGGGCCAGTGTTATCGTTACACCGGGTACTAGCTATCCTGACGATGTGAAGTTTTTGCTTGATGTAATACAGGAGCCCATGCTTTTGTTGAGCGCTGACACCATTTTCCTGCGCAGGGAGCATATTAAGAGGTTTTTGAGCTTAGTCAAAGAGAAAAGCGTCGCGGCTGCTGTGATTAAGGATAATAGAACCGTGTTGGTGGGACTCAACTACGTGGTTCCAGAGGATCCTGAAGGTCAGGTTGTCCTGTTAGATGACCCAGAACTTGCCCGCTCCATCAATGTCATGTCTGACCTGGAGGCGTTCAAAAGATGGATCCTGCAAAATGGATGTTTCTCCTTATTGCAGTGATCGTTGACGTTTTTGTAGAATACCCTAACGCAATACATCCGACGGTGTGGGTAGGAAATATTGTGGTCTTCTTAGACAGGATCTATAAAAGGAAAAATAACGCCTGGGACACGCTGGCGGGTGGTTTTGCAGCATTCGCTGCTTACTTAGCAGCATTTGTCCTTGGGATCCTTGTCTGTAGAGCGACTGGCATGGGTCTTGTGGGAGCTCTGGTGTACATTTATTTTCTCAAATCAGGATTTTCTGCCGGGCTCCTAATAAAGAAGGTAAAGGGATGCGCAGTTGACGACGAGAGCCAGCTGAGAAGGAGGGTTTCAGAAATTGTAAGTAGAGACGTTAACGTTCCCAGGCCCTTTCTTTACTCAGCAGCCATAGAGAGCGGTGCCGAGAACATAGTTGATTCGGTGGTCAGTCCTTTATTTTATTATATGATATTTGGCATGCCTGGGATCCTTATCTACAGGGCAATAAACACGGCGGACGGCATAATTGGGCATAAAACAGACAGGTATATCAGATTCGGAAAGGTAGCCGCAACAGTAGATTATGTAGCTAATTACGTTCCTGCTAGGCTTTTTGCTGTGATCATCTACATTCTATACGGCAGAGAATACAGAAAACAGATCAGAGTAAAAAGAGGGCTAAGGATGAACGGCAAGTACCCAATTGCCCTTTTTTCAAAACTGCTGAACGTTAGGCTAGTTAAAAAGGGAAGCTACGTCATCGGGGATGGCGGCCTGCCTTCCAGAGATGATGTAGAAAAAGGGGCCAGGCTGCTTCTCATTGTGATTTATTCTTTTATATTCTCAGCTTTAATAATTTCCTATGTGCTCGGTTTACCACGGTGGTGCTAGAGAGAACGAAGGAAACCTTATCGATTTCTCGCAATCAGTGAACCCATATTATCCCAACTTTCTTAAAAAATACCTTAAGAAAGCGGAGATTCAGCGATACCCGTACTGCGAGGAAAAGTTTGAACGCCTGATCGGCGAAAGAATGGGCCTCAGGCGCTCCGGAGTCCTTGTTGGAGCTGGCGTCACTGAGCTCCTTTACATGTCGTTTTACTCAATGAAAAGCGTGCAAAAGGTTGTAATGTTAAAGCACACTTATTCCGAGCTCGCAAGGCTTGCGCATCTTTTCAATAAGGAAACGATCTTTATTGAAAAGCTTGTTCCGGAGCTGGATGACTTTCCCATAATCAGGAACGCTGCCTACTTTCTTGTGAACCCTGACAACCCAACTGGAATCTATTATGGTTACGTGAAGGAGCTTGGCGAGGAGCTAAGATCGGTTGGCTCCAACCTCTTCCTAGATGAATCTTTTATATACTTCACGCCTCACTCCAGAAGCTTTATTGAAAGTGAAAATATAGTTGCTCTGAGAAGCTTCACAAAGGCTTATGGCATACCTGGCATCAGGATAGGTTTCGCCTATGGGCCCCATGAAATCCTGAAATCTATGAAGGAGTTCAGGATGCCCTGGGGCATAGGCGCCTACGGCTGTGCGGCTCTTGAGGGCATATTAAAGGAAGGTGAAAGGTTCCTTGACAGAACAATACCAAAAGTTATGAAGGAAAAGAGAAAGCTCGAAAAGAGGCTTGGACTGAGATCGGACGCGAACTATTTTTTGGCCGGTGTTGAGGATGAGGATCGAGTTTTGGCTCTCTTGAAATCGAAGGGGATCCTCGTTAGAGGATGCAGAAGTTTCGGGCTCAACAACATGATTAGGTTCTCAGTTCGGAAGCGTCATGAGAACGATGTACTGCTCAAAGCTCTAGAGGGAATTAAGCTCACAAGCCCTTTCTGGCGTATCTGATGATGTCATGTTTGATCTTTCTCAGCTCCCTTATGCACTCTTCGTAGTTCCCCATCTCGTACAGCCTGAGGGCCCTGGTAATGGAGCCGCCGTGTTCCCTTGTAAACGGAACCTCTAGGCCGTGCTGCGTTTTGATGAGGAATATAAGAAGCTCCACGTCCATGTACAGCTTTTTCTGATCTCTCTCATTTATAGCCGCCAGAAACAATTCCTTTATTCTGTTGGCGCTCATCAGAGGTCTGCCAGATATCTGAGCCTGCATCCTTTATCAATCTGTATCTCCATCAGATGGTAGGTTATTCCCTTAACTTCGGTTCTGAATCCATGCTTCTTAGGCGAGTACGGCTCCCACCCCAGTTCCGCTGAAAGTAGGTGCGCTTCAGGGTCAACCCTCACGTTTATTTCGCCGAATGCCATTCTTTCCGCTGATATCTTTATTATGAAGAACTCAAGCCATCTGTATAGCAGGTTATGCAGATCTGTGCCCTCGAGCTCAATCTTCAGCTTATTCTTAGGATTCACCTTTCTCACGTTATAAATTAGCCTTAAAAGGCCAAGCGCAGCCCCCCTGAAGCACTCTGAGATGTCAGCTCCAATCACTTCAATATACGCATCACCCATATAATCCAGCTCCCTTATTTTCATTTAAAAATCACCAAGTGGACCGGGGGGGACTTGAACCCCCGACCTCCCGCGTGCAAGGCGGGCGTTCTACCCCTGAACTACCGGCCCATTCGTCTGGCTCATCTCCTATCCTCATCCCTTGCAGGTCAGTCCGCCCGTCGTAAGACGAGCCATTCGACTGGGCTTATATATCCTATCAATCAACCTTATTTTTATTTTTCGGTCTTTATGACTTTATCCTTACGATCTTGACCTTGTCTAGCACCTTCCAGTACTCAACCTCCTGTCCTGGCTGTATTCTGGACTTGATGTCCTCCTCCATGTACTCCGCATCAATGGTCTGGAAGGTCTGCAGGTCCATAAGCTGAACAACGTTTCCGGAAATGTTGACCACCTGTGCGGATCCCTTTTCAATTATGGGCACCTCAATCTTTGACTCTGAAGGTCCCACGTAGCTCTTTTTCGCGCCTGTAAATATGTCTATTCCGACAACCCTTACCTTGGCGCTTCCGTGCTTTCCTGGCTTGCTTTTCTCAACCTCAACAACCTTACAGGGTGAGCCGTCGATCATCATGTACGAGCCTTCCTTTATGTCTCCAAGCTCCATTGGCTTAGTCATACACAGATCTATACAAATTATATATTAATTAATTTTTCACTTTGACACGGCAGCAAACAAAACATATATCTATGAGGAGCACTAAACTGAAGTAGATGATGAAACTGAACTGCGTTGATGGGCTTCTCAGATGATATGATGCACCTCGTCTGATAATGGGGCGGTTCAGTCCGCTCCTGAATTACGTTTTTTAATTATACGCAACAAAGTACATCATCAGGTGATAACGCTTGGAGGATACGATAGTGGAGGGGAAGGAAAAAGGAAGGCCTTGAGGCCTTTTACAACCCGCTTGGATATTTCTCGAGAAGCGTGTTCGTCAAGATATTCACTGCATATGCAAGGATAAGGGGTGGTGACCTTACATATGCCGAGCCATTCAGCGGTACTGGAATTAAGGCGATAAGGCTTGCCCTCGAAGGTGAAGGCTTCGTCAGGTTCCTTCTTAACGATCTGAGCAGATCGGCAACCGAGCTCGCGAGGCTTAACTGGACGCAGAACGCCCCAAAAGGCGATGTTCAGATTTTCAACCTAGACGTCCACGACTTCCTTGAAACGCTTTTCAGGCTCGGAAGAGTAGATGCAATGGACGTGGACCCCTACGGCTCCTCTGCCCCTTATGTCTTCAACTCCGTCAGAGCGATAAAGGGAGAGGGACTTGTCGCCTTCACGTTTACTGATACCCAGGTTCTCGGTGGCATACATTCTGAAGCGCTTTACAAGAGGTACCATGTAGCAGCCAGGAAGGTGAGCTTTTTGAAGGAAATGCAGGCAAGAATAGCAGTGGGTAACGTTATAAAAGAGGCCTCTGTTCTCAACATTGCAGCGGTTCCGGTGTTTGCTCATGTTGATAAGCACTACATAAGGACCTATCATGTAATTAGGCCAAGGGCAAAGCTCGCCCTTGAATTAGTTTCCAAGCTTAACAGCCTTTTCGTCAGCAACTGCGGCTACGTTACGAGGGATGAGCTGTATCGCTGTCCATACTGCGGTGACAAAATGATGCCGGTTGGTCCTATCTATACAGGGCAGCTCTATGATGAGAGGATAATATCAGTGGCAAAGGACCTTTCCGAGGACTGTCCTGAATGCAAAAGGCTATTTGAGGCTGCCCTTGAGGAGCTCGACGAAATACCGTATTATTATGATCTGAGAATTCTCTCCTCCAACCTGAAGACGCAAACCCCTGCTACACGTTATCTGTTGAATGCCCTAAAAGAGATGGGATACAGAGCATCCAGGACAGCATTCTATACCTCCGCAGTGAAAACCGAGGCTCCCTTTGGAGTTCTGAGGTCATTGTTTTACCAGAAATCAGGCAAATAGGGCTCAAAGTTTAAATCAGAGAACGAGCAAATAAACGTCATGGCGGTTCATCTAGAGTACTATGACGTATCCATACTTGAGCTTCAGCCACTTCAGCCAAATCTAGTGGCCGTGGAGGGTTTTCCGGACGTTGGCCTGGTGGGAACTATAGCGGCTTTTCATATGATCGAGAAGTTCGGCATGAAGCCGGTCGCATTTATAAAGAGCCCTGCCATGCCGCCCATACTGTCCGTCAAGACAGGAATTATTAAGGAGCCTGCGGCTGTTTATTCAGACGGCAAGCTGTTGGTCATAACTTCCGAGATTCCAATACCGCCTTCGCTGGTGAAGAACATGGCTCTTTCCCTGGCAGACTGGCTTTATGAAAAAAGAGTCTCCATGCTGGTTTCGCTAAACGGGTATCCAACCCAGCGGAGAATAGAGATCGCGAAGCCCGAAGTGGTTGGCATCTCAAACTCAGAGAAGGGGAAGGAGGTGCTGCAGGAGAAGGGCATAAAGCCTTTTGACGAGGGTTTCATAGCTGGCGTCTTTGCTGAGCTTCTTGCGCTGCTCAGGGACAGAGACATTGATGGCTACGCACTGATAGCTGAAAGCTTCCCGACATATCCAGATCCTGGAGCAGCCGCGTCCGTTCTAGAGGCGCTCTCCAAGCTTCTCGACATAAAGATAGACGTCTCGGACCTTCTTGAGAAGGCGGATGAGATAAGGCTGAACATGAAGGACCTTTCTGCAAGGGCGGCTCAGGGAAGGATGGAGAACTTACCATCTATGTACAGGTGAGGTGATGAACATGGTTAACATAGAGCCACTAAGTGAAATGTATGAAACGGAGAACAGCTATATCATAACTGTAGACCTACCGTTCATAAAAAGCAAGGATCAGATAGAGATATACGTCAAGGAAAACGAAATAGAAATAATAGCTAAGGCCGGGCAGACCATAACCTGGTCCTCATTTGAGGGGTTTGGAAAACGGGTTGAGGTTGCGACCTTCAGGAAGAAGATAACCCTGCCCTCCAAGATCAACCCTGACAATGTCAAGGCAGCTTTCAAGAACGGAATACTGATAGTGGAGCTGCCAAAGCTGATAGAAAGAAGAAAGAAAGTCGAAATCGAATAAAACGAAAAACAAAATTTTTGCTTTTTATTGATTAGATCGATTTTTACTCAATTATTTCCCATCTTGACTGGTACTTGTCAAGCTGCTCCTTGGTGTACTCGTCAATCGGGTGCTCTCTTTCAGGTATCTCCACATGCTTTTTCACGTCAAAGAGCTCCGTGGTGAAGTACCTCATTGCCGAGTCGTTCATCATTACGACTATATGCTTGAGCTCAGGGTGTTTCCTTGCAACCTTTATTGCAGCTGCCACGTTGGCACCTGATGATATCCCTGCCAGGATCTTCTCCTTCAGCATTAGCTGCTTAGCATAGTAAATGGCTTCATCTGACGTAACAGTTACCACGCCGTCGAGCATGCTGACGTCAAGGTTCCTTGGGACGAATCCATCTCCTATTCCTTCGATCTTGTGGCTTCCCCACTTCCTCTTTGATAGCATTGGGGCTTCTGTCGGCTCAACAGCGTATAGCTTGACCTTTGGATTCCTCTCTCTGAGATATCTTCCGACGCCCGTGAGAGTTCCACCAGTCCCCTGGGTTAGGACAAGGGCATCGACCTTTCCTCCGGTCTGTTCCCAAATTTCTGCTCCGGTTGTATCGTGATGGGCCGCAATAGCGTCCGGGTTTGAGTACTGGTCAGGGAACCAGTACTTTTCCGGGTGCTCCTTCCACATCTTCATGGCAACCTGATACGATATGTCAGCATCGCTTTCAGCTCCTGGCGTCTCAATTATGTTGCCGCCAAGCGCCCTTATCAGCTTCTTCCTTTCCTCTGACATTCCGGCCGGCATAACTATGGTTACCTTGTAGCCAAGCAGCGTTCCTATCCACGTGCATGCGATGCCCGCGTTTCCAGTGCTTACCTCTATTATTTCCATGCCTGGCTTAAGGTCTCCCCTCTTTATGGCCTCGGTGATCATCCTGTAATAGACCCTATCCTTGAGACTGCCCGATGGGTTCAGATAGTCAAGCTTTGCGTAGATTGTGGCGTCTACTCCAGCGTCCTTCGGTATTTTCTGCAGCTTTACCATGGGAGTTCTTCCTATCGCCTCAAGAAGGCTATCGAATGCCTTTGAATGCGCATCCCAGTCCACGCTCATCATTGGTCATTAAGGAGTTCAGGAGTTAGTTTTTAACTCTTTCCTTTCAAAAGCTGCCTGTGCGGTTTAAATTCTTATAAACTCTGACGCTCTATGATCCTCATGATTGAGCTCCCGTTCAGGAGCAGGCCGTTTATAATTGGCATGGTTCATTTGAAGCCCCTTCTCGGCTCCCCCGGCTCAGCAGGTGGTCTTGATGAAGTTATCAGCAACGCCCTGAGGGATCTGAGAGCCCTTCAGGATGGAGGAATAGATGGAGTGCTGGTCGAGAACTTGGGCGACGTTCCTTATTTTAAGGATCCAAGCAGCAGGCCAGAGGTAATAGCTTCGTTTTCAAGGGTTATCTGCGAGCTGAAGAAGGAGCTTAAGGTGCCGATGGGCGTGAACCTCCTCAGGAACGGATGCGCGGGTGCCCTTTCCATTGCGGAGGCCTTTTCGTTAAGCTACATCAGAGTCAACGTCCTGAGCGAGGCGTACGTTACGGATCAGGGAATAATTGAGGGATGCGGTGCCGAACTCCTAAGGCTGAGGGCCCAGCTCGGTTCAAAGGTCGCCATCTTGGCAGATGTACACGTTAAGCACTCCTATCCTATGCTTCAGAGGAAGATCAGCGAAGCTGCCAGGGATGTTGTTGAAAGGGGTCTCGCGGATGCGGTGATAGTCACTGGCTCCAGGACAGGTAGCCCTCCATCCCAAAAGGAGATCAGAGCGGTAAAGGAGGCTGTCAAGGTACCTGTGATCGTCGGCAGCGGTCTCACCGAGGACAACGCCTCCGATCTGCTCAAGTACGCCGATGGAGCCATCGTCGGCACGTATCTGAAGCGCGATGGCTCTATCGAGAACGAAGTTGATGTTAAAAGGGTTAGGAAGCTCATGAAAATGGTGAGAGGATGAAGATCTGGATAGACGCGCTAACTCCTAAGCACTATCTGTTTACAAGAGCTCTTGAGGACAAGCTTCTTGGGGAATCTCACGATGTAATTGTGACGACCAGAGAATATGAGGAGCTCGAACGGGTTTCGAGTAGGGTACGTCTCAGATCGCAGGTCAGCGTTGTGGGTAGACATGGAGGAGGGGACATAAAAAGTAAGCTCGAGGAAAGCGTCAAGAGGACCGAGCTTCTAGCTCGGCTCGTGCCTCAGCTTTCTCCATCTCTTGCAATATCGTTTGGAAGCCCGGAGGCGGCGCGGGTTGCATTTGGTCTGGGAATACCTCACGTGTTAATATGCGACTCACCTCACAGCGAATTTGTGTGCAGGCTCACGGTTCCCCTTTCCAAGTATCTGTTAGCTCCGTGGATTATAAGGAAGAACAAGTTCACCGCGTACGGAATCAGCGCTAAAAGGATTATAACCTACAGGAGCCTGGATCCCACCGCATGGCTTTACAGGAGGGAGATCTGGCCGGAGAAGAACGAAATAGAGAGGGAGTCCGAGGGTGCAATCGTGATAAGGGAAACGGAGCACATGGCGTCGTACGTTAAGAAATATGCCAACTTTGAGGAGATCGCCCGCAGAGTATCAGAAAGGATAGGCGATAAAAAGGTTATCCTTCTTAAGAGATATGAAAGGATACTCGAGAGAAGGGGAAACCTGATAATCTACGGTGGGGATTTCTTTGGGCCCAACGTCCTTGAAAAGGCTTTCGCGTTCATCGGGGGCGGGGGCACCATGAACGTTGAGAGCGTGCTTCTTGGCGTCAAAACCGTGAGCCTCTTTCCATACAGAACCGAGATTGAAAGGTTCCTAGAAAGTAAGGGATGTTTGAAAAAGGCTGAAGGCTGGGCCAGCCTGTTGGCAAAGCTTCAGAGGGTGCAGGAAGCGTGCAGACTTGAGCTTCCAGATGCTGCAGATCTTATATACAGATCATTAAAGGTACGAGGAATAATTGCTTGACCCCTGACCGTTTGTCTATCCGCTGCCAGGGGGTAAAACTCTGTGCTTCTTTACGAATTCGTTGAACTTATTGTGGTCCAGGTTTATCAGCGCTGTAATAAAAGATATGTTCTTGCTCGAATTTATCCACTTGATCATGGATCTAATAACTCCTCTTCTGTGTTTCCTGAGGGCCTCTGAGCGGGTCCTTCCGTAGGAAATATCAACGTCTATGCTTTCTGCCTCCTCCTTTTTTATCCATGCAACCATATATCCTTCGGGCAGCTCGACATGGGGAACGTTTATCCTGAGGCCTGCCAGCTCAATGACAGGATCAGAATGGTCATCAATCTTCTTCACCAGCGTTATCCCGGGAACTATGAAGCTCTCATACACGTAGGCAGCATATTCCAGAAAGGAGCTGGGCAGCTTGAGCGTGAAGTTCTCGAACACTATATTCCCGTTTTCGTAGATTCTCACGAACTTTCCCCAGGAACACCTGTTAAAGGGCTTGATATGATCCACGATTTCGCATTTTATTTCGTTCTGATGATGAACGAGAAGATCGAAGACCTGATCAACCTTTCTCAGCTTGGCGAGCCATCTCCTGTCATCGGAGGATCCAGGCCCGTTATTCTGAACCCTTTCCTTGCTTAGCCCGAGGCTGTTCTGAACTATGATCTTTTCCGCGCTGAACTTCTTCGCCAGCTTCAGAATAGATCCAACGATCTTCCTGCTCTCAGCCTTTATCGAGTAATAGCCGCTTAGTTTGACCTTTTCATTACTTATCAAATAATATGTTAAAAGAACAGAATCCGATGTGTCCCAGGAAATCAAAACGTACGTTCCAGCAGAACTACTCACAATGTTGAATGCTCTCGTATATCTTTAAATCGTTATCTTCAATTTTTATGCACATGAAGTCCTTTGCGGCTACCGTGCTCGGAAACACGGCCTTTGCCTCGTTCTCGAGCATGGATACATCCTTATATCTTTCGCTGAAGTGATAGAGGACAAGGAGCCTTGCGCCCGCCTTTTGCGCGATCAGTGCGGCCTGCTCAG